>NZ_LFVY01000004.1 GCF_001050155.1 Nitratireductor soli
TCATCGGGGCCGATGCGGAAGGAATTGGGGCGGGTCGGTGCGGTCATGCCTGGGCGTCCGTTGTTTCAGCTTTCGCCAATTGAGACACGGCGCGAAGGAACAAGTCAAACGCGGGACCGGATCGCTTGCTTTCGTCAACAGGCTGAATTGAAACGGCAATTTCAACCGCCCCCGTGGCGCCGAGCAGGCAGCTTGTCCCAATCGGCGATGTTGTGGACAGGTTCCCCCGGCGTGCTTATCCTGAACCGATGATGGTGCCTGATCTCATCGATGCATCGCATCGGCTCGGCCAGTTGCCCGGCCTGCGCTCGCCGCACGTGGCCGAGGCGGAGGCGGCCATCGGCGCGCGTTATCGCCCGCACAGGCTGCTGATGCCGAAGGGGGAAGCGGCGCTGGATTTTCGCCACCACGCCATCGCCAGCGGCGACGCCTCGCTCAACCTCCTGCGCTACGGCCCCGATATCGAGGTGGAGGCCGGCGTCTTCGATACATTCTACATGCTGGAATTCCCGCTGGCCGGCGGTGTCGACGTCCTGTACGGCCGCGACCGCGTGGCATCACGCGTCGGCCGCGGCCTGATCCTGTCGCCGGGACCGTTCGTGCGTTCCAATTGGCGGCCCGACACGACGCAGATCATGCTGCGGCTGGAGCGTGGTTTCGTCGAGCGCGCCTACCAGCGTTTCACCGGCGATCCGGTGCGCCGCACGCCGCTGTTCAGGCCGGAGATCGACCTCGACATGCCGGTCGGTCGCCGGCTCGCCCGGTTGTTCGGCCTGATGGTGGCCGAACAGATGGAGGCCGGCGACACGCCGGCGCTGCCGCCGATGCCGCTCGTCGGCGCGGTTCTGGAAACCCTGTTTGCCCATGTGCCCTGCAGCGCCATGGATCCGGTGTCGCTCGCCGAGGCCGGACCACTGCCGCATTATGTGAACCGCTTCAGGACGATGCTCGACGAACCGGCGGCACTGGCGCTTACGGTCGGCGCGCTGTCGCAGACGCTTGGCGTCTCGCAGCGTGCGCTGACAACCGGCATGCGGCGCTTCACCGGATTGTCCCCTTACGACTACCTGACCATGCGTCGCATGGAGCATGCGCGCCTCCTGCTGGAGCGCAGCGACCTCTCGGTCGCCAGCATTGCGGCGCGTGTCGGCTATGCGCACGCCGGGCGCTTCGCTGCCGCCTTCCGCCGCCATTGCGGCAGCAATCCGGCGCGATTCGCAAAGATCTCCGGCGGTTGATTCAAGCCTTTCCGGGAAGCCTACGGCCTTTTCCGGAAGTGAAACGGCCTTCACCATGGTCCGCTTCTTGACAAGGTGCGGCGTCTCGCCTGCTGTCATCCATCAACGCGAAAAGCGGTAACGAGCGGCCGAACATCGGCGCCCCATCAGACCACTAGGGAGGTAGGGAGGCGGCGGGCGAAACGGTCCGTTTGACGAGGGGGAATGGCTTGAGCCGGAACGTCCTGGCAATCGACATCGGATCTTCCGCACTGAAGGCTGTGCTGTTCGGTGCGGACGGCGTGATGCTGGCTTCACGATCCCGGCCGATCGCGACCGTGCAGGGCCCCGACCGCTCGCAGACCCAGGATCCGGATGCCTGGTGGCGATCCCTGAAGGAGGCGCTGGCCGAACTGCCCGGCAGGGAGAAAATTTCGGCTGTCGTGTGCACCGGCTCGATGCAGAACCTCATCGTTCTTTCGCCGCAGGGTCGGCCACTCACGCCTGCGGCGCTCTATTCCGATCGGCGGCTGGAAGAAGACGAGATCAGCGCTCTCGAAAAGCGTTTGCCGGAAGATTATGCGACACGGACCGGAAACCGGCTCGATCCGGCCCACACGATTCTCAAGCTGATGCGTCCGGACCGCTTTGCGCCGGGTGGCGCTTGGAGCCGGGACATGCGCTTCTGCTTCGGCGCGAAGGACGCCCTGACCTTTCGCATGACGGGTCGCGCCGCCATCGACCCGACCATCGCCTCGACCACCGGGCTGATGAACTTGAAGCAACGGGATTGGGACCCGGCGCTGGTGGGGGCCAGCGGCGTGGACAGGGATGTCCTGCCGGAAATCCTGCCCGCCGATGCCGTCATAGGGACGCTGAGAAGCGGCCCGGCGGCGGAACTCGGCCTCGCCGAGGGGCTCGTGGTGTTCAACGGCGCGGGCGATGCGGCCGCCGCCACCTGGGGTGCATCCGCCGATCGGCCGGGTGCTGCCTATGCTTATCTCGGAACGACGGGCTGGGTGGCGGCGACGCTCTCCCTGCATGACGCGGCACCGCCGCGCGACATCTACACGCTGGCCGACCCGATCCATCCCGACAGGGCGATCATCATCTCACCCTTCCTTACGGCGGGCGCTGCCATGGACTGGCTGGCGGAGGTGACGGGCGGAAAGGTCGAGGCGCTGCTGGCGCAAGCCGCGGAACTGGAAGAGCACCCGCCATCGACGCTGTTCCTGCCTTATCTGGCGGGCGAGCGGGCGCCGTTCGAGGATCAGAATGTGCGTGGCGCGTTTCTCGGCCTGGATCGAGCGCATGGCGCCGGCGCGATGGCACATGCGGTCATGGAGGGCGTCGCCTTCGCCATCCGCCACAATCTGGAAACGGCGGGCTTGCCGTCGTCTTCACTCACCGTCATCGGCGGCGGCGCGCGCCATCCGCTGCAGCGCCGAATCCTGGCCGACGCCCTGAAGCGCGGCATCACCTTCCCGCATGACAGCCAGGAGATGACGGCGCGCGGCGTCCTGCGCATGATCGCCGGCAAGATCGGCCTGCAGCCGGACAGTCGCGGCGCCGGTGTTCTGGTCGCTCCTCGCCCGGAGCGGACGGCGCGCAGCGATTTGCGCTTCGAAGCCTATCTCGCCGCCTCCCGCTTCGCGCGGGATCAGGCGCGCCTGCTGAACTGACACGACTGGCAGAAAGACGTATCGCAACGGATCGGAGGATACCATGAAACGCCTGCTCCTGACGGTGGCCATGCTGGCCGGTATGAACTGCGCAACCGCCGCCCTCGCCGAGGAGGTGGCCGTGCTGACTCCCTATCTCAGTTCCGTCGCCACCAACGAGATGGTGGAAACGTTCAAGGCGGATGCCACGGCCAAGGGCTGGTCGGTCAATGTGGTCGACACGCGCGGTGATTTCCAGCAATTGGCAAGCCGCGTGGAGGACGTGACCAATGCCGGTGTCGACGCGATCGTCCTGGTCAGCGTCGATCCGAACCAGATCGGCGACCAGATTGCGGCGGCGGCGAATAGCGGGATTCCGGTCTTCTCCCTCGACGGTGCGCTGGCCGAGGGTGTGTCCGCCAACATCACCACCGACAATTTCGCGTTGGGCACGATCCTCTCCGACTATCTGTTCGAAGCTTTGGGCGGCGAGGGCAACATCGTAAAATTCTTCCATTCGGCGCATCCGGGCGTGCGTCAGCGCGAGCTTGCACTGGACGAGGCGCTGAAGAAGAGTCCCGGCATCAACGTGATTGCAGAACACTATGTGCAGGTGCCCGGGCCGATCGACAACACACGGCAGGCGATGGAGACCTTCATCCGCCAGCATGGCGATGCGATCGATGGCGTCTGGGCGGCCTGGGACGAGCCGGCCATCGGCGCCCTTCTGGCGCTGCAGGGCGACATGCCCGATTCCGACATCGTCATTGCCGGCATCGACGGCAACCCGCAGGCTGTCGAACTGATCGGCCAGTGCACCAATCTGGCGGCGACGGTGCGGCAGGATTTTTCCAGCATTGCCCGCGCGGCGGTGAAGGAAATCGCTGCCGTACTGGACGGCGGCGCACCCAGCAATCGGGAGATCTTCATCGACGCGATGGTGGTCGACCGCGAAAGCCTCGGGGTCGAATGTGAGTAAGAACGGGTCCGATGCTCGACATTGAGGGCCTGACGAAACGCTTCGGCGGTGTTGTCGCGCTTGACGACGTGCATATGCACGTCGCCGCCGGGCGCGTTCATGCCCTGCTCGGAGAAAACGGCGCGGGCAAGTCCACCCTGCTCAAATGCCTCTCCGGCGTGCACCGCCCGGACACTGGACGGATGCGGCTTGCGGAAAGGGATTTCGCGCCGCGGAACCCGCGCGAAGCAGAGGCGGCGGGCCTGCGTTCCGTGCATCAGGAGCTCAACCTCGTGCCGGGTTTCACGGCCTGCGAGAATGCCTATGTGGGCCGGCCCTACCCACGCCGGTTCGGCCGCGTCGACTGGCGGGCGATGCGCACGCGCTTTGCCGCACTGCGCGACGCGCACAGGCTGGATCTCGACCTGGACATCCCGGTCGGGCGGTTGTCCGTCGCCAAATGCCAGATCGCCGAAATCCTGCGTGCGCTGATGGGCGAGGCACGGGTGCTGGTCCTCGACGAACCGACCGCATCGCTGAGCGAGGACGAAGCTGCGACGCTGCGGCGGATCGTGCGCGATCTCGCGGCACATGGGTGCGCGATCATCTTCGTGTCGCATCGCCTCGACGAGGTGTTTGCCGTCGCCGACGACTACACGGTGCTGCGCAATGGCGGCACCGTCGGGGCGGGGCGCGTTGCGGACACGACCCGCGACGAGGTGGTGGCGCTGATGGCCGGCGCGGAGTTCACGCACAAGCGCCATGTGGACGCGCCGCGGATCGGAGCGCCGGTCCTGGAACTTGCCGATTTTCGCGTCAGCCCGGTGCGGCCGCCGATCGATCTCACCGTCCGCGCCGGTGAAATCGTCGGGCTTTACGGCGTCATCGGCAGTGGCCGTTCGAGCTTGCTCAAGTCGATCTGGGGAGCGCATTCGCTGGCGCGCGGGCGGGTCGCGCTGGGCGGCACGGCGCTGCCGCAGGCGGGCATCGCCGCACGCATCCGGGCCGGTGTGGCCTATGTTTCGGAAGACCGCCGCAGCACCGGCCTCATCATGCATCACTCGATCCTCGACAACGCCATCCTCCCACGCCTTGCCCGCTACCGCGCCACACCGCGATTGCCGGTGGTTTCCTGGCGTGCGGCGCGTGCCGGCGCGCGCCAGGCCCTTTCCGGGCTGAATGTGAAATACGGTCGGCTCGGCGAGCGGATCTCGACGCTGTCGGGCGGCAATCAACAGAAGATCATGATCGGCCGCTGGCTGGCGGGCGCCAGACCACGCCTTGTGCTGCTCGACGAGCCGACGCGTGGCGTCGACGTGCGCTCCAAGGCCGAGATCCATGCCCTTTGCAACCGTCTCGCCACGGAAGGTGCGGCCGTGGTGTTCGCCACCAGCGATCTCGAGGAGCTGCTGATGCTCGCCGGCCGCGTGGTGGTGCTGGCGCAGGGCGCCGTGACGCTCGATGCGCCGAACAGCGCGGTCACCCGGCAATCGGTTCTGGACGCGACTTTCCACGCACTGGCCCGACCGCTGCCACAGCAAACAGACCAGCCAGGAGCACCCAAGTGAGTTTTTCCACCCGCTACGGAACCCTGATCGGCCTGTTCGCCATCGTCGCATTGTTCTCGGTCCTTTCTCCCGGCGCCTTCGCCAAAGGCTCGAACCTGATCAACATCACGCAGCAGATGTCGCTGCTGGCGATCGTTGCGCTGGGGGCGACATTCGTCATGTCGCTTGCCGAGTTCGATCTTTCGGTCGGGGCCGTCGTGTCGATGGCCGGCATCGTGTCCGTCAGCCTGTTCGGCGCGGGCTGGAGCATCCTGCCGGTGGTGCTGGTGACCCTGGCGGCCGGCCTGGCGGTCGGCGCGCTGAGCGGCCTGCTGATTGCCACCTACCGCATGCCGAGCTTCATCGTCACGCTCGCCATGGGCACCATCGTCGGCGGCGTCACCTTCTGGATCAGCGATGGGGCGACCCTGTTCGGCCAGATACCGGTCGGCTTTCGCGATCTCGGCAGGGGCTACCTCGCCGGCGTCCCGGTGCTGACCTTGTGGGCGCTGGGGGCAACGCTTTTCGCCGCCTTCATGCTCGACCATACGGAGCTTGGCCGGCGCATTCTGGCGATCGGCGGAAATCGCGAAGCTGCAAGGCTGACCGGCGTTCGCATCGTGCCGAACAGCATCTGGGCCTTTGGCTTGTGCACGTTTTTGGCAGCGCTGGCCGGCCTGCTGCTGACGGCACGGCTCGGCAGCGCACACCCCACGGGCGGCAACGGTTTCCTGCTGCAGGCCTATGCGGCGGCGTTTCTCGGCATGACCGCCTTCCGCGACGGCCAGACCAACGCGCTCGGCACCCTGCTCGGCGCGGCCATCATTGCCGTGGTGGCGAACGGGCTCACCATCCTCGGCGTGCCCAACTATCTGCAGGACATCTTTACCGGCCTGATCATCATCGGCGCCGTCCTCGTGCGCAACATCGGCGGCCGGAGCGCCTGAGACGATGCACGCCTATCGGCGCCTTGCCGCGGAGCTGACGCGCGAACTGACGGACGGCGTCTGGCGCAACGGTGAGGCGCTACCGTCCGAGAACGCGCTCGCCCGGGCCTATACGGTCAGCCGCCGCACGGTGCGCCAGGCGCTGGACCAGCTCCACGGCGAAGGCCTGGTCTCGAAAGGACAAGGGCGTAACACCGTCTATCTCGAGCGCGCGCTCGGCCGCAGTGGAGAGCGCCTGGTCGATTTTCCAACGGCTGCACGGGCTGCGGGGTTGAAGCCGTCAACGCGGCTTCTCTGGACACGCAGGCGCATCGCCGGTCTCAGCGAGGCACACGCGTTGAAGATCGCGCTCGCCACGGAAGTCATGGAAATCTGCCGCGTGCGCATGCTGGATGGCCGGCCGGTCGTGCGTCAGGCTTCGCTTCTGCCGCTCGCGGTGGCGAACCGGCTGCCGATGGAAAAGCTCGCCGGCGCGTCGCTCTATGCCTTGCTGCGCGCCGGTTTGCAGGATGAGATCTTCTTGTCTTTGGAACATGTTTCCCTGCTGCGCGCTTCCGGTGACGAGGCGGAGGCATTGGCGGTTCCGGAAGGAGCGGCATTGCTGCGCGTCCAGCGCGTGGTGACGGACGTTCGCGGCATGCCGGTTGAATATTCGAACTCGGCCCTGGAGGCTTCCTTCTTCCGGTTTTAGCCGGTGGAGGCGGGTTCAGGTCAGGAGCCGCGCTGCCGTGCGTCCTGGTTCGGCCAATACTGGTAAATCCAGGTTTCCGACAACGCCCTGTCATTCTTGCCCCTGATGTACATCCGCATGTCCACCGGCTTGGTTCCCTCGATCCTCGCATCGAAGAAAGCGCGGTAGAGACCTGGTTGCCCGACAACGGGATGGGAATCGGCCAGACTGACCGCGCCGCGGGAAAGATCAACGACCGGCTCGGCTTCGCCGCGTTCGAGATCACCAACCTCTCCGCCGCGGAAATCGATGACGAAGCGCGTCGTGTTCTCCGGCCGGTCCTGGCCCGGAATGCCACCTGTTCCGGTGTAGGTCGCCATGACCCTCCCCAATTCGGCGGGAAAAGGTTCGTCCGCTTTCCAGTGAAGCCGGTAGTCGAACCGAAGCGGCTTGCCGGGTTCGACGGCTGCGTCCGGCACCCAGTACGCGACGAGGTTGTCGTGAATCTCATCGTCCGTCGGAATCTCGACGAGTTGGATCTGGCCCGATCCCCAGTCGTTGGTCGGCTCGATCCAAGCGGAGGGCCGACGGTCGTAGAAGACGCCGTCATCCTGATAATGGGTGAATTCGCGATCGCGCTGGAGAAGGCCGAAGCCACGCGGCTGATCAACTGTGAAGGCGTTGGTTACGGTCTCCGGCGGGTTGTTGAGCGGACGCCACAGACGCTCGCCATTACCCATCCAGATGGCGAGGCCGTCCGAATCGTGGATTTCCGGACGCCAGTCAACGGCCTGCTCGCGATTGGTCTCGGAATACCAGTACATGGAGGTGAGCGGGGCAACGCCAAGGCGCTCGATGGGCTTGCGCGGATAGAGCGACGCGGAGACATCCATCACCGGACCGTCGGTCTTCACGCAATCGAAACGATAGGCGCCGGTGATGCTCTCGCTGTCGAGCAAGGCATAGACGAGGACGCGGTCCCGCTCGCCCTCCACGCGTTCCAGCCAGATGCGGCTGAAGCGCGGGAATTCCTCCGGCTGTGGCAGCGCCGTGTCGATGGCGAGGCCGCGGGCCGAAAGCCCGTACTGGTCGCGTTCGCCCGATGAGCGGAAATAGGAGGCGCCCAGGAAGGCGATCCAGTCGGTTTCCTGCGATTGCGCCTGCAGGCGGAAGCCGGAAAAGCCGATATTGTCCGGCAGGCTGCGGGCGGGATGGTCGGCGGGAAGATCGAAATAGTCGCTTCGGTAAAGCACCTCGCGCGCCTCGCCATTCTCGACCACGTGGATGAGGACCGGCTCCTGGAAATAGCGCCCCAGATGAAAGAACTGCACCGGTGTGCCGCCGGCGCCGTCCGCCCACAGCGCGTGGTCGTTCCTGAAGCGGATTCTCTGAAACGCGTCATAATCGATCTGCTGAAGGATCTCGCCATGCGGCGAACGGCCGTCTTTCCAGGGTGAGGTGGCGCGCTTTTCTGCCTCGAGCTTCAACGCATCGAAGCTGAAGGGTCTTGGCGGGCCGAATGACAGGCCGGACGCCGCGGCGGCCGCGTGGGCTCGCGCTGGAAGCGCGGCCACCAGGGAGGACGACAGCGCAAGCGAAAGAAGGTCACGTCTGTTGAATTCGGTCATGGATGTACAGTCCCTTGCTCATTCATGAAACAGTTGAAGTGGGTTTGGCGGGCCGCCGGCTGCGATGGCTCACTCGGCGGGGGCGGGCTCGACCTTGCGGCGCCGCGAGAACAGGGTGGCCCGCTCGCGATAGAGCGCCGGCACGGCGAGCGAGGCTATGGCCAGGAGCGCTATGGCCGTCTTGGTCCACTCGGTGAACGGACCATAGTGGTACTCGAAGCCCTTCAGCAGATAGATAACGACCACGTGCCAGGCATAGACCTGGAGGGAATGGCGGCCGATGAAGCGCAGGAAGGAGAGGCTGAACAACCAGCGCAAGCCGTTGCCAAGTGCCCGGACGACCTGGTTTTCGCAGGCTGGTCCCGCCATCACCATCCAGGCAACCAGATAGCCGGTCGCCATGAAGTTCACCAGGTAGACGAAGCTGAACTCGACGCGGTTGTCGAGGCTCGTGAAGCGCTCCTTCATCGCTTCCGGCAGATACTGGAAGGTGAAGCCGAAGCGTATGGTCATGAAGACGAGAACCAGGGCAAACGCGGCCCAGGCCAGCGCCGGTCTGCGCGGATCCATCACCTTCCCCCAGTCGATCTTTCCGCTTGCGGTCAGCGCACCGAGCACGAGACCGGACATGAAGACCGCCTGCCAAGCCAGCACGTTGAACGCCGTGCGAAACATCTCGCCGTCATGAATCCGGTCCAGCGCCGCATATATGCCGCCGGCCAGCGGGAAATGCAGACCGAGCTGAACAGCGATCCAGACCCCTGCCGACAATGCGGCAACCCACATCCAGCGTCCGGTCACGCACAGCCAGATAAGCGGCGGCGAGACCAGCATGTAGACGATGTACTGCGGAAGGATGTCCATGTAGGTGGGCTGATAGAGGAGCAGCAGCGATGCGATCGCGTAGAAGGGATCGTGGTTTGCCAGATCCCACAGCCATGGCTCCCAATAGGTGGAAGACTTGCTCAAGACAAAGCCAAAAGCCATGACCGCAAGGAGGCAGGCAACCGCATAGCGGTAGATCTCGAACGCCCGCTTCCTGATCTTGCGTGCACCCGAGGCATAGCCTTCCTTGATCATCCGGCGCGCATAGACCATGCCCACGAGCAGGCCCGACAGAAAAACGAAGCCCTGCGCGTCCTGAACATAACCAAGTTCGCCATGGTTGATCTTCACCAGCAGGTACCCACCAACGAAGGTCAGATGGTTGAGCACCATGAAAACGAGGAAATAGCCTCGCATGCCGTCCAGCAATTCCAAACGTCGCATGATTTCTTTCGTCAGACCTGGAGCCACCCTTCTGTGAAAGCCTGATTACAGGAACGGGTTCCATCTGCGGCATCACGAACTGTTCGTGATATTTGCAGGGTTGTGAGAGCAAGCCAGGCCAACGCTGCTTCCGCCGGCGGGCATCGCAGGGAATGCGGTGTCCCGGACGTTGCCAGATCGGCTGATCGAGCAAGGACCATTCAGACCTTCCGCAATCGTTTCTGCGGCTTGGTCGCCAAGATGGACCGGCCCCGAGAGGAAACGCAGAGCAGACCAGCGGCGCACGGCAGGATGGGTTGTGGCGCTGCGCTCGCGACTGCGCACATCAGGCAATGGGAGGCGACTTCATCGATGGCCGGTCTGTTCGGCAGAAGGCAAATCCAGAGCCGCTTTCCGAAGAATGCTTGATCGCTCAGATCTTTGTTGCTGCGCAAAGAAGCGCACCGCCCGGCGGCCTAGACATGTGTTCATGAACAAGAGGTCAGAAAGGACCGTGTCATGACCACCCGCAAGACACTTCTCACAACTGCTGCGGTCGCCGCGATTGCTCTGGGTCTTGGGCTCGTCGCCCCCGCCGCTGCGAACATGGCGCACCAGCACATTGCCGGACTCGGCACGCATGAAGCGCCGCTCGACATCGTCAGGCAGGCAACCGATCTGCCCAACGCGATCGGAGAGCGTGGCGCGCAGACGGTGCGTGTCGGTCTCGAGACGGCGGAAGTCATCGGCCAGCTGGCGGACGGCGCCACCTACCACTACTGGACGTTCAACGGGAAGGTGCCCGGGCCATTCGTTCGCGTGCGGGTTGGCGACACAGTCGAAGTGTTGCTGGAAAACCATGAAGACAGCATGGCGATGCACAATGTCGACTTCCACGCGGTCACCGGACTGCACGGCGGCGGACACGCCACGCTCGCCGCGCCAGGCGAGGAAAAGGGGTTCACCTTCAAGGCGCTGAATCCGGGCTTGTATGTCTACCATTGCGCGGTCGGTCCGGCCGCCCAGCACATCGCCAACGGCATGTACGGGCTCATCCTTGTGGAGCCCGAGGGCGGCCTGCCGCCGGTCGACCACGAATTCTACGTGATGCAGGGCGAGCTCTACACCGAGGAAGCATTCGGGACGTCGGGACAGCTCACCGAGAGCTACGACAAGCTGATGGACGAACAGCCGGAATACTACGTCTTCAACGGTGCCGCCGAAGCGCTGACGGGTGACAACGCGCTGAAGGCAAAAGTGGGCGAGACGGTTCGCATCTACTTCGGTGTCGGTGGCCCGAACAAGACATCGAGCTTCCACGTCATCGGTGAAATTTTCGACAAGGTCTACAACCTCGGTTCGTTGACGGGCGATGTGCTGCCGGATGTGCAAACGATCAGCGTTCCCCCAGGTGGTGCTGCCGCCGTTGATTTCAAGGTGGAGGTGCCAGGCGAATATCTGCTGGTCGACCACGCCCTGTCGCGAGTCAACCGCGGACTTATCGGCAAGCTGATTGTCGAAGGCCCCGAGCAGCCTGACATCTTCCGCGAGGGCGTGGGTGAAAAGCTCGGCCTGCTCGCACAGTAGATGAGACAAACCTGACAGCCGGGCGACACCACATGCCGCCCGGCTCGTTCTTGTGGAAGTAACCGTCCATGATCCAGTCTTTCAGACGAAACCTGATGCCAGCCTCCTCCGGGCCTGGAAAACCGGGCACACGTGCCGAGCGGCTGAAACGGGACATTGCCGACGCCGGACAGGGAAGCGTGTGATGGCCGCAACTGCGACTTCCCCGTCCGACAGATCGGTGCCGAGGGCGGCGCTCAAGTCCGGAGACCTGTCGAGGGACGGCCGTGGCTGCATCCGGTCGATGCCTCCCATTCTCCATTACGGGTTCCGGCCCTTCTTCTTCCTGGCCTCACTCCATGCAGGGCTGGCCATTCCCGCATGGCTCGGAGCCTATCTCGGCGGCTTCGAGATTGGCGGGCCGTTCGGCGGCATGCACTGGCATGCGCACGAGATGCTGTTCGGCTATCTCGGAGCCGTCATTGCAGGCTTCATCCTCACGGCGATCCCCAACTGGACGGGGCGGCTGCCTCTGAGCGGATTGCCGCTCGCCATGCTCATCGGCCTGTGGCTGGCGGGGAGGGCAGCGTGCCTGCTTTCGCCCGATCCCTGGCTGGCGATGGCCATCGACCTGGCATTCCCGGCGGCGCTCGGCTTTGCGATCTGGCGCGAGGTCGTCGCGGGAAAAAGCTGGAAGAACGCTCCCGTGGCCATCATGATCACCCTGTTCGGGTGCGCGAATGCGGCGGACCACCTGGCCAATGCAGGCTTCCTCGACCAGGATCTCGGACAGCGGCTGGCGCTCGGCGTCGCCGCCATGTTGATTGCACTCATCGGCGGGCGCATCGTGCCCAGCTTCACGCGCAACTGGCTCGTCAAGCAGGAGGCTACGACGCTTCCCGCTCGGTTCGGCAGGCTCGATAAGGCTGCGCTGGCGACGACTGCGGCGGGAACCATCGGCTGGAGCGTCCTGCCGACGAACGCTGCTGTAGGTGCAATCCTGTGCGCGGCCGGCGCGCTCCTCGCCGTGAGACTGTTCCGGTGGCGCGGCTTCGCGACCGTTCGCGAACCGATCCTGTTCGTCCTGCATGTCGGCTACGGCTGGCTCGCCGTCTCGCTATCGCTCCTCGGCCTCGCCATCCTGCTGCCCGATGCGGTTCACCGCTCGGCTGCCGTTCATGCGCTGACGGCAGGCGCGGTGGGGACCATGACGCTGGCCGTCATGACCAGGGCCAGTCTCGGCCATACGGGGCGCGCCATCGTCGCCGACAGGTCCATCACCGCCATGTATGCCATGGTTTCGGCCGGCGCTGCGCTGCGCGTCATCGCCCCCATGTCTGACGCGAATTATGCTGCGATGCTCGGAGCAGGAGGCGCGCTCTGGAGCGGCGCATTCCTGCTTTTCGCCATCCGCTACGCACCGATCCTCTGGGGTCCTCGCGCGGGAAACTGAGGAGCCGGCGCCGAAAAGGCGTTGATCAATCGACTTATGCGAGTAGTCTGGACCTGAGCTTCCGTCCGCACGGAAGCACCTGTCCAAGGCACATGAGGAGGTCATGACCCAGGACGGCCGCGAGGCAATCGCATCAATGGAACCACCGCCTGCGAAAACGCGGCGAAGGGAACTGCTGGCCTTCCTGATCCTGGCGTTTGGCATCTGGCCCGTCGTCGCTGTCGGCGTCGTCGGCGGCTACGGCTTCCTCGTCTGGATGTATCAGATCGTTTTCGGCCCGCCCGGGCCCCCGGGAGGCTGATCAGATGCGCGCCATCACACGCCGGGACCTGCTGACCGTAACCTCGCCGCCCCGCCATCACATCTCCAGCGCGGTCGTCATCGCGCTCCCCCTGCGGCGGGAGGAGGTCGGAAGAAGTCTTGCGGCCATGCCGGGCGTGGAGGTGCATGCCGGCGAAGGCAGCCGCATCGTCGTGACCATCGAGGGAACGACCAGCGGTGAGCTTGGAGAGACGCTGACCCGGATCTCGCTGATGGACGGCGTCCTGGCGGCGAACATGGTCTTCGAACATGTGGAGGATGCGGAGGAAGGGCCGTCATGACCACCGGCATCAATCGCCGCGACCTGCTCAAGGCCCATGCCGCTGCATTGGCGGCCGCGTCGGCCGGTATCACCCTTCCGGCCTCGGCGCAGCCGGTCCCGGGTGGCGTGGATGCTCTTCAGATCAAGTGGTCGAAGGCGCCCTGCCGATTCTGCGGAACGGGCTGCGGCGTGATGGTGGGAGTGAAGGACGGACATGTCGTTGCCACCCACGGCGACATGCAGGCCGAGGTCAACCGGGGCCTGAATTGCGTCAAGGGCTATTTCCTCTCCAAGATCATGTACGGCCAGGACCGCCTGACCACGCCGCTGATGCGCAAGTCCAACGGGGTCTACGATAAGGACGGCGCGTTCGAGCCGGTCTCCTGGGACGAGGCCTTCGACGTGATGGCGGAGAAGTGCAAGGCGGTGCTTCGGGACAAGGGTCCCGAGGCCGTCGGCATGTTCGGCTCCGGCCAGTGGACGATCTTCGAGGGCTACGCCGCCACCAAGCTGATGCGGGCGGGATTCCGTTCCAACAACCTCGACCCCAACGCCCGCCACTGCATGGCTTCGGCGGCGGTGGCCTTCATGCGCACCTTCGGCATGGACGAGCCGATGGGCTGCTACGACGATTTCGAGCACGCCGACGCCTTCGTGCTGTGGGGTTCGAACATGGCGGAGATGCACCCCATCCTGTGGACCCGGCTGGCTGACCGGAGGCTCGGCCATCCGCACGTCCGCTGCGCGGTCCTGTCGACTTTCACGCACCGCTCGATGGACCTCGCCGACATACCGATCGTCTTCAAGCCGGGCACCGATCTTGCCATTCTCAACTACATCGCCAACCACATCATCCAGACGGGACGGGTCAACGAGGCGTTCGTCCGCGACCACGCTGTGTTCATGAGCGGCGCGACCGACATCGGTTACGGCCTGCGTCCGGACAACCCGGTCGAGTTGGCGGCCAAGGGCGCTGCCGACCCCGGCAAGATGGACCCGATCGACTTCGAGGCCTTCAGGACGATGGTGTCGGAATACACGCTCGACATGGTTTCACAGCTTTCCGGTGTGGAGCCGGGCTTCCTGGAGGAACTGGCCGAACTCTACGCCAATCCCGACGTCAAGGTGATGTCGCTCTGGACCATGGGCTTCAACCAGCATGTCCGCGGCGTGTGGGCCAACCAGATGGTCTACAACATCCATTTGCTCACGGGCAAAATCTCCGAGCCCGGCAACAGCCCGTTCTCGCTGACCGGCCAGCCTTCGGCCTGCGGCACGGCTCGCGAGGTCGGCACCTTCGCGCACCGACTTCCGGCCGACATGGTGGTGACGAATCCGGAGCACCGAAAGCACACCGAGGAGATCTGGCGGCTGCCGCACGGCCTGTTGCCGGACAAGCCAGGCTTCCATGCCGTCCAGCAGGACCGGATGTTGAAGGACGGGAAGCTCAACTTCTACTGGGTGCAGTGCAACAACAACGTCCAGGCAGCGCCCAACAACTCGAACGAAACCTACCCCGGCTACCGCAACCCCGACAATTTCATCGTCGTATCGGACGCCTATCCAACCGTAACCGCGTTGTCGGCGGACGTGATCCTGCCCGCGGCCATGTGGGTGGAGAAGGAGGGCGCCTACGGCAACGCGGAGCGGCGAACGCATGTCTGGCATCAACTTGTGAACGCGCCGGGCGAGGCCCGCTCCGATCTCTGGCAGCTCGTTGAATTCTCGAAGCGCTTCACCACCGATGAGGCTTGGCCCGCCGGCCTTCTGAGCGCGCACCCGGAATACAAGGGAAAGACCCTGTTCGATGTCCTTTTCAGGAATGGCAAGGTCGATCGCTTCCCGCTCGCGGATCTCGACCCGGAATATGAGAACCGGGAATCCAGGGAGTATGGCTTCTACCTCCAGAAGGGTCTGTTCGAGGAGTATGCCGAGTTTGGCCGGGGCCATGGCCACGACCTCGCGCCTTTCGACACCTATCATGAGGTACGAGGGTTGCGGTGGCCCGTTGTCGACGGCAACGAGACGAAGTGGCGTTATCGCGAGGGCTATGATCCCTATGTCAAGCCGGGCGAAGGCGTCCGCTTCTACGGCAGGCCAGACGGCAAGGCGGTGATCCTTGCGGTTCCCTACGAGCCGCCGGCCGAATCGCCGGACGAGGAATACGATGTCTGGCTGGTGACGGGCCGTGTGCTGGAGCACTGGCATTCGGGTTCGATGACCATGCGCGTGCCGGAACTCTTCAAGGCGTTTCCCGGGGCGGTCTGTTTCATGAATGCCGACGACGCGTGGCGTCGCGGCATCAACCAGGGGGCAGAGGTCAGTGTCGTCTCCCGGCGCGGCGAGATACGCGTCCGCGTCGAGACGCGGGGCCGCAACCGCATGCCGCGAGGCGTGGTCTTCGTGCCTTGGTTCGACGCGAGCAAGCTCATCAACAAGGTCACGCTCGACGCGACCGATCCCATCTCGAAACAGACGGATTTCAAGAAATGCGCGGTCAAGGTCGTCCCCGTCTGACGCGCCGGTCGCGCGTCTTGGTCGCGGCAGGGCTGCTCGCCCTTGCCGGAACGGCCGCGCTCGCGCAGATGTCGGTCAGCATCGTTCCGCCGCTGACCGGTGCGGAACAGCCGATGGAGACGGCTCCAGCGAATCCGATCCCGAAATGGGTGATCGACGACGTCCGCAGGATGCGCGCCTATCCCGAGCAGCCTCCGGTGATCCCGCATTCGATCGAAGGATACCAGCTTTCCGTCAACGCCAATCGTTGCCTGTCCTGTCACAAGCGGGAGTTCACGGAAGCCTCGGGCGCGCCGATGATCAGCGTTACTCACTACATGACGCGGGAGGGCCAGATGCTGGCCGACGTTTCGCCCCGCCGCTACTTCTGCACGGCCTGTCACGTTTCCCAGGCCGACACGCCCGCTCTGGTTGGCAACACCTTCATCGACATGAGCGAGCTTGGCGTCGGCCATGCCGGAGACCAGTAGATGTGGGCGCGGATCAAGGCGGCCGCGCTGTGGGCCTGGGGCATCGTTTCGACGCCCGCCGCCACGCTCAGTCTCGGCTTCCTGACCCTGGGCGGTTTTCTCGGGGGCGTGCTCTTCTGGGGCGCATTCAACACTGCGCTCGAGGTGACGAACACCGAGCAGTTCTGCATCTCATGTCACGAGATGGAGGCGAACGTCTACGAGGAGCTGACGAGGACAGTGCATTTCTCGAACCGGTCCGGTGTGCGCGCCTCTTGCCCCGACTGCCACGTACCGCACGAGTGGACCGACAAGATCGCCCGCAAGATGCAGGCGTCGAAGGAGGTCTGGGGCAAGATCTTCGGTACGATCAACACGCGGCGGAAATTCCTGGCGCATCGGCTCGAACTGGCCCAGCACGAGTGGGCGCGCCTCAAGGCCAATGACAGCCTCGAATGTCGCAACTGCCATTCCTCGGTCGCCATGGACCTGTCGAGGCAGGCGCCGCGGGCGGCCGAGATCCACACCCGCTACCTGCTGTCCGGCGAAGCGACCTGCATCGACTGCCACAAGGGCATCGCGCACG
Organism: Nitratireductor soli; assembly: GCF_001050155.1. GTDB lineage: Bacteria > Pseudomonadota > Alphaproteobacteria > Rhizobiales > Rhizobiaceae > Nitratireductor > Nitratireductor soli. The sequence goes on from NZ_LFVY01000004.1 coordinate 17,031, forward strand.
AACTGCCAAACATGGACGGTGTCGATCCGGGCTGGAAGGTGCCGCCGGAGCTGGAGGGAGAGCGGCTTCCCGCAGCATCCGTATTCGACAGACTGGAACGCGCAGCCCGTTCACCCCACGGCTTCCCGTGGAATGAACGTGATCTTGCCTCGATGCTGGAGTGAACACTGGGGGGATGATGTTCACGGCGGCGACCTTCCGCGTTGCCGTCTCCCGGTTCGCTGGACTCCGGGTTCACGATGTTTCCCTTCAGTTTGCCGCCAGCACCTGGCCAAACAGATCGGCGAACGCGGCCTTGGCCTTCCCCGGCTGCTTGACGGCACGGGCCTCTTCCGCGTTGGCGGGTTCGCCGACGCGAATGAGGGCGACCATGCCCATGGCGTAGTGCGGCGTGCATTTGACGCCATATACGCCTTCCTCGCCTACGGTGATCGTGAATTCCTCGTTGAACTTGCTCTTGAAGGCTTCGACGCCTTCCGGGAGCATGCCCTTGATGGTCTCCACGTTGTGGCCCTTGTCGGTCGGAACGAAGCGGATCGTGTCGCCGGGCGCGGCGACGATGAGGTCCGGCTCGAACACCATCGATCCCTTCTCTCCCTTGTTGAGCATGAGGACCTCGATCTCGGCTGCACCGGCCGCGCCCGCCAGTATGACGGCGGCGCTGATTGTGAGCGCTGCAATAATCCGTTTCATGTTACTGTCCTTTCGAGTGCTCGGCTTCGCTTGCCGTTGGACAACCGATACCCCGCTGTGCCTTGTGGCAATTTGCGCAAGCACAAACAGCGGATAGAAAAATGGACAGGCGACGCCGCGTCGCACGGGAACCGCATGGCAATGCCACTCGACAGGTCGCTGATTTCGGGACTGCCCGCGTTTGCAGGGCTTGCCGCGGGCGATCTGGACGGCATCCTGGCGGCTGCCCGTTCCTCCCGGTTCGCGAAGGATTCGGAAATCTTCGCACAAGCCACGGAAGCGGAGAGTTTCTTTCTGCTCCTGTCAGGCCACATCCGGGTCGTGCGAACCACGCCGGACGGTGAGCAGGTCATCGCGCGCTATATCAACGAAGGCGAACTGTTCGGGATCGCCGTCGCGATGGGACAGAAGAACTATCCGGCAACCGCCGTCGCCGCGGTCGACTGTGTCGTCCTGTGCTGGCCGAACGCGGCCTGGCCGGGATTGCAGTCCCAATTCCCGGCCTTCGGCGCGAACGCCTATCAGACTATCGGGTCGCGCCTTCAGGACACGCAGGCGCGCGTGGTGGAAATGTCGACGCAGCAGGTTGAGCAACGTATCGCCAGCGCGGTGTTGCGGCTGATCCAGCAGTCCGGCCGCAAGACCGAAGGCGGCGTCGAGATCGATTTCCCGATCACGCGGCAGGACATCGCCGAGATGACCGGCAGCACGCTCCACACGGTCAGCAGGCTCATGAGCGCTTGGGAAGAGGAAGGGATCGTCCGCAGCGGACGGCAGAAGGTGACGGTCACGAATCCCCACGCGTTGATGCTGGTCGCCGAGAACCGACGAAGGAAGTAGTCTCACCGCATGCCCGGGTCACGAGGCTGGCGGCTCCTATGGCGGTTTCAGGGTTGGGGATCGCCACCTCGAAAGCCGACGGCGCCCCTGCAGAAGGGTCTGACCTCATCGCGGCCAGGAGTTCGGCCAAGAACGGGGCTTCGTCGATTCGATGCGCGGCACATGCGTCAGCAACGGTATGAAATAGTCCGATTGGACAACCGATACAGAGCATCCTGTGGCGGATCATGACCCGGATGGTCGCCGGCCATCTGCGCATGATTTCGTCTACCGGCATGTCTGGGTCTATGGCTGACGGCGTCATTGGGGCGGTCTCCTCAAGCCGCCAACCTACGAGTTCGCCCTGCCGCCGGTCGTTGTTCCGGCGCAAACAGCAGGAGGAAATCAGGCTGCGACATCTGCGATGCTTTCCTTCGGGGCGCCTGCAGGTTAAAAGTGGTATAGGAGATACCACAATGACAATCCAGCCGACCGCGAGACTGCAACGCCCCCCTGAGGAACGCCCACTCGTCCATCCGGACGTCGATCGCGACTTCATCGGCCGCCTGGTGCGGGAATTCTACGGACGGGTGCGCCGCGACGAACGGCTCGGGCCGATCTTCGCGGGCGTCGTTCAGGACAACTGGGAGCCGCATCTGGAGAAGATGACGGACTTCTGGTGCTCCGTGATCCTGAAGGACGGTTCCTACAGCGGGAGGCCCGTTCCCGCCCACCTGAAACTCAAGCAGGTCCGCGAGGAAGACTTCGACATCTGGCTCGACCACTTCCGCTCCGCTGCGGACGAACGCTGCCCTCCCGAAGTGGCGAAGACCTTCGTCGACAGGGCCGAGCGAATCGCCAACAGCCTACGGCTGGCGATGTTCTTCCGCCTTGAGCGTCCGGGTGGCGGAGCATGAGGGCCGAAACCCCTGGAAAAACCTTTCCCCTTGGCGCGGCCGCCTTCATTGCCCTTTGCCGTTTGGGACGGCGAAAAAGTCCGGCGATCGGGGAGAATTAAGTGCGCCTCACCTTCCACACCGACTATGCACTGCGCATGCTGGTATACCTCGCGATCAACCAGGATCGGCCCTCGCGCGTCGCAGACGTCGCCGAGAGTTACGGTATCTCGCGCAACCACCTGCTCAAGGTGGCGTTGCGCCTCGGCAGGTTGGGCTACCTCACCACGCTGCGCGGGCGGTCAGGCGGTATCGCACTCGCGCGCGCGCCTGAAAACATCAATCTCGGTCGGGTGGTGAGGCAGATGGAGGACGATTTCGGCCTCGTCGAGTGCATGCACCTCGATGGCGGAGCCTGCGCGATCGGTCCCTCATGTCGGTTGAAGGGGGTTGTCGGGCAAGCCCTTGAGGCGTTTCTATCCGTCTTTGACGAATATTCGCTGGCGGATATCGCCGGAAACCGGGACATTCTTGCGGGTCTGCTCGGATTGCCGGGCAAGACTGTGAACCCGACATGATCGACTTGCAGGAGGCATGATGATCCGCAAACTCAACCCCTCCGAACGTCAATCGGCGGCGCTTGTCCTCGCATGGCTGCTATCGGCGGGAACGATGCGCCCGGCGTTCACGGGCTGCTTTTGATGCTTGTCGCCGGAGCGTTGTTGTACCCAGTCCTGCCCGGGGCTCAACCAGCCCGAGCCCGCTGAGGACCGTGAGGCGTCGTATTGCGACGACCCGACCGAGGTCGGCATCGTCTTCTCGCTGTTCAGTAACCGCCGGACAGGACGATGGTCTCGCCTGTCATGAAGCTGCAGGCATCCGATGAAAGAAACAGCGCAGCGCCAACCATCTCCTGCGCGCTGGCGGCACGCCCCATCCAGTTGAGTTGCCTCACATACGCGTCCCACCCCTGCGGATCGGCTGCCTTGCGCTCTGCATTGCGATCGGTATCGACGAGCCCCGGAGCAAGTGTGTTCAGAAGAACGTTCGAGGCGGCAAAATCGCGCGCCTGACTCTGGATCAGGTTGTGCTGGGCGGCTTTTGTGGCGGCATAGGCGGTCACGATGGACTTCGGGCGCAACTGGTTGATGGAACCGATATTGACGACGCGCCCCCAGCCTCGCGACGCCATCGAAGGAAGCACATGGCGCAACATCTCGAAGGTGGAACGAAGGTTGACGTCGAGCTGTAAATCGAAATCGTCATCGCAGATGTCCGCAAGCATTGCGTTGACCTGCGCCGAGGCGTTGATGATCAGGATGTCGACGGGACCGGCAATCCGCTCGGCTTCTTCAAGGAGGCGGATGCCGGCGCCGCGTTCACGCAGATCTCCACCCAGTGCCCAGGCCGTGCCTCCTCTCTCCACGATACTGCTGTGGATGGGTTCGGCGGCATCGGCGTGCTGTCCATGGAGGACGATGCGCGCGCCGGCTCCTGCGAGGCCTTGCGCGATCGCCGCGCCGATGCCACGGCTTGAACCGGTGACGAGCGCGGTCTTCCCCGTGAGGCGAAAGGAGGCGAAGGGGTCGGGATTCATCGGGTTTTATCCACGCTGGAAAAGTTTGACCGGTGCGCCCGCAACGCCCGGCTTGCAGGCGAAAAGCCCGCCCGAAAGGGGGGCTTCCGAAAGACTCGAAGCGGGCAGGCGCGTGCGCGCACTGGTGATGAACAGGGTGGAAAGGTCCGCGCCGCCGAACGCGACGCTGGTAGGGCGTGGCACGGGCAGGTCTATCGTTCGATCGAGTTTCCCGTCGGGCTCGTATCGATTCACCCGCCAGCCGTCCCAGATTGCGCACCAGAGGCCGCCCTCCGCATCCACCGCGATTCCATCCGGCCGACCCTCGGCTTCAGGGATTTGAGCAAAGACGCGGCGGTTCGAGATTGTGCCGCTCGCGGGCTCGCTGTCATAAGCGTAGATAAGGCCTGGCACTGTATCAACGAAGTAGAGTGTATTCCCCGTCGGGCTCCACGCGATGCCATTTGATACGGTGATACCGCTCTCCTTGCGGGTGATCGTTGCGTCGGTCTCCACTCTGTACAGCGCACCGCTTGGCCGGCTGGCATCGATGCGCATTGAACCAATCCAGATCGCGCCATCGGGGCCGATTTTGGCGTCGTTCAGGCGGTTGTCGCGTAGACCTGCCTCGGGATTCGCAAAGAGCGTCATGTCCCCGGTTGCGAAGTCCAGCCATTCGATGCCGTCCTGTGAGGCGACGAGCAGCCTTCCATCCTCGGCTGGGATGACAGCGCTGATCAACTTGCCCGTATCGCACGCCTCGTTGCGTCCACTCCGGGGGTCGAACCGATATACGGCCGGATGGAGGATATCCACCCAGTAAAGGAGATGGCGGGCATCATCCCAGACAGGGGCCTCGCCGAGTTGGGCGCCCCAGGGCAGGATGCAACTGAGGTTGGCCTGAGGCCGCCCCTGCGATGCGCGGGGCCGTGGCCGCGATGTAATTGCGACGGCCCCTGCCGAGCCGGTGATGCGCCTGGCGGCGGCGATCAATTCACGCCCGGCCGGATGAACGCTCGTCGCATCCAGGCGGGAGGCGGGCCCCAGCGCCACCAGCGCGCCGATCGGCGTGCCGTCCCTTCCAAGAATTGGCGCTGACACGGAATTCACCCCCGTCAGGTGTTCTTCGTAGGACACCGAATAGCCACGCGCGCGCGTCAGTGTCAGGTCGGCCTGCAGCGCGTCGCTTGTCACGATGGTTTGCCGGGTGAAAGGGTCGAGCTTCAGCCGTTCCATGATGGCGCGGCCCAGAGCAGGATCCTGGTAGGCAAGGAGCACCTTGCCCGCGGCGGTGCAATGCAACGGCGCCCGCCGGCCCACATCGACCCGCACGGCGAGGCCGTCCCCGGAGCGTTCCTCCAGATACTGGACCATGTCGCCGTCTAGCCGGCAAAGCGCCACCGTCTCGCCGATCTCGGCGGACAAACGATCAAGTTCGGGGAAGGCAGCCGCCACCAGGTCGAACGTATCCCACACGCGATGTGATAATTCCAGAAAGCGGCGGCCCAGCACGTAGGTGCCTTTCGCCTCGTCCTGCCGCACGAGCCCGAACGCGACGAGCGTGCGAAGAATTCGGGCGAATGTAGGCTTGGGCAAACCCGATGCCTTGTGGAGGTCGGCAAAGCGCATGGGATCGGCTGCGTCTGCGACGATATCGAGAAGCGTCAATCCCTTGGACAGCGCGGCCGTGCCGGCAGGCGCGACCGCCGGCGTTACGCCCGCGTCTTCGCGAGGCGTGCGCGCCTGACCTGTACGGCTTCTTCCACCATCCGATCTATTGTCCATTGCGGCTCAAATCCCAAAAGTCGCCGAATCTTGTCGTTCGACGTATGATACCAGACCCCGGCACCCGGCAGATCGACCTCGACAACCGGCAGCCCGGTGTTTTCCGCCATGGAGCGAACCAGAGAACCGAGATCCACCGGATCGGTTGCGCCGAGATTGAAGACCTGCCCGGAGGCGCCTTCGCTTCTCAGCGCAAGGACGACGCCTTCCACCATATCCCGGGTGTCGGTGATGTGCATGCGGAACGGGCGTCCCTCTTCGTTGCGCGCTGCAACATGTGCCGGCTGCCCCGGATCCTTCGCGCGCAGCAGATCGGCCACCGCCTGGTTTCCGAAAGCCTCCTGCTGCCGTATACGGGGCCGGAGGAAGAAGCGCGGGCCGGAAAAGGAACTTTCCTCGTCGAGCAGTTCGCTTGCATCCTGCGTATGGGAAAAACGCAGGATGACAGTTTCCATGCGGCCAGCGCGTTGATGGAAACGCACGAGTTCCTCGCCGAGCAGCTTGGTCAATCCATAAGGCGAGTTGGGGACCAGCGGATGTTCCTCCGTAACCGGAAGAAACTGCGGCTGGTTCTCCGGATAGACCTCTCCGGAACTGGCGAAGACGAAGCGCCTGATGCCGCCATGCGCGGCCGCATCGAGCAGGATACGGGTTCCCTCAACATTGGCCGAAAACATGCGTGCCCTGTCGGCGGGCGCCCATGACATGAAGGCTCCGAGATGCAGGACACAAGTCACGCCTTCCATCGCGGTTTCCACTGCCTGAGGGTCGCTCAGCGCGCCGGTGACCTCGGTGAAGTTCGCATGCGCGCGGCCCGAGGGACGCAGATCCAGTCCACGAACGCCTTCTCCTTCTTCGAGAAGGCGCGAGACTACGGCTGAGCCAACGCGACCGGAAGAGCCGGTGACCAGAACGCTCATTTGCCGATCGCCTTCCCGGTTTCCGCGTCGAAAAGATAGAGTTCTGCCGGATCGAAGGAAAGGGTGACTTCCTCACCGGCATCAAGGCGGCCGCTGTGATCCACGCGAGCGATCATGCTCTTCGTTGTTTCGTCTTCCGCGTGGTCGCGCATACGCTTCTGGCCCCCGGAATCGAAATAGATGTATTTTTCGGATCCCAGACTCTCGACCAGCGTCGGGTTCACCTTGAAAGACACGGGTCCGGCCCCGAGCGCCAGATGCTCCGGGCGCAGGCCGGCGATCACATTGCCGGGCGGCGGCCGTACTCCGTGTAGTGGCACATCCTGCCCGAAGATGCGTGTGTGCGGGGTGTTTCCGCCAACGACTTCCGAGGTCATGAAGTTCATGCCCGGCGAGCCAATGAACCCGGCGACGAAGAGATTGTCGGGCTTCTGGAAGAGTGTGTCAGGCGGCGCGATCTGCTGGATTTCGCCGTCCCGCATGATCACCACGCGCTGCGCCATGGTCATCGCCTCGATCTGATCATGGGTGACGTAGACGGTGGTGACGCCGATGCGGCGGTGAAGTGCCCCGATCTCGGCGCGCATGTGGACACGCAGCTTGGCATCGAGATTGGAGAGTGGCTCGTCCATCAGGAAGGCCTGAGGCTGGCGGACGATCGCTCGACCGAGCGCGACGCGCTGGCGTTGGCCGCCGGACAGTTCCTTCGGCCGTCGATCGAGGTAGTTCGTAACTTCGAGGATCCGGGCGGCGTCATCGATCCGCCGGTCCATTTCCGCTTTCGCGGTACCACGCATTTTCAGCCCGAAGCCGATGTTCTGGCGAACCGTGAGATGCGGATAAAGCGCATAGTTCTGGAAAACCATGGCGATGTCGCGATCGCCGGGTGCAAGGTCCGTTACGTCCCTGTCGCCGATCATGATCGACCCGCCCGAAGCAGGCTCGAGGCCGGCGAGGATCTTCAGCATCGTCGATTTGCCGCAGCCGGACGGGCCGACGAGAACGACAAACTCGCCATCCTCGATCTCCAGCGAAAAGGGCTTCAGGACGTTCAGCGCGCCGTAATTCTTGTGCACGTTGCGAATGGAAATCTTGGCCATGCTTTATTTCTCCGCGCCTGCGGTCAGCCCACCGACCAGATAGCGTTCAAGAATGAGGTAGATGATGATGACGGGCACGGCCACGAACACGGCTGCCGCCGATATTTCGTTCCAGTCGGTGACGTATTCGCCCTTCATGGTGGTGATGCCGAGATTGGCCGTCCAATTCTGGGGCGCGTTCACGAGGAACGTGCGTGCGTAGGCGTAATCGGCCCAGGAGAGGACAAAGGCATACAGGGCGGTCGCCGAAAGACCAGGCGTGGCTATGGGAAGCACGACGCGCACCATCGCGCCCAGTGGCGAGCAGCCGTCGACCATCGCCGCTTGCTCCAGTTCCCGTGGAATGGTGTCGAAATAGCCCTTCAGCATCCAGGTCGCGAATGGAATGATAAGCGTGGAATGCGCGATGATGAGCGTCCACATGCTGCCGATCATGCCGAGATTGCGGAACACCGCAAACAGCGGAATGACGAGAAGTGTCGCCGGGAGCATTTTCGCCGTCAGAATGAACAGACCCAGCGAATGCCCTCCGCGCAGCCGGTATCGCGAAAGCGCGTAGCCCGCGAACACCGAAACGACCATGGAAAGCGCGGCCGATCCAAGCGCGGCGATCATGGAATTGAGCAGCCAAGCCGGGATCGGTCGCTCTTCCCATACGCGAGAGAAAATTTCCCACTGCGGTGCGGATGGCCAGAAGCTCGGTGGCAGGGCGGAAAGCTCTGCCGAGGTTGAGATGGCGGTGATGAAGAGCCAGTAGATCGGGAAAAGGATCAGGCCGAGGGTCAGGATCACGGTGAGATAGAGCATGAGGCTCTGGCTGAACGTACGTGTCATCGGATCGCTCTCCTCAATAGATCGCTTTGGTGCCGCGACCGAGCATGAAGATGCTGGCCACGACACTGATGACGAGCGTCAGCACGCCCACTGCTGACGCATAGCCGAAATTATGGAGTCCGAAGGCTTGGTCGTAGGTCATGATCGACAGCGTCTGGGTTGTTTTCAGCGGGCCGCCCTCGGTGAGAACCTTGATGATGGAGAAGTCACGGAAAACCCAGAGGATCACCAGCACGAGCGTGACCCCCAGAACAGGCATCAGCAAGGGCAAGGTTATCCATCGGAAGCGCTGGAGGGCGCTTGCGCCGTCCACTTTGGCCGCGTTGTAAAAGTCGGCCGGGATCGACTGGAGGCCAGCCAGGACCATGATCGAGACGAAGGGAAAGCCCTTCCATACCATTGTGAGCGCCACTGCCCAGAAGGCCGCAGCGGGGCTCGAAGTCCACGGGATCATGGTGTCGCTGAGGCCGGTGACGACGAACAGCCAGCTCATCAGGCCAAAGGACGAATCAAAGATCCAGGCGAATATCACGACGGCGATGACTTCCGGCACCGCCCATGGCAAGGCCATGCCCAGGCGTGCCAGCGTACGGCCGCGAAAGCGGTTGTTGACCAGAAGCGCGGTCGACATTCCCACAAAAAGGCTTCCGATCGTAACGACCGTCACGAGCTTGAGGGTAACCCAGCAAGCCATCCAGAATTCCGATGACGCGAAGAGCCGCTGGTAATTGGCCAGCGTGAACGCGCCTCGCGTGCCCATTCTCGGGATGCGGACTTGCTGGAAGGAAAGGTCGATCGCGATGGCGAGAGGATAGACGATGATGAAGCCGACAAGCAGCACGGCCGGCGCCAGCAGGATGTAGCCGAGCAGATGCTGGCGGCTCGGACGCGCCAGGTCAAACATTTTTGCGTTGGGCATGGATCAGCGCCTTCAGAAAGGACGTTCGGGAAAGGCGGCCGCCCCGCGACGGGGCGGCCGCCAATTCTGACGTTGCTCAGTTCGCAAGCGCTTCGGCCTGGGCCTGCATCGTCTTGACGACATCAGCCGGGTCGAGGTCCTGGATGAGCATGCGCTGGGTTTCTTCCTGAATCATCTTGCTGAACTCGTTGTAGTTCAACTCCAGCCCCGCAGGGATACGATCGATCCCTCCATCGGAAGCAGCCTGCATGGTTTTGACGAGGAGCGGGAAGTGGGGGATGGTCTCTTCCACGCCGCTGATGTCAGCCTTGGGGCTCGGGGGCGTGTTTCCGCCCACCGTCGCATAGGTGCGTTGAAATTCAGGAGACATTGTCAGCTTGATGAACTCCCAGACAAGTTCCTTTTCTTCATCCGTGATTTCGCTCGGGATTGCGAGAACGTTCGACGAGCCGCCGAGCGGCACGGTGAATGGCGGCGCTGCGACGACCGTGTCCGCCGACGCGGCCCCGTCCTGCATCGTCCCGTAAAGCCAGGGGCCGTCGAGTTTGAGCGCAATGCGACCATCGGCAAACAGCCGGCGTACATCTCCGGCAGACATGTCCACGGGGGTCAGGCCTTCCGAGATTATCGTTTTCCAGCGCGTTAGGCCCTCGACCATCTCCGGTGTGTCGATGGTGACCTTTCCGTCCTTGTCGGTCCAGTAAGCGCCGGCGTCGATGATGTAGCTCAGCATCTCGGTCAGATACTGGCCCGCTCCGCCGCGCGTCTCGTGTCCGGTGCCGAACTGGTCGGGAATTCCGTCCGCGTTCAGGTCTTTGGTGGTTGCGCGCGCCGCAGCCAGGAATTCTTCATAGGTGGTTGGCACTTCGATGCCTTCGGCCTCCAGGATAGCCTTGTTGTAGGCCATGATGAAGCCGAAGTAGCTCATCATGATGCAGACGGTCTGACCGTTCCACTGGCAGACCGATTGTCCGGCCCAACCCGTCATGTCGAGGCCGTCGCGCTTGATCCAGGGATCGAGATCCTCCAGCCAGCCGGTGTCGGCGAAGGACTGGAATTCGAAAGAGGCGAGATGGACGATGTGAGGCGGTTGGCCGCCGGCAAACAGGGTCGTCATCGTGTCGGCATATGCGCCACGCTCGACCTTCGTGAATTCGATCGTCACGCCCTCATGCGCTTCCTCGAACGCCTTGATGGCGGATTTCCACCATTCGCCGTTCCCCGCATCATCGACCTGCCACGAGATGAATTTCAGCGTGGTCTGCGCCAGCGCAGGTGTCAGCGCCGAAGTGGACAGCAGTGCGGCGACAGCAAGCGAAACCAGGCTCTTGCGTAATAGGCCAGTCATATCGTTCTCCTCCCAGATCTACAGTCAAATTGGCTGAAGCAGTTCCAGTGCTTCCTCGGATGGCTCGACTCCCAACCCCGGCGCTGTCGGGAGGCGGTACATGCCCTCCCGGCAATCCATGTCGCCGACAAGCAGCCGGCGATTCGGTTCGAAGATCGAGTGTTGAAACTCGTGGCCGGCAAGCGTCGGCAATGCCGAAGATGCATGAAGGCTGGCCGCGAGAAAGATGCCCGCGCCGATCGTCGCGTGCGGGATGACGTCGATCTCATGCTCGGCCGCCAGCGCGCCGATGCGGGTAAAATTGGTAATGCCCTTGTGGCCCATCTCGGGCTGGACGATCGAGATGTTGCAACGGTCTATCCGCTGACGCATGTCCCATACGGTTCGCCATTCCTCGCCTACCGCGATGGGGACGGCAGTGGCTGTCGATACCGTTTCGAGCGCCGCTATGTCTTCGGTGCGCACCGGCGCCTCGGCAAACCAGAGACCGTGCGGCTCCATCGCGGCGATCAAGGCGAGCGCTTCTTCCGCAGTCTGGTTCCAGTGCATATCGGCAGCGATCCGCGCTTGCGGTCCCAGGGCGGAGCGCAGGTTCTGCAGCTCTGCTGCAGGCCCTTCGTCTGCAACGGGGGTCGCAAACTTGAACGCGTCGAAGCCGCGATCCTGCCATCGCCTTGCCAGGTCTGCGCGCTTGTCCATGGTGGGCTCGGGGAGTCCGGATACATAAGCGCCAATCGTCTCCCGGCTTACTCCATCCAGCAGGGAAGACACGGGTTCACCGGCTTGTCTGCCGGCGATGTCCCATAGCGCGATGTCGATCGCCGCAAGCGCATCCACGTAGAATCCGCCCGTATAGCCGCGCACGCGCATCAGGTCGTAAAGATCGTCATAGATCGCCGAGGGATTGTCGACTTCCCGGCCGACGACGAAACCTGACAGGAGGTCGTTGATGATGGCGCCGACGGCGCCTGGCGCGACGATGCCGTAGGTTTCACCCCAGCCGACCGTGCCGCCGCGCGTTTTGACGCGCACGAGAACGCTGCGGTCGAAGGTGGGATAGACGGTGCGGTTGCCCTTGCGCACGATATAGCCTTGGGCATTCGCCCTTTCGCCCGGCCGCAGCGCGCCAAGATAGGGGGTGTCGCGCGGAAGCGTCAGCGTGAAGACTTCGACGCTTTCAACCGGCCCGCTCATGCCACCTCTCTCTTCACGCCCGACCGGACGCCGAGCTTGCGCAGGTTCGCGTCGATGTCCTCCAGGGCATAGCCGTCGATCACCGGGGTTGGCGCGCGTACATGGACATCCGTGAGAACGCCACGCCGCATGAGCACATGCTTGGTCAGACGCATGCGATAAACGGCTTGCAGGGTAAGGAGCGGCAATGTGCGCACATAGATCGCGCGGGCGGTCTCCAGGTCACCGCGCCGCCAAGCCGCATCGAGGCTGACGTGCTCGTCGGCAAGTTCGAGAGCGGGCATCGCCGCACAGGCGCCACGGGCGTATTCGTCGAGAATGTAACGGGCGCCGCCTCCACCGATCACGCCCTTCAAAGTGGCGGGTGAGTTGGCAAGGATATGGCTGATCGCGGGGCCTGCCGGCAGCGTCTCCTCCTTGACATAGGTTATCTGCGGGACGGCCGAGACGATGTCGACCATCGCTTCGGGGGCCAGGTCCGAGCCACGCGGCGCAGGCGCGTTCTGCAGGATGATTTCCATGTTCGGCAGGGCGCCGGCGACCTCCGCGAGGAAGGCTGCAACCGCGCCGGCATCAACGCCGGCCGATTTCGGCGGCTGGACCATCAGGTGCTTCACACCCAGCGCGCCGGCGACCCTGCCATGTTCAGCCACTTCCTTCGGGGAGGCAGCACTTGCGCCGGCGATGACCGGTACGCGACCGGCCGCTTCGTGCACGACGATTTCCAGAAGCGTTGCCCGCTCAGCCTGCGACAGGCTCTCGACCTCGCTTGCGAAGCCGGGAAAGACCAGGCCCTGCACGCCCGCTTCGCAGGCGAACTGCACAATCCGACGCATGGCTTCCAGGTCAATTTCGGCTTCCAGGTCATTTTCGCCATTGACGCGGAAGGGGGTTGGAAGGACGGGCAAAATACCGCTCAGCACGCTTGACATCAGATTGGTCCAATATATGACACTAATAACTCACTAGTTGACACTACAGTGCGCGGTTGCTTATGACAAGCCCAGAACCAAGTTTGTCGCAACGGGAAGTGGAGCCTCTGGAATGACCGCTCAAAATGGCGAGGCGCGTTGTATAGTCGTTGACTGGGGGACGACTTCTTTCCGAGCGTTCCTGACCGACGATGACGGTGCCATTCTCGACAGTGGCGAAACGGCGGATGGGATCGGAAAGATCGGCCGGGAGGATTTCGAGCCGCTACTGATGCGCAATCTCGAAGCCTGGCTTCGCAAATGGTCAGCGCTTCCGGTCGTGTGCCTCGGAATGATCACCAGCCGAAGCGGCTGGATCGAGCTGCCCTACGTGCCGTGCCCCGCTGATCTCGATGCCCTGGCGCAAGGTGCGCATCAGACCAGCCTTCCAAATGGCTCGCCGCTTGTTTTCCTCACCGGCCTGACCGATCGAGCGAGGTGGCCGTACCCGGATGTCATGCGTGGCGAGGAAACCCAGATTGCGGGCTTCGGGCTTGAGCGCGATGCAACCGTCGTGCTGCCCGGCACCCATAGCAAATGGGCTCGGGTCAAGGACGGGCGGATCACGGGTTTTCAGACATTCGTGACGGGCGAGATCTTCGCTCTTTTGTCGCAGCATTCCTTCATCGCCCGCTCAGCCGGACAGCCGTCGTCCGCCCCGGTATGGGACGCGTTCGAACGTGGGCTCTCCTTTGCGGCAGACGAACGCCTGGATGCGGGTGCATTCTTGTCGATGATCTTCTCGGCGCGAACCGGCATGCTGGCAGGGCAACTCGCACCGCCGGAAATCACCGATTACGTGTCGGGGCTCGTGATCGGTTGCGAGTTTCGCCAGGCGCGGGAGCAAGGCTGGTTCGACCCGGGCACGGCAATCGGCATCGTCGGCAATGACGGTCTCAATGAACGCTATAAGCGTGCAGCCGACGCGTTCGGCCTCAGGGTGATCGATGGCGGCGAAGAGGCTGCAATCCGGGGTGCGCTGGCGATACTCAATGCGGTGCAAGGGGCGTCGGTCCATGCTGCGTGAGATGCTGGATGCGTGCCCGCTGATCGCAATCCTGCGTGGTCTTGCTCCGTCTGAGGCGATCGCGACCGGCCGCGTTCTGGTCGAAGAGGGGATCAGGATCATCGAGGTTCCGCTGAACTCGCCGGAACCCTTCAACAGCATCAGGTTGCTTGCGGAGACGTTTGGCGACGACGCGCTGATCGGCGCAGGCACGGTGCTGCGCCCAGACCAATGCGTGGCGCTCGCCTCAACTGGCGCACGGCTGATGGTCGCGCCGAATTTCGACGCCCGCACGGTTCAAGCCGCACAAGCGTTGAATCTGTTTACGGTGCCTGGCGTCGGTACTGTGTCTGAGGCCTTCGCCGCGATCGAAGCGGGTGCCGACGCGCTGAAGCTCTTTCCGGCTGAGACGCTCGGGCCGGTCGGTCTGAAGGCGTGGCGCGCTGTCTTGCCACCGGAAGTCCGTCTTCTGCCAGTCGGCGGCGTCACACCAGGTTGGTTGGAAGCCTGGCATCGCGCTGGAGCCGGCGGCTTCGGCGTCGGCTCGGCGCTCTATCGTCCCGGCATCGAGCTCGACGAACTGAGAAGCCGGGCGAAGGCTTTCGTCGGCAAGGCGCAGGAACTTGGGCGGAAATAATATCCCGTGGCCAGGCTCCCGGCCATTCGACGCGATCACCGGGCGATATGGCGCCGGTATCCGAAACGGTCGCTTCGAACGCGAAGATCGCACAGGGCGCTGTCACGTTATCTGAGCCTGGAAACGGAAGGCTGAGAAGGTCGGGACGAAGGGGTGCAGGCTCCCTGGCGAACGGACGCCCCGCATCAGCACCTCCTCGAATGAAGTTGCCGTGACAATGCATCGCGCGCCAATGGCGGGACAACGTCACTCCGGGCTGCAGAACGCCTTGTGGAGCGCTTCCACGACCGTGAGCACTTCGGGCCGGGCGATCCTGTAGTAGACGGTCGTGCCCACACGCCGCGAGACGACCAAGCCGTCCGATCTCAGTCGCATCAACTGCTGCGACATCGGAACCTGATCTATGCCGAGTTCACCACGCAACTGACCAACTGATTTTTCCTCACTGCCAAGTGCGCAGAGCGCCAGCAAACGCTGGGGGTGCGACAGGCTCCGCATCAGGTCGGCTGCCTCCTGAGAGGCGGGGATCAATTTCTCTACATTCATACTATTGAATTTATAATCCTTGAATGTTAAATGCAAGCGTAAGGCGCCCGGCGATGGAAGGTCGCGCTCGGCCTGGAATATAGGCGAGCAGAAACGATCTGTCCTCGCGCCATTTCCAGCGGGTTTGCGCCGGATCAATGTGTCCTGGGACGTCGGAGGCTACTCAGAACTTTGGAAACAGGTGGCGAAGGTGGAGCCCGGCCGGATGTATGTGGAGATGGTCAATGTGGCTGGCGAGACCGCGGCGAAGCATGGGCTTGCCTTCGCGTTCTCCATGATGCTGCCCGGCTTTCGGGGCGTACCGGCGGTTTACGGCATCCACGGTCACGGCCACGGCGGAGAACATCGCCGCCCTGCACATGCCGGGTATTGAGAAACTGAAGGAAATCGAACTCGAACCGGGCGAATGACGCCCGCTTCGATATTGGAGAAGAACAATGACAATCGATCGTGCTGTGATGATGTTTGCCGGCGCCCTCGTGCTCGTCTCGCTGGCTTTGGGCTTCTACGTCTCGCCTTACTGGTATCTGCTGACGGCTTTCGTCGGGCTCAACCTGATGCAAGCCTCGATCACCGGCTTCTGTCCGGCGGCCATGGCTTTCAGGAAGCTCGGCTGCAAGCCGGGCGCGGCGTTCAGGTAGACCCTGCGGTGGGTCGACGGTGTCCCAAAACCTTGTTTGTGCGAAGGCTCGCCATGGCACGTTTTAGTCCCTTTCCCCTCGCCATACTCGCGCTGCTTGCCGGCGGTGGGATGGTCACGGCAGGCGAATTCACCGTCAACACGATGCGCGTGCCAGAGATGAAGGCGGTCTTTGGCCAGGTGCAGAGCCGGACGGTTGTTCCGGCGCGGACACGAACGGGTGGCACCATCCGCGCGGTCAATGTCACCGAAGGAAGCGAGGTGGAGGTGGGGCAGGCCATCGCCACGGTCGTGGACGAGAAGATCGCGCTGGAGCTCGACGCCGCCGAGGCAAGAATTCTGGAGCTTGACTCGCAACTGGCCAATGCCGGAACGGAACTCGAACGCGCGGAACAGCTCTTTGCCCGAGGCGTCGTCTCCCAGGGGCGCGTGGACCAGGCGAAGACGCAGTTCGACGTCGCTACCAACCAGTTGGCGGCCGCCCGCGCCAACAAGTCTGTCATCGAGCAACAGGCGCGCGAAGGCGCGGTGCTGGCGCCGGCCACGGGCCGCGTGCTGACCGTACCGGTGACGCCCGGCTCCGTGGTTCTGCAGGGCGAAGAGATCGCGCGCATCGCCTCCGGCCAGTATTATCTTCGCCTTTCCCTGCCGGAGCGGCACGCCGCCGAGATCACGGAAGGGAGCGCCGTGCTTCTCGGCCAGCGCGGCCTCCGCGGCAGTGCTGCGGCGGAGACGGAGCTGGAAGGCCGCATCGCGAAGGTTTATCCGGAGATTTCGGAAGGCCGCGTGATCGCCGATGTCGAGGTCGCGGACCTTGGCGACTATTTCGTCAACGAGCGCACGCTCGTGTGGATTCCCGTCGGCAGCCGCGATGTCGTCGCCGTGCCGCCCGAGGCGGTGACGACGCGCCACGGCATCGACTATGTCAGCCTGGCGACAGCCGATGGGCCGACGGATATTGCCGTCATCCTGGGCGAGAGCATCGCCGATGCCGCCGGGGAGCGGATCGAAATCCTGAGCGGCCTGCGCGCGGGCGACACGGTGCTCGTCCCATGAAGCTCGGCATTGCCGGCGGGCTCACCCGCGCCTTCATCGCATCGCCGCTCACGCCGCTCTTTCTGCTTGCGGCCTTCGCGCTCGGCCTCGTGGCCCTCATCACCCTCCCGCGCGAGGAGGAGCCGCAGATCTCCGTGCCGATGGTCGACATCCACGTTGCGGCCAATGGCCTGAAGGCGGAGGATGCGGTCAAGCTTGTGACGGAGCCGCTGGAAGCGATCGTCAAGAGCATTGACGGCGTCGAGCACGTCTATTCCCAGACCCGGGACGACGGTGCGCTGGTCACGGCGCGATTCCTGGTCGGCACGAGCGCGGATGCCGCCATCCTGCGCGTGCACGACAAGGTGCGCGCCAACATGGACCGCATTCCGGTCGGCATCCCCGAACCGCTGATCGTCGGCCGCGGCATCGACGATGTGGCCATCGTCGTCGTCACGCTCACGCCGGCCCCGGAGGCGGCGGAGCGCTGGACGGCCAACGGGCTGACGCGCCTTGCGCGCGAATTGCAGGTCGAGGTGGCGAAGCTGCCCGATATCGGCCTCACCTATATCGTCGGCGAGCAGCCGGAAGAAATCCGCATCGAGCCCGATCCCGAAAAGCTGTCGCTCTACGGCATCACGCTGCAGCAGCTTTCCGCCAAGGTGGAGGGCGCCAACCGCTCGTTCCAGGCGGCGACCGTGCGCGAAGGGGGTGGGCAGCGCACGCTGCTTGCCGGCCAGACGCTGCAGACGCAAAGCGAGATCGGCAATCTTCTTGTCACCGCCCGCGACGGCCGGCCCGTCTATGTGCGCGATGTGGCCCAGGTGGTGCTCGCGACCGAGCCCAACGAGAGCCGTGTCACCGAGGTGCGCAAGACCGGGGAGGGCCTCCAGCGCCTGCCTGCCGTCTCGCTGGCGATCGCCAAGCGGCCCGGCACCAACGCCGTCGTCATCGCCGAGACCATCATCCACCGGCTTGAGCAGGTGCGCGGGCAGATCTTCCCAGAAGATGTCGAGATGACGATCACGCGCGACTACGGCGAGACGGCCAACGAAAAGGCGAACGAGCTGCTCTTCCATCTCGGCCTGGCCACCGTCTCCATCGTGCTCCTCGTCGCCTTCGCGATCGGCTGGCGGGAGGCGCTCGTCGTGGCGGTGGTGATCCCCACGACGATCCTGCTCACGCTCTTCGCGTCGCGCGTCATGGGCTATACGCTCAACCGGGTGAGCCTGTTCGCGCTCATCTTCTCGATCGGCATCCTCGTCGACGACGCCATCGTGGTGATCGAGAACATCGCCCGCCACTGGGCCATGAAGGACGACCGCCCGCGCGCCCGAGCGGCGATCGAGGCCGTCGCCGAGGTCGGCAATCCGACCATCGTTGCGACGCTGACGGTGGTCGCGGCCCTTCTGCCCATGCTGTTCGTGTCGGGTATGATGGGGCCGTATATGAGCCCGATCCCGGCGAACGCCTCCGCCGCGATGCTGTTCTCCTTCTTCGTCGCGGTCATGCTGACGCCCTGGCTGATGCTGAAGTTCGCCGGAAAGGAAGGGGAGGGCGCTTCCCATGGGCATGGCGACAACCATGGCGGGCGGCTCGGGAAGGCCTATGTGGCGATAGCCCGGCCCATCCTGAAGTCGCGTCTGCGCGCCTGGATCTTCCTGCTCTTGGTCGGCGTTGCCACGCTTGCCTCGCTGGCGCTCATCTACACCAGGGACGTGACCGTCAAGCTGCTTCCCTTCGACAACAAGACGGAACTGCAGGTGGTGGTCGACCTGCCCGAAGGCGCGTCGGTGGAGGATACCGATCGGGCTCTGCAGCAGATCGTCAATCGCCTGGCCTCGGTTCCGGAGGTGGTTTCCTTCCAGAGCTATGCCGGCACGTCTGCCCCGTTCAATTTCAATGGGCTGGTGCGCCACTACTATCTGCGCTCGTCACCGGAGCTGGGAGACGTGCAGGTCAATCTTCTGCCGAAAGGCGAGCGCGAGCGCGCCAGCCACGACATCGCCCTTGATCTGCGAGAGCGCCTGGCGGGGCTTGGCTTGCCGGAGGGGACCGCGATCAAGGTCGTCGAGCCACCGCCGGGGCCGCCGGTGATGGGCACGCTGCTCGCCGAGATCTACGGGCCTGACCCGGAGACCAGGCGTGCCGTCGCAACGAAGGTGCGCGAGACGTTCGAGGGCATTCCCTTCATCGTCGATGTGGACGATTCTTATGGCGTCCGGCACGAGCGGGTGCGGCTCGGCATCGATCAGGACAATCTCGAATACCACCAGGTCGAGCAGGCCGACGTCTATGATGCGATCCGAGCGCTCTACTCAGGCTCCACGGTCGGCTATTCGCATCGCGGCGGCGGGCGGCAGCCGATCCCGATCCGCATTGCCCTGCCCAAAAGCGCCAAGGTGGTGGGCGAGCGGGCTCTTGCCACGCCGGTGCCGGCCAATGCGCTGCCGGGCGGCCGCGGCATTGTCGAGCTCGGCGATGTCGTCACGGTGACGCGGGAGCCTGCCTCTTATCCCATCTTCCGCCGCAACGGCCGTGCGGCCGAGATGGTGACGGCGGAGCTTGCCGGGCAGTTCGAGGCGCCGGTCTACGGGATGATGGCGGTGGCCGATGCCATCGAGGAAGCCGATTGGGGCGCTGTGCCGAAGCCGGTGATTGCGTTCAACGGCCAGCCCGACGACGAGTCGGTTCCGACGCTGCTGTGGGACGGGGAGTGGGAGGTGACCTGGGTCACCTTCCGCGATATGGGCGCGGCCTTCATGGTCGCCATTCTGGGCATCTACATCCTCGTCGTCGCCCAGTTCGGCTCCTTCAAATTGCCCTTGGTCATCCTGACGCCGATCCCGCTCACCTTCATCGGCATCATGCTCGGGCATTGGCTGTTCGGCGCGCCTTTCTCGGCCACCTCGATGATCGGCTTCATCGCACTTGCCGGCATCATCGTGCGCAATTCGATCCTGCTCGTCGACTTCATCCGTCATGCGCGCACGCCCGAGCGGCCGCTGATCGATGTGCTTCTGGAAGCCGGTGCCATCCGCTTCAAGCCGATCCTGCTCACGGCGATCGCGGCCATGATCGGCGCGGCGGTGATCCTCGCCGACCCGATCTTCCAGGGCCTGGCGATCGCGCTGCTCTTCGGCCTCGCCTCGTCGACCGCGCTCACCGTGCTGGTCATCCCGGCGATCTACGTGGCGCTCAGAGGCGAACGCGGAGGCGCACGCGAGCCGGATGAGGGCGCTTACGGGGCCTCGGTGGACCGGAACGAGTTGAAGGGCCTGTTCGCTGACTGAACCGTTGAGCAGGAGCGGCGAGAACCTGGTAACCTGCGATGGATCATAGAATGGTCAATGCGAATGTCGCGTTCGGCCATCATCATTTCTGTATCCCGCTGGCCGGGATCGTGGGTGAGGCGCCAGCCTACGCGCAGCGGAACCACCGATCGATCGAAATGCCGGCCTGAAAACACTGGAAAGCTCCTCCAAAACCGGAAAGCCATCATGCCTCACCATCATGCCTCACCGTGGGTTGCCGCCACATTCGTTCAGGATATTTGGCCCAGCATTGCGGGTGTTGTGCTGGAGCCGAAGCATATCGACTGATTTCCGGTGCGACTTCCGGAAGGTCGTGTAATTTCTTCGTTCCACGGCATCTTATGCGTTGCGCGCATGAGGGAGGCTGGAATAAATGCATTGGACAGTTGAGCTGGCGGATGGTTCAACAATGGAGATGCAAGGCATTAGTCCTTGCGTTCCAGGGCTTTGGCCCATAGCGGAATGGCGAAAAGCCATCCTCTTTCATGGAGCTGGTGGTGCGTTTGCTGACAATCGAAAACGCGAAACCTTGGTGGGAACAACAACAAACTCGACCAGTGCATCTACAGGAGAAACGGTGCATTTGCAGCCCTCGGGTGGGGTGCGGACGTCTCGTGCATACACCAAGCGACAGGGCCGACTGAAAGCCCGACGACCAGTTCTTCGTATTCGATCATTCATGCATAAGAATTCGGAGACAAATCATGAATTTACTTCCCAGAATGCTGTTGGGGCTGGGCGCGCTGACCATTGCCGCCGCAGGTTCGGCGCCTGCCATGGCCGAGTATCCGGAAAAGCCGGTGACGATCATCGTCGGTTTCGGCGCCGGAGGCGGTGTCGATACGGTCAGCCGGGCGGCGGCAAATGCGCTCAGCGAAAAGCTCGGCCAACCCATCACCATCAAAAACCAGCCGGGCGCCGGTGGAGGGCTCGCTGCGACCACTCTCAAGGCGATGCCAGCTGACGGCTACAACATCGTAGCCACGACTTCAACGACACTGACCTTCGATCCGCACACGCAGGATCTCGCCTTCAACGTCGATGATTTCGATTATATCGCGGCCTTCGGCGTGTTTCCTGAGGCGCTGATCTCGTTGCCAAGCCGTGGCTGGAAGACCTTCGCCGACACGGTGGCGGAAGCCAAGTCCAACGGCGCGCCGATGAGCTATGCCTCCACCACATCGGTGGACCGCGTGGTGGTTGGCATGATCGCCAAACAGGAGGGCGTCACACTGAACCCGACGCCGACCAAGGGCGGTGCCGAAGCCGTGGCCCAGACGCTCGGTGGCCATGTCGACTTCGCCTACAGCTCCGGCACCTATTATGCGCAGGCCGAAGCCGGCAATCTGAACGTTCTTGCCGTGTTCGGTGACGAGCGTATCGACGGATTTCCCGAAACGCCGACGCTGCAGGAACTGGGCTACGACATCGCCAGCATGAACATGGTGCTCTTCCTGATCCCCAAGGGCGCGCCTGAAGAGGTCAAGACCAAGCTGACTGAAGCCTTTGCCGAGGCTGCCAAGGACGAGCAATTGCTGGAGACACTGAAACAGAGGAACATGGGATCGTTCGTGCCGGTGGGGGAGGAGATTTCCGCCCTCGTCCACAAGCAGAGCGCCCAGTTCAAAGCTGCTGTCGAAGCAAGCAAGTGACATGAACGGTGATACTCAGGGCAGGCGCGTCTCGCGCCTGCCCCAGTTCCGGAGGGCCCTCGGCGAACTGATCGTCGTCGGCGGCGCGAGCCTGGCCATGATCTTCTGGATCATTCCGGCGCAGACGAGTTCCGGTGGCGAACTCGGTCTTTCGCCGCAACTGGTTCCGACGGTCTGTTCGGCGGCAATCGGTCTTTTGACCCTTTTCCGTTTCATCGCGGCTTTGGTTTCGACACCGGCGCCCGAACCAGGCGACGTCGCACCGCTCCACTATGCTTTCAGCATCATCGTTGCGACCGCCGCCGGCATTGCCGGCATCGCCTTCTGGGGCTGGCCCATCGGCGGAGCCATCCTCTCGCTTCTCGTGCTCCTTGTGCTCGGCGAGCGCAGGCCGCTGATGCTGGCCGCGATGCCTGTTCTGGTCGCGGTGCTTTTGTTCCTGATCCAGAAAACGGGGATCTAGGTTGGAAAACATTCTTCTTGGTGCGAGCGATGCCTTCTCCCTGGCGGCGGTCACTGCCGTATTCGGTGGCATCCTGCTCGGTTACATCGTTGGTGTGGTGCCAGGGTTGAGCCGTCCGGCGGCACTCGCGGTCGCGGTTCCGCTGACCTATTATATGACACCCATCGCGGCCATTGCCTTTCTGGTCGGCGTGACCAAAGCGAGTGCGGCAGGTGGTGCGACCGGTGCCATCATGCTCAATACGCCGGGCGAGCCGAGTTCGGCGGCAACCTGCTATGATGGCTATCCGTTGGCGCGGGCCGGAAAAGCGGCGAAAGCGCTCAAGATTGCGCTTTATTCCTCGGTCTTCGGCGATACGGTCTCGACCTTGGTGCTGATCGCGCTCGCCATGCCACTTGCGTCCTTCGCTTTGAAGATGGGACCCGTGGAAATGACGGCGGTGATGATTTTCGCGCTGACCTTCATCGCAGCGCTATCCGGTACCTCGCTTTCCAAGGGACTGGTCTCGGGAATCTTCGGCATTCTTCTGGCAACAGTCGGGCTCGATCCCGAAAGCGCCACGCCGCGGCTTACTTTCGGCATGATCGAGCTCTTCGACGGAATCCCGCTCGTCTCCGCGACTGTAGGCATGCTGGCCTTCACAGAAATGCTGGTGCAGGCGGAAGCCTATATCAGGGCGCGCAAAAGCGGCGAGGAGATCCAGAGGATGGAGCTTTTGCCGGACGACAATGGTGTTTCGCTGAAAGAGGTCCGCGAGGTGGCGCCGACGGCCGTGCGTTCTACGCTGGTAGGCATTGCCGCCGGCATTATTCCAGGGCTTGGCCCCACCATCGGCGCCTTCCTTTCCTACGTGGTGGCCAAGAAATTCGCCAAGCCCGGCGACCGGTTCGGCGAAGGCGACATCAAGGGTGTGGCGGCGACGGAAGCGGCAGACAACGCTGTCCTGCCGGCCAGCTTCATCCCACTCTTTGCCATCGGATTGCCGGGCAGCGTTTCGGCAGCGATCCTGGTCGCCGCATTCATGATGCATGGCGTGGTGCCTGGACCGCTGATCTTCGAACAGCATCCCCGTCTCATGTACGGCATCTATGTGTCCATGCTGGTGGCAAGCCTTTGTATGCTGATTGTCGGGCGGGTGGGACTTACCTTCTTCGCCCGTATCGGCAGCGTGCCTGCAGTCATCATTATCCCGGTGGTAATTGTCTTCTGCACTCTCGGTTCCTTCCTCGAGCATCACGCGATGTTCTCGGTCTATGCGATGATGGTGCTGGGCGTGGTCGGCTACTTCATGCAGCGCTACGGCTATTCGGTCGTAACGTTCCTGATCGGCTTCGTGATCGGGCCGCTGTTCGAATTGTCGCTCAGGCAATCAATCATCGTCACCAATCATCAGCCGGAAGCGGTGCTGCAGCATCCCATAGCCATCGCTTTCCTGGTGATGGCGGTGGTTGCCGTGATCTTCTTCGTGAAGCCCGCAGGCAAGCTCGCGCAGGCGCAGCGGGCCGGTGGCTGAGCAACATGTGGCGAGGCAACGGAAACTGGCGACCGTTCTCTTTCAAGGGATCGGATTCAGCCCCTTGCCACGAAAATCGGAATGGATTTCCAGAAGATCGACGAAGGCGGGCAGGCTTGCCGGACGATAGCGGTTCGGGTGCCAAAGGGCGAGGACCATGTCGCTGATCGTGCGGCCGTCGGAGACGAGCGCTGCCGAATTGTCGAGGTGGTGAACCTCGCGGGCAGAGGAGGACACCACGGCGATTCCGTGCCCGTCGCGGGCCAGTGAAATCAGTGTGTGCGTGCTGTCGCTTTCCAGCATGATGCGGGGGCGGATGCCGGCCCGGGCGCAGGCGTGATCAAACAGCTGGCGGGTGAGAAAGCCGCGCCTGAGGACGAGAAAGCGGTCTTCTGCCAGCTCCCGCAGATCGATCATGGGTGTGCCCTTGGCGGGATGGCTCTCGGGCAGGACGGCGAACAGCTCGGCCTTGAAAAGTTCGCGGCCGACGAGATTGCAGGTGTTGGTGCGGCTTGCCACAGCCATGTGCACGCCGCCATTCTCGACAAGCTCGACAAGGGCATCGTTGTGCGCCTCGCTGATGACCAGGTTCACGTTTGGATAGAGACGGGCGAATTCCGTCATCACCGGTGATATGAGACCGGAGATCGTCTGCGGGGAAGCGCCGATGCGCAGCAGGCCTACATGGCCGTGCTCCAGCCCATAGGCGCGGTTGATAAGCGCCTGCGCCTGGTCGAGAAGCTGAGCCGAATGCATGAGGAGGTCGTCGCCCTCGGCGGTTAGCACGAGCCTTTTTCCAATGCGCTCGAACAACTTCACACCCAGCTTGCGTTCGAGCGCCTGTATCTGGCGGGAGAGGGCGGGCTGGCTCAGATGAACAACTTTTGCGGCTCCCGAAACACTCAATCGTTCGGCCACGGCGACGAAATTCTGCAACTCCTTGAGTTCGAGCATGATGAGCGTTCCATGACCTCTTTATTGATGCATCCAGAGCATATGAATGCCGATCTTAAATGCATTGGACACAGCAATCAATCGCTGACAGATTGCCGCTGAAAGCTCATTACAGGTAATCGCCAAGCGGTGTCGGGTCGGAGATTCAATATGAAAATCAATATCAACGCCGATATTGGCGAAGGGTTTGGAAAGTTCAGGATGGGCAATGACGAGGAGCTGATGCGCCTCATCGGCTCCGCAAACATTGCTTGCGGCATGCATGCCGGAGACCCCACGATCATGGTGCGGACGGTCGAATTCGCGAAACGCGAAAACGTCTCTATCGGCGCTCATCCGGGCTTCAACGACATCTGGGGTTTCGGGCGTCGCCAGATTCGCATGGATCCCCGCGATCTCGAATACTCCGTGACGTATCAGATCGGCGCCCTGCAGGCACTTGCCGCCTCGCGCGGCGCCCGGGTGACACATGTGAAGCCGCATGGCGCGCTCAACAACATGGCCCATGACGACCCGGATATCGCGCTTGCGATCGGTCGCGGCATCAAAGCTGCGGATTCCGATCTCATATTCGTGGCCAATGTGGGCTCGCAGATGACGCGTGCCGGCGAGAGCCTCGGACTGCGCGTGGCGAACGAATCCTATGTGGACCGCCGCTATGACGACAATGGCAAGATGCTTTCCCGCGAGCTCGACAATTCCGTTATCCGCTCACCGGAGGAGGCCAGCCAGCAAGTGACCCGCATCATCGAGGAAGGCGCCCTTTTCTCGGTCAATGGCAAGCGCATCCCTGCCGAGGTTCACACCTTCTGCATTCATGGAGACGAACCGACCGCCGTGCCGGTGATGAAGGCCGTTCGCGCAAAGTTCGTCGAGCGCGGAATAGACGTGGTGACTATCCCGGAGATGCTGGGCTTGGGCGCTTAACAGGCTGTTGACGAAATGTCGCGTCAGGCCTTGAGGATTGCCTCGCCACCGTTGTGACAGGCGAGTGTGATCCCGATGGGGCCGTCCGTGCAGTTCGGCATGGCCATCGCCCATGACCTCTTCCATCGCGTCGAAGCCGGCCCATGTGAAGAAGACCATCGACGGGCTGTAGCGAGAGAAACTCCGGGAAAAGTGGGAACCGGTTCTCCGTCTGGAACTGCGCAAGAACAATGAGATAAAGCATTTCCGTGACTTTGAGAAAAAGGGAAATGCTCTAAGAGCGGTTCGGGCGAGGAGCTGATTGCACCCGCCGATGCGGGTTGCGCCGAGATCTTCGACGAAGATGAATGAAGGCCGCAAACATCAGGCGACGGATTGGTCAATCTGCAGCGCCATAGCGTCGCCATGTGCAGCATGGCGGGCAGGCGCTTGCCGCAGAGGGCACGCAGACCGTGAACCGTCATGCGCTGGGAGACCTTCGTGCCGTCATCCTTTCAACAGCGACTTCAGGTTCGTGCCCGTGTCGGCAAGCTGCCCCGCGGAGACGGGCACGGCGCGCTGGATCATCTTCTCGGCGATGGAGATCTGCTTCGCCACCGCGTTGCCCGGCCCGGCACCGCTGGCCGACAGGAGCGCGCCGTCATCGCCCAGCTGGAACAGGATCAGCGCGCCGCCGGCCAGGTCGCGGCGAATGAATGGTCGCGCCGGGTCCGGCAGCCCGGCCACCTGCAGGCCGAGATCGTACTGGTCGGACCAGAACCAGGGCGTGCGTGAAAAGGCTTCGTCGGCGCCCAGCATGGCGCGCGCCGCATGCGTTCCCTGGTCCTGCGCGCAGCGCCAGCTTTCCAGCCGCACGCGACCGCCGCGATAGGGAAAGTTGCAGCAGTCGCCGGCGGCGAAGATGCTGGCATCGGCGGTCTGCAGCCTGTGATCGACGAGAATGCCGTCGCCGACGGCGAGACCGGCCTGTTCCGCCAGTTGCGTGTCGGGCGCCGCACCGACGCCGGCAACCACCAGATCCGCCTCGACATGCCGGCCATCGGCAAGCACGACACCCTCTTCGCCGACGCTCGCCACCGTCGCGGACAGAAGCAGCGCGACACCTTCGGCGCGGTGGCGCGCCTCGAACATGGCGGCGAGGGCGGCCGGTACGATCCGCGCCATCAGCCGGTCCGCAGCCTCGATCACGGTTACGTCGACATGGCGCTCGCGTGCCGTCGCGGCAAGCTCCAGGCCGATGAAACCGCCACCGACGACCGCAAGCCGGGCGCCGGGCCTGAACGCGGCCAGAATGGCTTCGGCATCGTCCAGGCTGCGCAGGGTGCGGGCGGCTTCCATGCCCGGAAACCGGCGTGCCTGGGCGCCTGTGGCGATGAGAAGCTTGTCGTAGGCATGCGTTGTCCCGTCCGAAAGGGCCACCTGCCTGCGGTTTGCCTCGATGCGCTCGACGCGTGTCGCGCGCCTGAGGGTGATGCCGGCCTCGTCATAGCGGCTCTCGCCGGCAATGATCTTCTGTGCCCCCGCGGCTGCACCCTTGGACAAGGGCGGGCGTTCATAGGGCAGGTGCGGTTCGGCGCCGATCAGCGTCACCGGTCCGCCATACCCCTCCTCGCGCAACGCGAAGGCGGCGCGCACCCCGCACTCGCCGGCGCCGATGATGATCATGCCGCTCGCGCCGCTCATGGCGTCAGGCGATGTCGATCAGCACGCGGTCGCTCTTGACCTGCACCGGGTAGGTTTTCAGTTTGACGCAGGCCGGCGCGCCACGCGCTTCGCCGCTGCGGTAGTCAAAGCGTCCGTTGTGCTTTGGGCATTCGATGATGTGGTCCATCACCAGCCCGTCGGCCAGGTGCACATGTTCATGCGTGCATAGGCCGTCGGTGGCGTAGAAGGCGTTTTCGTGACTGCGATAGATGGCGAAGGTCCGGCCTTCGTGGTCGAAGCGGATCAGGTCTTCCTCCTCCACGTCGTCCACTGCGCATGCGTCGATCCATTCGGACATGATCGTCTCCTCGGTTTCTGCGTCTATTCGGCGGTTGCAGGCGGGTTCGCCGGCGTGGCGTGGAACTCGGCCCGGTAGGGCCTGGCCGTCGGTGGCAGCGCGCGCTTGATGAAGTAGTCCTCGTGGCGGAGCTGGCGCAGGAAGGCGGGCAGCATCTCGCGATAGCCGTCGAGGATCGACGGGTTGGGGGCCGGCAGGTCATGCCCGATCAGCGCATGCAGCCTGGGCAGCGCGTGATAGGGCACCATCGGGAACATGTGGTGCTCGACGTGGTAGTTCATGTTCCAGTAGATGAAGCGGCTGACCGGGTTCATCAGGACGGTGCGGCTGTTCAGCCGGTGGTCGGTGACATCTTCGGCCAGTCCTCCATGCTGCAGCAGGCCTGTCATGACGTGGTGCCAGGCGCCGTAGAGACGCGGGCCGCCGATCAGCAGCAGGGGCAGGATCGAACCGGTGGCAATGGCCGTCGCGCCCGTCGCGGCATAGATCGCCACCCAGATGCGGGCGATGCGGATCACTTTCGGCTGCTCCTGCGGGGGGATGAAATCCCGTTCCGCCGCGCTCAGCCGCCCGCCGGCGTTGCGCGCCATGTCGATCACCGCATGCCACACATCGACGATGCCGAAGACATTCAGGACGAGGCGGGCCAGATCCGGCGGGCGCATCACGGAAATCTCCGGATCGCGGCCGACGATGATCGTGTCCGTGTGGTGGCGCGCGTGGCTCCAGCGCCAGGTCACCGGGTTGCGCATGATCATGAAGGAGGCGATCTGATAGACCGCGTCGTTCATCCAGCGTGTCTTGAAGGCGGTGCCATGGCCGCATTCGTGCCAGCGGGAATCGGTCGCCGAGCCGTAGAGCACGCCATAGGCGAGAAACAGCGGGATCGCCCAGGCCGAAGGCCACAGCAGAACCGCGCCGGTGGCGAAAACCGCCATGGCGCCGAGCC
This sequence comes from Nitratireductor soli, assembly GCF_001050155.1. Classification (GTDB taxonomy): domain Bacteria; phylum Pseudomonadota; class Alphaproteobacteria; order Rhizobiales; family Rhizobiaceae; genus Nitratireductor; species Nitratireductor soli. The sequence goes on from NZ_LFVY01000004.1 coordinate 45,724, forward strand.
AGACGGCCGTATCGCGGATCGCGGCGCCGTCGCTGCGCTGCATAAGCGCCTTCATCTCCTTGCGCGGCACGTCGGTGTGGTACCACTCGGCCGAGGCAAGCCCGGTCTCGACAGCATGTCGGCCGGCGGTGCCGGTCAGCTCGTAATCGCGTTTGCGCGCGGCGCGCGCCGGTTCGGAAAAGTCCAGTACGGTCATGATCCTTGCTCCTCTCCCGGAGGCTAGGGCAACGCCGCGGGGAATCTCAAGAAGGATGAGGTTTTTTCTATCATTCTACATCATTTCGTGCTCTGCTGAATGAGGGAAAACACGCGGAGATTGATCATGGCCAGGCGCCCGACCATTGCAGATCTTGCCGAAAGGGCCGGCGTCAGCGTTGCCACGGTCGACCGGGTCCTGAACGACAGGCTCCGGGTGCGCGAGGAGACCGCGCGCCGCGTCTACGAGGCGGCGGCCGCGATCGGCTATCATGCCGCCGCGTTGATTCATCAACGCATCACGGCCGACCTGCCGCGCATGGATTTCGGCTTTCTCCTGCACAAGGAGGGCCAGCCCTTCTACCAGGCTTTCGCCCGTGCGCTGGAGGCGGCTGTCGCCGCGCGGCACGACATTCGCGGCCGCGCCCATGTCGCCTTCGTGAGAAACCAGGCGCCCGGCGAGATGACCGAGGCGCTTCGCTCCCTGGGCGCGCGCACGCAGGTGCTTGCCGCCACCAGCCTCGACCACCATGCGGTGACGCGGACGGTCGAGGCCCTGAAGGGCGAGGGCAAGCTGGTCTTCTCCCTGCTTTCGGATTTCGCCCAGGGAGTGCGCGAGAGCTATATCGGCCTCAACAACAAGAAGGTCGGGCGTACCGCGGCCTGGATGATCGCCCGCACGGCGCGCCGCCCGGGCAAGGTGGCGATCTTCGTCGGCAGCCATCGCTGGCACGGGCACGAGCTGCGCGAGACCGGGTTTCGCAGCTTCTTCCGCGAGCATGCGCCGCAGTTCGAGATCCTCGAGACGCTGGTCAATCTGGAAACGCGCCAGGTGACCTACGAGGCGACACTCAACCTCCTCGACCGGTACCCCGACATTGCCGGCTTCTATGTCGCCGGCGGCGGCATGGAGGGCGCGATCGGCGCCCTGCGCGAGGCGCTGGAGGAAGGGCGCTTCCAGACGGGCAACGGTCCGTCCGTGATCGTCAACGAGCTGACGCCCGATTCGACCGCCGCCCTGCAGGACCAGGTGGTGACGGCAGTCATCGCCACGCCCTTGCACGAACTGGCGCAGGCGCTGGTGGAACTGATGGTCGGCGCGGTGCGGACCGGTCCGGCCGAGATGCCGGGCCAACTGTTCCTGCCGCTCGGCCTGCATGTGCCGGAGAGCTTGTGATCCTGTGATGGAATGATGGCCGCTGCTCGATAGGATTCTATCATAAATGATGGAATCCTGAGCGGGAACGCGTTGACCACTGCATCTGCCGGCCGCATCCTTGGCGACGCGGTCCCGCTGGGGTCGCGCAAGCTTCCAGGAGGACATGATGCCGGCGACGACGCCTTCCTTCGCGCTCAACCATATGAGCATGCCGCACCGCACGATTTCCGATTTCTTTGCCCTTGCCGCGGCGCTCGGCATGCGCGGTGTCGAGATCCGCAACGATCTCGCCGGCAACGCCATCCTTGACGGCACGCCGCCGGCTGCCGTGCGGGCGGCGGCGCAAGCGCACGGTCTGCGCATCCTGTCGATCAACGCGCTGCAGCGCTTCAACGACTGGACGCCGGCGCGCGGCGAGGAGGCGCGGGCGCTGCTCTCCTATGCGCGTGCCTGCGGCGCCGAAGCCCTGGTGCTGGTGCCGGTCAATGATGGGTCGGGGCGCGCCAATGGCGAGCGGCAGGCCAATCTGCGCATTGCGCTGAAGGCGCTCAGGCCGATGCTGGAAGAGGCTGGCATTGTCGGCCTGGTCGAGCCGCTCGGCTTTGAGGAATGCTCGCTGCGGCGCAAGTCCGAGGCGGTCGAGGCGATTGTCTCGCTCGGCGCGGAAGACGGTTTCCGGCTGGTGCACGACACCTTCCATCATTGCCTGGCGGGCGAGGAGACGCTGTTCGTTGCCCATACGGGCCTGGTCCACATCTCCGGCGTCGATGATGGCGCGGTCGCCCTGCGCGACATGCGCGATGGGCACCGCGTGCTGATCGATGAGCACGACCGGCTGGGCAATGTGGCGCAGATCGCCGCGCTGCTGGACGGTGGCTATGGCGGGGCTTTCTCTTTCGAGCCCTTTTCGCCGGGCGTGCACCGCGCGGCCGATCTGCGCGGCGCCCTGCAGGCGAGCATGGCACACATCCATGACGGCATCCGCCGGGTGCCCGCCTGAGGCGAGGGCAAGAATGGAATTTCGCCTTGACGAAACGGAGGAAAATAGAATAAATATTACATATTGGGCGATCAACGGTTCCGACATTCCATTTCATAATCCTGTCGGGCGGCTGAAAAGGCGAGGATTTCACCCGTTAATACGCTGAAAAAGCTCATGAATTCCCGTCAATAGGGATTCCGGTCAAAGCGGGGTGCCGCCGGACACCCGCCATGTGGAGGAGCATTCAGATGAAAAAGCTAATGATGGGCGTCGCCCTTTCGGCGCTGATGACCGGTTCGGCCATGGCTGAAAAGGTCGGGGTCTCGATGGCTCTGTTCGACGATAATTTCCTCACCGTTCTGCGCAACGGCATGATCGACTATGCCGGGACGCTCGAGGGCGTCGAACTGCAGGTCGAGGACGCGCAGAACGACGTCGGCAAGCAGCTCAACCAGATCCAGAACTTCATCGCCTCGGGCGTCGACGCGGTGATCGTCAACCCGGTCGACACCGATGCGACGGTGGCAATGACCAAGGCGGCGGCCGACGCCGGCGTGCCGCTGGTGTTCGTCAACCGCGAGCCGGTGAATGTCGATGACCTGCCGGACAACCAGGCCTTCGTCGCTTCCGACGAGCGCGAATCCGGCACGCTGGAAACGCAGGAGATCTGCCGCCTTCTCAAGGAGAAGGGCAAGGGCGACGGCGCCAAGATCATCGTCATGATGGGCGAATTGTCGAACCAGGCGGCCCGCCAGCGCACCCAGGACGTGCATGACGTGATCGCCACCGAGGCGTGCTCCTTCATGGAGATCGTCGAGGAGCAGACAGCCAACTGGCAGCGCACCGAGGCCACCGACCTGATGACCAACTGGCTGTCGGCCGGTCTGGAATTCGACGCGCTCGTCTCCAACAATGACGAAATGGCCATCGGCGCCATCCAGGCGATGAAGGCGGCCAACGTCTCGATGGAGGACGTGCTCGTGGGCGGCATCGACGCGACGCAGGATGCGCTGGCCGCCATGGCGGCCGGCGATCTGGACGTGACCGTGTTCCAGGACGCGGCCGGCCAGGGCAAGGGCGCGCTCGATGCCGCCCTGAAACTCGCCAAGGGTGAAGACGTCGACCAGAAGGTGTATATTCCCTTCCAGCTCGTGACGCCTGCGAACCTCGCGGATTTCACGACCAAGAACTGATCGTGCGGACCTGACGGCGGCGGCCCAGGGCCGCCGCCGGGCCGCTGGCGATCCCGGACTCCTGATGGCGGGAAGAACGATGGCAAACCAGGCGCAAGCAGTCTCAGTCAGCCCCGTCGAGACGCCGCAGAAACGGCCGCGCTCGCACGAGCTCAACGCCCTGTTCGGGCTGATCGGCATTGCGCTGATCTTCGAGTTATTAGGCTGGCTGTTCCAGGGGCAGAGCTTCCTGTTCAATCCGCAACGCCTGTCGATCATGATCCTGCAGGTTTCGGTGATCGGCATCATCGCCATCGGGGTCACCCAGGTGATCATTACCGGCGGCATCGATTTGTCCTCCGGCTCCATCGTCGGGGCGACTGCCATGATCGCCATGAGTTTCGCGCAGGTGGGCACCTATCCCCGCGCCGTCTATCCGGCGCTGACGGACCTGCCGGTCGTCATTCCCATCCTCATCGGCCTCGCCTGCGGCCTTGCCGCCGGCTTGATCAACGGTCTCCTGATCGCCTTCACCAAGATCCCGCCCTTCATCGCCACGCTCGGCATGATGGTGACGGCGCGCGGCGTCGCCAAATGGTACACGAAGGGCCAGCCGGTCTCGTTCCCAACCGATGGTTTTGCCTCGCTCGGCCAGGGCATGACGCCGGTGTTCATCTTTCTCGCCATAGCGCTCCTGTTCCATGTGGCGTTGAAATACACCGTCTACGGCAAGCACACCTATGCGATCGGCTCCAACGTGCAGGCCTCGCGCATGTCGGGCATCAATGTCGAGCGGCATCTGGTGCTGGTTTATGCGATCGCCGGCCTGCTGGCCGGCCTGGCGGGCATGGTGGTGGCGGCGCGCGGCCTGACCGCCCAGGCCGGCATGGGCGTCATGTATGAGCTCGACGCCATCGCCATGGCCGTGATCGGCGGTGTGTCGCTGTCGGGCGGGCGCGGTTCGATCGTCGGCACCCTGATCGGCGCCATCATCTTCGGCGTCATCATCTCGGGCTTCACCTTCCTGAGGCTCGACGCCTATTACCAGGAAATGATCAAGGGCGTGATCATCGTCGCCGCCGTCGTGGCCGATGTATACCGCCAGAAAATGCGGCCGCGCGCGCGCTAGAATCCGAGGGAGGACGTCATGGCAGGCGAAGAGCGCAAGGTGATCCTCAAGACCGAGGGCCTGACCAAACACTATGGCGGCGTGCATGCGCTGGAGGACGCCGATTTCGAACTGCTCGAGGGCGAGCATGTGGCGATCGTCGGCGACAACGGCGCCGGCAAGTCGACCTTCGTGCGACAGATCACCGGGGTTGAGAAACCGACAGCCGGCAAGATTCTGTTTGAGGGCCGTGAAGTGGAATTCCACAATCCGGTCGACGCACGGGAGGTGGGCATCGAGGCGGTGTTCCAGAACCTGGCGCTGGCCGATGATCTCGACGTGCCGTCGAATATCTTCCTCGGCCGGGAGGAAACCTATTTCAATCTCGGTCCGTTCAGCATCCTCAACGAGCGCAAGATGCTGCAGCGCAGCCGGGAGGCGCTGGAGAAGACCGGGGTGAAGATCCCCAATCTGCACAATTCCATCGCCAACATGTCGGGCGGCCAACGGCAATGCGTGGCGATCAGCCGTGCGGCGAGCTTCGCCTCCAAGCTGATCCTGATGGACGAGCCGACGGCGGCGCTTGGCGTGCAGGAGACGACGCAGGTGGAGAACATCATCCGCGGGCTGAAGGCGCGCGGCATCCCGCTGATCCTGGTCAGCCACAATCTGCGCCAGGTGTTCAACCTGGTCGACAAGATCTGGGTGTTCCGCCGCGGCCGCATCGCCGGCATGCTGGAGGCGGGCAAGACCGACGGCAACGAGGTGGTGTCGCTGATCACCGGCGTGCAGACCGGCGTGCACGAGAACGCCAGCTACATCTGATCGCCTCTGCCCGGCGGCGCCCCAAGGCCGCCGGGTTCTTTTTTGCCAAGACCGGATCGCCACGCACCGGCTCATCCTCGGATTCGTCATGCAGAACACAGACACGCGCGCCGTCATCATCGGAGGAACCCAGGGGCTCGGCCTGGCCATCGCCAGGCAACTCGTCGCCGAAGGGTGCCAGGCGCTGGTCATTGCGGGGCGCGATCGCGGCAAGGGCGAGGCGGCCGCCGCGGCGCTTTCGGCCCTTGGCTGCAAGGCGCATTTTGTCGTCGCCGACCTCGGCAGGCTCGACGATTGCAGCCGGGCGATCGCCGAAGCCGGCCGGCTCGTCGGGCCGCTCAACGCCCTCGTCAACGCGGCGGCCAGCTGCGCGCGCGGTTCCCTGATGGACACCACGCCGGAGATATGGACGCGGCTGATGGACATCAACGCGCGCGGCCCCTTCTTCACCATGCAGGCCTTCGTCCGGCAGGCTCTCGACCATGGGATGCCGGCCTCGATCGTCAACATCGTCTCGATGGTGATCCATTGCGGCCAGTCCTACCTGGCGCCATACGCGGCCTCCAAGGCGGCGCTCGCCAACCTCACCAGGAACACGGCGCAAGCCCATCGCCGCGACCGCATCCGCTGCAACGCCATCGCCTGCGGCTGGATGGACACGCCCGGCGAGGACGCCACCCAGAAGCGCTATCATGCCGCGCCGGACAATTGGCTCGAAACGGCCGAGGCCGGACAGCCTTTCGGCCAGTTGGTGAAGCCGGGTGAAGTGGCGCCGCTCGCCGCTTATCTCCTGTCGCCGCAATCGGGCGTGATGACCGGCGCGATCATCGATTGCGACCAGAACGTCGCCGGCGCCTATCCCGAATAGCCCATCACGATTGCGACCACCCTTGCAAGAAAAACAGAAGGCATCCCCATGACCGTAAAATTCGCTCTTCTCGGCGCCGGCCGCATCGGCAGGGTCCACGCCAAGGCAGTCGCCGGCGATGCCGATGCCCGGCTCGTCGCCGTCGCCGACGCCGTCCCCGAGGCGGCGCAGGCCATCGCCGACGCCTATAGCTGCACGGTGCGGACCATCGCCGAGATCGAGGCGGCGGCGGACATCGATGCGGTGGTCGTCTGCACGCCGACAAACACGCATGCCGATTTGATCGAGCGGTTCGCGCATGCCGGCAAGGCCGTCTTCTGTGAGAAGCCAATCGATCTCGACCTTGCCCGGGTCAAGGGCTGTCTCGACGTGGTGGAGAAGGCCGGCGCTGTGCTGATGGTCGGCTTCAACCGCCGCTTCGATCCGCATTTCGCCGCGGTGCGCGCGGCCATCGACGAGGGGCGGATCGGCCCGGTCGAGATGGTGCAGATTACCTCGCGCGATCCCGGCCCGCCGCCGATCAGCTACATCAAAACCTCTGGCGGCATTTTTCGCGATATGACGATCCACGATTTCGACATGGCGCGTTTTCTCCTCGGCGAGGAACCGGACACGGTCTTTGCGACGGCCTCGGTGCTGGTCGATCCGGCAATCGGTGCGGCGGGCGACCACGACAGCGTGTCGGTGGTTTTGACGACGGCATCGGGCAAACAATGCAGCATCTCCAATTCGCGCCGCGCCACCTATGGCTACGACCAGCGCATCGAAGTTCTGGGCGCCAAGGGGGCGATTTCCGCCGAGAACCAAAGGCCGGTATCCATAGAGATCGCCAATGCCGAGGGCTTCACCCGCCCGCCGCTCCATGATTTCTTCATGACGCGTTACACCCAAGCCTATGCCGCCGAGATAGCCGCTTTCGTCGCGGCGGTGTCGGCGGGTGCGCCGGCCTCACCTTCCGGGGCCGACGGCCTCAAGGCGCTGGCGCTCGCCGATGCTGCGTTGCGTTCTGTGAAGGAGGCGCGCGCGGTGGAGATTTCCGAGGTTCTGGGGTAAGGCGACGCTGCGAGGGGGAAGCTGGTGCGCTTGTCCGATCCCGCGCGGCGGTTTGCCGGGTGATGTCAAACAACGCTACCAGGCGGGAGCCGGGAAGAGGGGCGGGAGGCCGCCGCCGCCAAGGACCGTGGAGAGCGGGGCATGGATTTGTCCCCGCCGATCAGTCTGCCGGTACCATCTACACGGTCACCCGCCGGCCGTCGCGCGCCGAGGCGGCAATGGCGTGGATGACCTTCTCGAACTCCAGCGCCTCGGCGAAGTCCGGGCCGGCCTTCTCGCCGCCGGCCACGTGGCGCAGGAAGGCGCCGGCTTCCAGGACCTTCAGATCGTTGAAGCCGAGCTGATGTCCGGGCGCCGGGCAGAAGGCGGCGTAGGGCGGGTGCGCCGGGCCGGTGAGGATGGTCTTGAAGCCCTGCTCGCCGGCTGGCCCCTCGTTGCGGTAGAGCTGCAGCTCGTTCATGCGCTCCTGCTCGAAGGCGATCATCCCTGCGGTGCCGTGGACCTCGAAGTCGAGCCTGTTCTTGCGCCCCCAGGCCGAACGCGAGGTGCATAACACACCCTGCGCGCCGCTCCGGAAGCGCACCAATGCCGAGGCGACGTCCTCGTTCTCAACCCTGCCGTGCCCCGCGCCCTCCGGTAGCGGCCGCGTTTCGTGGATCGTTTGCATGTCGGCGATCAGGCTATCGACCGGCCCCATCAGGCGATGGGCCATGGAGACCAGGTGGCAGCCGAGATCGCCGAGTGCGCCGAGCCCTGCCTCCTCGATGCGCGCCCGCCAGGTCCAGGCGAGGTTGGGGTCTGCCTGGTAATCCTCGTCGACCACACCGCGGAAATGCACCGGCCGGCCGATGGCGCCTTCGGCGACGAGCTTTTGCGCATGGATGAAGGTTGGGTTCTTGACGTAGTTGTAGCCGACCATGGTCCTGACGTCGGCGCCGGCCGCCGCCTCGGCCATCGCGCGGGCTTCCTCCAGCGTCAGGCCCATCGGCTTTTCGCAATAGACATGTTTGCCGGCTTCGATTGCCGCCAGCGCCATTTCGCAATGCATGCGGTTGGGCGTGGTGATCGAGACAATCTCCACCGCCGGATCGGCGACGAGCGCCCGCCAATCGTCGGTGGCGCGGGCGAAGCCGAACTGACCGGCCATCTGCCGGGCGCGCTCGGCCGGCGTGTCGCAAAGGAGCTCCAGCCGTGCCGTGGGCACATCGCCGAGAACCGCCTGCGCGGCGCGGAAGGCCAGCGCATGCGCCTTGCCCATGAAACCGGTGCCGATCAGGCCGATGCCGATGTGACGCATGGAAATTCTCCTCCACCGCATCGGCCCAAGAATCGAAATCGATTTTTGCAAAGCACGATGCGTCGTTAAAGATGCTACAGCGTCCTTCATGCGTGCCGACGGGACGCACGGCGCTGCAATGGAATTTTTATTCCAATTGCGTTAGGATCGGGGCGGGTGTTTTGTCAAGCGAAAGAGGGGGCAGTGCATGGCAGGCGTTTCCACTCCGGCATCGATCGAGGAACTGCTCGACCGGATGCTGGACATTTCCGGCGGTCTACCGAAAAGGCTGAAACAGTGCGCCGACTATGTGGCGGCCAATCCAGACCGCATCGCCGTGTCGACGGTGGCCGAGATGGCGGAGGGGGCGGGGGTCAAGCCGTCGGCCTTCATGCGCTTCTGCCAGGTGCTCGGCTTTTCCGGTTTCTCGCAGATGCAGCGCCTGTTCCGCGAGACCTATGCGCAGAACTGGCCGGACTACGCGACGCGGCTGGAAAAGCTGCGCGAGAGCGGCGCGGGCAGCCCCTCGGCACTGCTCGCCGAATTTATCGAGGCGGGCCGGCTGTCTCTGGAGAACCTGGCCAAGACGATCGATCCGCGCACGCTCGACGCCGCCATCAAGACGCTGTCGGACGCCCATATGGTGCACATCATCGGCCTGCGCCGGGCCTTCTCGGTGGCCGCCTATTTCGCTTATGCGTTCGAGAAGATGAACGTGCCGACCATGCTGCACGACACGGTGGGCGGACTGGACAGCCGCCATGCCATCAGGCCGGGCGACGCGGTGATCGCCATCACCTTTGCCCCCTACACGCGCGAGACGATCGAACTGGCCGAGGCGGCGCGCGCGGGGGGCGCCGAGGTGGTGGCCATCACCGATGCCATCGCCAGCCCGCTGCGACCGATCACGCCGCTGCTTCTGACCGTTTCCGAGGCCGATTTCGGCGATTTCCGCTCACTGTCGGCAACCCTGTCGCTGGCCGTCGCATTGGTCGTGGCGGTGGGGGCCAGGGCGCGGGCGAAATAGAATTTCATGATTGATTTTATCTTTGAAATAGAACATATCTTCTATTATTGCCGGTGAGGCGGACCGATCCCGCCAGTCCGTTGCCCACCGCCCTCCATCGAATCCGGCGGAACCCGCGGAGGAGACAGCGATGAAGCCTCTCGACCTGATCACCATCGGCCGCTCCTCGGTCGATCTCTACGGCGCGCAGGTGGGCGGACGGCTCGAGGACATGGGTTCCTTCAACAAGTATATCGGCGGCTCGCCGACCAACATCGCCGCCGGCACGGCGAGGCTGGGGCTGAAGTCGGCGCTCATCACCCGTGTCGGCGACGAGCCGATGGGCCGTTTCATCCGCGAGGAGCTCGAGCGCGAGGGCGTCGATACGCGCGGCGTCGTCACCGACCCGGAGCGGCTGACGGCGCTGGTCCTGCTCGGCATCCGCGACCAGGACCGGTTTCCGCTGATCTTCTACCGCGAGAATTGCGCCGACATGGCGCTGGACGAGGGCGACATCGACGCCGATTTCATCGCCGAGGCGCGCTGCGTCTGCGCGACGGGCACGCATCTGTCGCATCCGCGCACGGAGGCCGCGGTGCTGAAGGCGCTGAGGCTGGCGCGCGGCAACGGCGCGCTGACGGCGCTCGACATCGACTACCGGCCAAACCTGTGGGGGCTGGCCGGCCACGATGCCGGCGACAGCCGCTTCATCGAATCCGGCCGGGTGACGGCCAAGCTGCAGGCGAGCCTGGAACTGTTCGACCTGATCGTCGGCACGGAAGAGGAGTTCCACATCGCCGGCGGCTCGACGAACACGATGGAAGCGCTCGCCGCCGTGCGGGCGCTGAGCGACGCGGTGCTGGTCTGCAAGCGCGGGCCGATGGGCGCTGCGGCCTTTGCCGGCGCCATCCCCGATACGCTCGACGCGGGCGAGGCGGGCGAGGGGTTCCCGATCGAGGTGTTCAACGTACTCGGCGCCGGCGACGGCTTCATGTCGGGACTGCTGAAGGGCTGGCTTTCCGGAGAGGACTGGCCGACGGCGCTGAAATACGCCAATGCCTGCGGCGCCTTCGCCGTTTCGCGGCACGGCTGCGCGCCGGCTTACCCCTCCTGGGAGGAACTGCAATACTTCTTCCGCACCGGCATCCGCACGCCGGCGCTGCGCAAGGATGCGGCGCTGGAGCAGGTGCATTGGGCGACGACAAGGCACGGCGACTGGCCGCAGATGCGCGTCTTCGCCTTCGATCACCGCATGCAGCTCGAGGCCATGGCCGACGCGGCGGGCGCGCCGCATGAGCGCATCGGCGCCTTCAAGGCGCTGTGCCTGGAGGCGGCAAAGCAGGTCGCCGACGGGCGCCCCGGCTACGGCATATTGTGCGATGGGCGGCTGGGGCGCGAGGCGCTCTACCGCGCCTCCGGCTCGGGCCTCTGGATCGGCCGGCCGGTCGAGTGGCCGGGCTCGCGTCCGCTTGTGCTGGAGCCGGAGATCGGCCCGGATTTCGGCGGGCTTGGCGAATGGCCGCTGGAGAACGTCGTCAAGGTGCTGTGTTTCTATCACCCGGACGACGACGACGAAACGAAGGCGCGCCAGGAGGACGTGGTCAAGCGGCTGTTTGCCGCCAGCCGGCGCAACCGGCTGGAGATGCTGCTCGAGATCATTCCCTCGAAGGTCGCCCCGTGCGACGAGCGGACGGCGGCGCGGGTGATCGAGCGGTTCTACGAAATCGGCGTCTATCCGGATTGGTGGAAGCTGGAGCCGATGACGGCGCGCGCCGCCTGGCAGAATGCCTGCGAGGCGATCACGCGCAACGACCCGCATGTGCGCGGCATCGTGGTGCTGGGGCTCGATGCGCCGGCTAAAGAATTGGCGAAGAGTTTCGCGGTTGCGGCGGGCTTCGATCTGGTCAAGGGTTTCGCCGTCGGACGCACGATCTTCGCCGAAGCGGCGAGACAGTGGCTGCGCGGAGAGATGGACGACCGGGCGGCGGTCGCCGACATGGCGGAGCGTTATGCACGGCTGTGCGCAGTATGGGACCGGGCGCGGGCGCGGGAAGGGAAGGCGGCATGAAGACCATCAGACTGACGGCAGCACAAGCGGCGATCCGCTACATCGCCGCGCAGAAGAACGAGGACGGGCTCCCCTTCATCGCCGGCGTCTGGGCGATCTTCGGCCACGGCAACGTGGCCGGCATCGGCGAGGCGCTTCACGCCGAGCGTGCGACGATCGCGACCTATCGCGGCCATAACGAGCAATCGATGGCGCATGCGGCGATCGCCTATGCCAAGCAGCTCGGCCGCCGTCGCGCCATGGCGGTGACCTCGTCCATCGGCCCCGGCGCGACCAACATGGTGACGGCGGCCGCACTCGCCCATGTCAACCGCCTGCCGGTCCTGTTCATGCCGGGCGACGTGTTTGCGGGCCGCGGGCCGGACCCGGTGCTGCAGCAGGTGGAGGACTTTGCCGACGGCACCGTCAGCGCCAATGACTGCTTCCGCCCCGTATCGCGCTATTTCGACCGCATCACGCGGCCCGAGCAGCTTCTGACCGCTCTGCCGCGCGCCTTCCGCGTGATGACCGACCCGGCCGATTGCGGCCCCGTGACGCTGGCCTTCTGCCAGGATGTACAGGCGCAGGCCCATGACTGGCCGGAGGACTTCTTTGCCGAGAAAATCTGGCGCCGGCGCCGGCCTCGGCCCGACGAGGCGGAACTGGCGGCGGTGATAGAGGCGATCCGCGCCGCAAGCCGCCCGGTGATCGTCGCCGGCGGCGGCGTGCATTACGCCGGCGCCTCAGAGGCGCTGAAGGATTTCGTCGAGAAGCACGCGATCCCCGTCGTCGAGACGCAGGCCGGCAAATCGGCGCTGCCCTGGGACCACGCGCTCAATCTCGGCCCGGTCGGCGTGACCGGCGCGTCGAGTGCCAACGCGGTGTGCGCCGAGGCAGACCTGGTCTTCGGCGTCGGCACCCGCTTCCAGGATTTCACCACCGGCTCCTGGGCGCTGTTCCGCAACAAGGCGCGCCGGCTCCTGTCGCTGAATGTGCAGCCCTATGACGGTTACAAGCATGGCGCGCTGCCGCTGGTGGCCGACGCGGTGGTCGGCCTGGAGCTTTTGTCGCATGGCCTTGGCAACTGGCGGGCCGAGGGCGCCGACGCCAGGCTGAAGGCGGATTGGTTCGAGGCGGCAGGTGCCGTCACCGCGCCACCTTCGGCCGACGACAACGCGCTGCCGACCGACATGCAGGTGATCGGCGCCGTACAGCGTGCGGCGCGGGCCGACACGGTGGTGATGTGCGCCGCCGGCACCATGCCGGGCGAATTGCACAAACTGTGGAAGGCCGGCCGGCCGATGAGCTATCACATGGAATACGGCTATTCCTGCATGGGCTACGAGATCGCCGGCGGGCTGGGCATCAAGATGGCCGAGCCCGACCGCGACGTGGTGGTGATGGTCGGCGATGGCTCCTACATGATGATGAATTCGGAGCTTGCGACGGCGGCGATGATGGGGGTGAGGATGACGATCGTCGTCACCGACAATCGCGGCTATGGCTGCATCAACCGGCTGCAGATGGCGACCGGCGGGGCGGAGTTCAACAATCTGCTCGACCACGCGCAACACGTGAATCCATCGCGCATCGATTTCGTCGCGCACGCGGCCTCGATGGGCGCCCAGGCATGCAAGGCGGGCTCCATCGCCGAACTGGAACAGGCGCTGGTCGCGGCGCGCCAGGCCACCGGCCCGTTTGTCGTCGTCATCGACACCGATCCCTATCCGACGACCGGGGCGGGCGGCGCCTGGTGGGACGTCGCCGTGCCGGAAGTGTCGGAGCGCGCCGAAGTGAAGGCCGCGCGGCGGAAATACGAAGCCGCGTTGAAGGAAAGACACTGAATGATCCGCTACGGCACCAATCCCATCGCCTGGTCGAACGACGACGATCGGACCATCGGCGCGCATATCCCGCTCGAACAATGCCTCTCCGAGACGGCCGCTATCGGCTTCGACGGCATCGAGAAGGGGCATAAGATGCCCTCCGACGGGGCCACGCTGAAGGCCATGCTCGCATCCCACGGCCTCGTCTTCGTCTCGGGCTGGCATTCGCTGAACCTGCTCGTCAACGATGTCGAGACCGAGAAGCGGGCGATCCAGCCGCATCTCGACATGCTGAAGGCCAATGGCTGTGCGGTCTGCATCGTCTGCGAGACCTCCAATGCGGTGCATGGCGACGACGCCGTCGCGCTCGCCGATCGGCCGCGCCTGGCGGACGATCGCTGGCCAGAGTTCTGCGCCGGCGTGGAGGCGCTCGCCGAACATTGCGCGGCGCAGGGCATTGCGCTGGTCTATCATCACCACATGGGAACCATCGTCGAGAACCGCACCGAGATCGGTCGGCTGATGGCCGGCACCGGCCCTGCCACGCGGCTGCTGCTCGACACGGGGCATGCCTGGTTCGGCGGCTCGGATCCGGTCGAGCTGGCGCAGGCCTACGGCGAGCGAGTGGGGCATTTCCACGCCAAGAACGTGCGCCCGGCGATCCGCAGCGAGGTGGAGCGGGAGCGCCTGTCGTTCCTCGAAGGGGTGCGGCGCGGGGTGTTCACCGTTCCGGGCGATCCCGAAGGCGGCGTCGCATTCGAGCCCGTGCTCGCGGTGCTGGCCGGCAAGGGCTATGACGGCTGGCTGGTGATCGAGGCCGAGCAGGACCCGACGAAGGCCGATCCGGTCAGGTATCAGTCCATGGGCCTGAAGACGCTGAAGGCGGCGGCGCGGGCGGCCGGGCTCGACCGGGCCGACGCGGCATGACGTTCCTCGACCCCCGCCACCCGTTCTTCCGGCCGCTGTGGCGGCGCGTGGCGGTGGTCGCCGCCTGCCTCGGTTGGGGCCTGTTCGAATTCGCCTCCGGCGCGCCGTTCTGGGGCATCCTGTTCACCGCCGCTGGCGCCTATGCGGCATGGGTTCTGCTGATCGTTTTTGCGCCGGAGGAATAGGGGTGGAGGCAGGCCCCCGCCCCTCATCCGCCTGCCGGCACCTTCTCCCCGTGAACGGGGAGAAGGAAGATGACCGCAACCTGGATGCCTCCCTCTCCCCGCTTGCGGGGAGAGGGTAAGGGTGAGGGGCAGCGCTGGCGCCCGAACCGACTGAACGGAGACGAGCAAAGGAGCGAGCCATGTCCCGCCTGCTGATCAAACCCGCCGGCACGGCCGGAAAGGTGCATGACATCACGCCGCAATCGGCCGGATGGAGTTATGTCGGCTTCGGCCTGTACCGGCTGCGCGCCGGCGAGACGGCAACTGAGGAGACCGGCGATCGCGAGGTGATCCTCGTGCTGGTCGAGGGCAAGGCCGAGATCTCCGGCGCGGGCGAGGATTTCGGCGAGCTGGGCGAGCGCATGAACGTGTTCCAGCGCCTGCCGCCGCACGCGGTCTACATCCCGAACGGAATGCACTGGCAGGCAAAGGCCACCACCGGCTGCACGCTAGCCGTCTGTTCCGCACCGGGCAGGGGCGGACACGCCGCGCAGGTGATCGGCCCCATCGGCATCGGCCTGGAGGAGCGCGGCCAAGGTGCCAACACGCGCTACATCCACAACATCGCCATGGAAGGACGCGACGTGGCCGACAGCCTGCTGGTGACGGAGGTCTATACGCCGCAGGGCAACTGGTCGTCCTACCCGCCGCATCGGCACGACGAGGACGACTTTCCCGACATGACCTATCTCGAGGAGAGCTATTACCATCGGCTCAATCCGGCGCAGGGGTTCGGCTTCCAGCGCGTCTTCACCGAGGACGGCAGCCTCGACGAAACGATGGCCGTGTCGGATCACGACGTGGTGCTGGTGCCGAAGGGGCACCACCCCTGCGGCGCGCCCTATGGCTATGAGATGTACTACCTCAACGTCATGGCCGGCCCCTTGCGCAAATGGCGCTTCAAGAACCATCCCGACCATGACTGGATTTTCCAGCGCGATTCGAAACAGAGATAGACGTTCTCCTGCAACGGCTGAACCTGGGGGCATAAACTCAGGTGATCCCACCCGACTGTAAAATGCCCTAGCCGTTCTCGGCGCGTGATGGCAGCTTTTGCTCGAATCCCTGGACCGGGGCAGGCGAGGCTGCCGTGATCGCCGCAATCGCGGCTGCGAGGAGGTTTGCTGCGACGCTGATGAGGATCGGCAGCGTATAGCTTCGGCTGATGTCGAAGATGAAGCCGGCGGCGCTTGGGCCAACCAGCGTCCCGAATGCCACGCTGGTGTAGAGGATGCCGATGATGCCGCTGACATTGCGTGCGCCGAAGCGTCCCATGACCACGGCCGGCAAAATCGCCACCCAGCCGCCGTAGAAGAGGCCGAACAGAAGGGCGAAGAGGCCCAGCGACCAGAAGCCGGTAGCAACGGCCCAGATTGCTAGCGATGCGGCCATGCCGAAGAACATCGCCAGGAGAAAGGATTGGCGCCCCATGCGATCGGCGAGGCCGCCGAGGACAAACCGGCCGACCGTGCTGCCGACGCCGATCGCCGCGAGCAGGAGAACGGCCGAATACTGATCGAGCCCGTGATTCAGTGCGTATGGCACCAGATGGACGAACGGCACGAAAACGCCGAAAGAGGAGATCAGGCAAGCGGCGTAAAGGCCGATGAACTGTGGCGACCGAACCGCCTCGCCGACCGACGCCCCGGCCCGGACCGCAACCGGCTCATTGGCGTCCAGCGGGTCGCCGTCGGGGCTCGTTCCCTTCTCGCGCGGATCGCTGGATATGAACAGCGACGCGCCCACGCCGATCAGCGTGGCAAGGCCACCCAGGGCCAGGTATGCGTTTCGCCAGCCCAGGGCGTCGATCAGCCATGAGGCAAGCGAGGGCATCACCATCGTTCCCACGCCAATGCCGCTGACCGCGAGGCCGGATGCGAGGCCTCGCCGTTTCACGAACCAGTGTTGAACGGCGCCGATGGCCGGGACGTAGGCGCAGCCCACTCCGAGGCCGACGCCAAGGCCGTAGGCCATGTAGACCTCCAGGATCGAGCGCGCCATGCCGGCCAGCGCAAGGCCGGCCCCCACCAGCAGCATTCCGAGAATGGCCAGGCGGCGTGCGCCCCAGCGGTCGGCGAGCGGCCCGCTGATGACGCCAAGTCCGAAGTACAGGAACCCGGCAAGAGAGAAGACGAGCGACACCGACCCGCGGGAAGCACCGAACTCCTGTTGCAGCGCTTCGACGAACGCGCTGAACGTGTAGGCGCTGCCGAAGCCGACGAAGGTGATGGCGAAGGCGGACATGACGACGACCCAGCCATAGAACAGGCGCTGGGTGGATGAGGCGCAATCCATATCATGCCACCGGATGGTGGCGGTGCCAGTTCGAGACGCTCTGGAAGGCCGCGCCGGCACGAAGCAGCGACGTTTCGCCCAGGTGAGCGGCGGCGAGCTGGAAGCCAATCGGCATGCAGCCGCTGGTAAAGCCGCCGGGCAGTGTGATCGTCGGATGCCCGGACATGTCGAAAGGGCAGGTGTAGCGTTGCAGCATCGCTATGAGTTCCGGCTGTTCGCCAAGCGTCCGGATCGTCTCGAGCGTCGGCGTCGCGAACGGCTGAACCGGCGTCAGCAGCAGATCGATCGAACCGAACAACGCCTCCACATGGCCGCGGAACACCATGCGCCGCAGCAGGATTTCCTGATACTGCGTGCCCGAGACCGCATGCCCGGCCTCGATCACCGAAGCGAGCACGCTGCCATAATGCTCCTTCTGCGCGGGATAGGTGCTTTTGTGCGCAACGGCAGCTTCAACCGCGCAGTTGGTGGTCCAGTCCGCGACGGTTTGAGCGACATCCGGGAACGTGACCTCGACGATCTCGGCGCCAAGTTCGCGGAAGGTCGCCAGAGCACCGTCAAGGACTGCGTGTGTGGCGGGGTCGACGCCGTCGCTGTTCCAGGCCACGTCGATACCGATGCGCAGACCCCGCGCGCCGCCCTTGATCGACATCAGGTAGTTGGGCACGGGATCACGCAACGCCGTCGGATCGCCCGGGTCGCTGCCGGCAATCACACCGAGCATGGCGCCGGCGTCCTTCGCGCTGCGGGTCATCACTCCGACATGGTCCAGCGACGCGGCAAGTTCGCACACGCCGTGGCGACTGACCCGGCCCCAGGTGGGCTTCAGCCCCGTCAGGCCATTGGCCGCCGACGGCCAGCGGATGGAGCCGCCCGTATCGGAAGCGATCGCGCCGTAGCAAAGCCCTGCCGCCGTTGCAACGCCCGAACCGCTGGATGAAATGCCGGTCCAATAATCGCCATTCCAGGGATTGCGCGGCGGCGTCGCGGACGGATGATGGTCGGAATAAGCGCCCTCGCTGAGTTGCAGTTTGCCCAGCAGGACGGCGCCCGCTTCTTTCAGGCGCCGAACGATTGTCGCGTCCTCGGTCGCCACGCCGTCACGGTGGAACGCCATGCCGGCGCCGGTCGCAAAGCCCTTGATCCGGCACAGATCCTTGACCGCTATGGGGACCCCGTGCAGTGGGCCGTGGCAACGACCTTCGGCGATATCCACGTCCGCCGCTTCGGCTTGGGCGAGGGCAGCATCGGTCATCACCAGGGTGTAGCTATGCAGGGTGCTATCCAGCGAGGCGATCCTTTCAAGCTGGGCGCGCGTCACGTCCAGCGAGGAGATGTCGCGAGCGCGAATAAGCGCCGCGACCTCCGTAAGCTCGCGATAATGCAGGTCGTCGCCTTTGGTCGTCATTCTTGCTCTCCGGCAATGGAAGCCAGACGCCATCGATAGCGACGGCGCGGTCAATTTGCTTTTAATTTAGAAATGCTGATTCAAAATCTGCTTTCGATGGTGCCCGAGAATCCTGTCTTGAGCGTATGGAAAGCAGTTAGTCACCGAATTTTCCTGGAGCGCAAACTGGAATTTCTACGCAAAACAAGTTAGTTTATCTAAATAATGAATCATAAGGTCCCGCCACTCAATGCGCTCAGGGCTTTTGAGGCCGCAGCACGCCATCTTTCCGTAAAGAGAGCGGCGGAGGAACTGTGCGTCACCCCCGGCGCCGTCAGCCAGATGCTCAAGATTCTCGAGGAGCATCTGGGGGTGAAGCTGTTCGAGCGGGTGAACCGGGGTATTTTCCTGACCGAAACGGGGCGCGCCTATCTTCCGCCCGTGCGAAACGCCTTTCGCCAGATTTCCGACGCCTCGCAGCGGGTGGCGGCTGTCGCCGGCGCCGGCGTGCTGACCGTCAGCGTCACCCCCTTTTTTGCTTCGGCCTGGCTGGTTCCGCGCCTGAAGTCGTTCCAGGAAGCCCATCCGGATATCGATCTTCAGGTGGTTACGGGCAATGCGCTGGTGGATTTCCACCGCGACGGTGTCGATGTCGCGGTGCGCCACGGCGTCGGGCGATATCCTGGCTTGCACAGCCACCGGGTCGTCGCCGTCGAGATGGTGCCGGTCGCCGCCCCTTCGGTCGTCGGGCGCCTGGGTCGCCCGCAAGCGCCGGCCGAACTGGTCGACTGGCCGCATGTCCACGATGCCGACCGCAAGGGCTGGAGTCTCTGGTTCCAGGCCCAGGGTGTCGATGATTTCGGCCGGCCGCGAGGGCCGTCCTTTGGCGATTCCGGCCTGCTTCTGATGGCCGTGCAATCGGGCCAGGGCGCCGGTCTGCTCCCGGCCGCAATGGTGGCGCTCGA
Source organism: Nitratireductor soli (assembly GCF_001050155.1). GTDB lineage: Bacteria > Pseudomonadota > Alphaproteobacteria > Rhizobiales > Rhizobiaceae > Nitratireductor > Nitratireductor soli. The sequence continues at coordinate 65,039 of NZ_LFVY01000004.1, forward strand.
CGTGAAGGAAGGGCGGCTTACCAAACTCGCGGACGCCGTCCATATGGAAACGTTCGCCTATTACTTGGTTTACCCGAAAGCGAGCCATGACCGTCCGAGCATAGCGGCATTCAGGGACTGGATCCTCGATGAGGCCGCGAAAAGTTGAAGTCATGGCGATTGTCGGTGCGAATGCATGACGCAACGGCAAGGAGCGAACCGCGCCCGGACATCCGCCCGACCGAAATTGGCGCTGGCGCCGTTGTTTTCCGGCTTTCTCTAGGCGCTATAGATTTCGGCGCTCGCCAGCATCAAGGCATCGGCGACCTCGTCATACGACTGGTCGAGGGTGGCGGTCGCAACGCGGATGTGGCGGCTGGGCAGGATTGAGAACTTGGCTCCCGGGTTGACGGCGATGTTCCTGGCCGCCAGCGTGACCATGGCGAAGGGCTCCGAGGCGACGGGCACCCAGGCGCACAAGCCGCCACCCGGGCCGATGTCGATCCCCCGGTTGAGCAGCGCCGCCGCGAGACGGTCGCGGCGCTCCTGGTAGATCGAGCGGGCACGAGCGACGTCGGCGCGTGTCGCCGTGTCGTTGAGCAGCCAGGCGCCCGCCGCCTGCAGGATGCGGCTGGTCCATCCGGCGCTGAAGCTGCGGTAGGACTGGATCTGCTCGACAATCGCCGCCGTGCTCGAAAGGACGGCAAGGCGAAGATCGGGGCCCAGCGTCTTGGACAGGGAATGGACGTGGATGGTGCGGTCGGGAAAGCGGCCGCCAAGGCTCTGCGGCGGGGCAGGGGAAATGTCGCCCGCGCCGTCATCCTCGATGATCAGCGTGTCGCAATCGGCAAGCAGATGGCCGAGTGCGGCCAGCCGCGCGGGCGATACCGTTCGCCCGGTCACCGAGTGGAGGCGCGGCTGCAGCAGGAACGCCGCCGGACGAAGGAGCATCGCCTCGGCCAGGGAAGCGGGCAAGGGCCCCTCCGCGTCGCAGAGAACCGGCACGATGTTGACCCCGCGGTCTTCCAGGATGTCGAGGAGGCGCATGGCGGTCGGATGTTCGATGGCCACCGTCGATCCCGGCAGGACGAGCGCGTGCAGGACCGCATAGACGGCATTGTAACCGCCATTCGTCGCCAGGAAGGCTTCCGCCTGATAGGGCCAGTCGCGCCGCACGGCGCTCTCGAACTCCGGGATGATGCGGCTGCGCTTGTAGCTGTTCAGCCCTTCCGCCGAAATGCCGTGGGCAAACGCCTTGTCGAGCGCCGGCAGCAGGCGGGGGTCTGGCGCCGCCAGCGTCAGGTCGAGCACGTCGTCGCCATAGTCGCCGGCGCTGGCCAGCCGCTCCGGCTTGGCGATGAAGCGGTCGCCCGTCACCCAGGTGCCGTTGCGGCCGCGGCCGCTGAGGATTTTCTGGCGGCGAAGCTCGCTCCAGGCTTCCGAGATGGTGGCCGGGCTCACTCCCATTTCAAAGGCGATGTCGCGGATCGACGGCAGCCGGGTGCCGACCGGCAGGCGACCGGAGCGGATCAGGGCGCTTGTTTCGATTGCGATGCCCCGGGTCGACGTGTCGCCAATCCGCTGCGCGAACCATTTTCCAGTGATGCCGTCGTTCATCCAGATGCCATCTTTTAAATGTTCAGTAACATAATAGCATTTGTACCGTATTAATTGAACATTTAACGTCCGGCCACCAGACATTTTTTTGGATTGCCGGATAATGAAGCTCAGCCTCCGTCTCGCCCTTCGCGATTGGGATTATATGACGCCGCTCGTGCTGGGTGAGGTGACCTCCTCGACGCTGGATGTGAAGGTGGATCGCGTCGGCACGCTGGTGCCGAACGTCGCGGCGAGCGACGTCTACGATGCTGCTGAGACGTCGTTCAGCCGCTATGCCCAGCTTCGCCATGACGGCGACGAAAGCATTGTCGGCATCCCGAATTTCATCATGCGCGGTTTCCGCCATCGCTGCATCATCACCCGCAAGGACAGTTCGATCCACAGGCTCGCCGATCTCAAGGGAAAGAAGATCGGCGTTACCGGCTGGCGGGATTCCGGCAACACCTGGACGCGCGCGGCGCTGCGGCGCGAGGGCGTCGGCGTCGAGGACGCCAGATGGTATGCCGGCCGGCTGACAGAGGCGCATCCGATCGCCGACCGGCTCGACGGCTTCGGCCGTCCGGGGCGCATCGAGGCCTGCCCCGGCGAGCGCCCGATGGTTGAGTTGCTGCTCGATGGCGGCCTGGATGTGGTCCTTACACCCTTCATGCCGAACGGGTTCTTCGACGCCGGCTCGCCGTTCCGCCAGGTGATCGAGGATTTCCGTGCCGCCGAGGTCGCCTATTTCAACGACGTCGGCTATGTGCCGGGCATGCATCTGATCGGCATCAAGGCCGGGATCGCCAACGCGCATCCCTGGGTGATGGACGAACTCAGCCGGATGATCGGCGAGGCGCAGCGCATCTGGCTCGAAAAGCGCGAGAAATACGCCGACACCACGCCGTGGATGATCGACGAGTTGCGCCGCTGCGCCGCCGACCTGCCGCGAAACTGGAATGACCATGGCTTTGCGGCGAACGAGAAGATGATCGGCGATTTCGCCGAGGAGCTGTACGCGCAGAGCATCCTGCCGCGCCGTCTCGCGGCGGCGGATCTTTTCCCGGGGCAGGCGGCCTGACGGTCCCGCCGCCTCGACCATCGCCGGCCCTTGCGGCCGGTCCAGACCACAGCAAGACCAAAAGGGGAATATCGCATGAAACTGAAAATCTTCGCTTCAACGGCGCTCGCCGCCCTCGTTCTCTGCGGCGTGGCCAAGGCGCAGGATGCAGCGCTTCCGGCGCTGGAAAAGGACGAGGCCCTGCACGCGCGGCTGCCGGAAGGCATCCGCACGGCGGGCAAGATGATCTCGGTCAACAACGGCTCGTTCCCGCCCTATGAAATCGTCACCGGCACGGAGATGACGGGCGCCAGCGCCGATCTCACCCATGCCTTGGGACAGGTGCTCGGCGTGACGATCGAGCACGAGACGGTCGGCGGACTGCCGGCGCTGCTCGCCGGCGTCAACTCCGGCCGCTACCAGTTCGCCTTCGGCCCGGTCGGCGATTTCAAGAGCCGCGAGGAGGCCAATGATTTCGTCGACTGGGTGCAGGAATACGTCGTCTTCGCCGTGCAGAACGGCAACCCGAAAGCCATTGTCTCGCTCGACACCGCCTGCGGCAACCGCATCGCGGTCATGGCCGGCGGCTCGGCCGAGCGCGTGATCAAGGCGCAGGACGAGAAGTGTCAGGCCGACGGCAAGGCGGCGATCGAGGTCCAGTCCTACACCGACCAGCCAAGCTCGATTCTTTCGGTACGCTCGAAGCGGGCCGATGCCTTCTTCTCCTCGCAGGCTCCGCTCACCTATTTCGTCAGCCAGGCCAACGGCCAGCTCGAACTGTCCGGCGTCGGCGAGAAGAACGGCTTCGACAATCTGTTCCAGGGCGCCGTCGTGCCGAAGGGCTCGCCGCTTGCCGAGATTCTCAAGGACGGCATCCAGGTCCTGATGGACAACGGGGCCTATGCTGCCATCATGAAGAAATGGGGCCTTGAGAACAACATGCTCGAGGAGCCCGGGATCAATCTGGGCGGGTCGCTTCCGAAATGAGCACGCAACACACCACCGACGTGTCGCCTTCCGGCGACGCGTCCGTCCGCGACGTCGCCAACGCGCACACGCCGTTCCGCTATGACCGGCTGATCCTGTGGCTTGCCGTCGGCGCGGTCGTCGCCAACTTCGCCTGGATCGTCGCCAACAACGAGAATTTCGGCTGGCCCGTGGTCCGGCAGTATTTCTTCGATCCGACGGTGATGCAGGGTCTGTATGTGAGCCTCGGGCTGACGGTCGTCGCCATGGTGCTGGGCATCGCGCTCGGCCTTGTCCTGGCGGTTGCCCGCATGTCGACCGACCGGCTGGCCAGCACGCTGTCGGCCTGGTTCGTCTGGTTCTTCCGCGGCACGCCGCTGCTGGTTCAGCTCATCTTCTGGTACAATATGTCGACGCTCTTTCCGGTGCTGTCGATCTCCATTCCCTTCGGCCCGACGCTGGCCAGTTGGGAGACCAATTCCGTCATCACGCCGATGACGGCCGCCATTGCCGGCCTCGCCCTGAACGAGGCGGCCTACATGGCTGAAATCATTCGTGGCGGCCTGCTGTCCGTCGACCGGGGCCAGGGCGAAACGGCGGAAGCCTTCGGCATGACCCGCGCACGGTCCCTGTGGCGCGTCATCATTCCGCAAGCCATGCGTTCGATCGTGCCGCCGACCGGCAACCAGCTGATCAGCATGATCAAGGCGACCTCGCTGGTCAGCGTGATCGCCATGGCCGATCTCCTCTACTCGGTCCAGTCGATCTACAATCGCACCTTCGAGATCATCCCGATGCTGATGGTCGCGGTGATCTGGTACCTGCTGATCACGTCTATCCTGAATGTCGGCCAGGGCTATATCGAGCGCTACTACAGCCGCGGCGACCGCCGCACGGGCAACGACGGGCCGGCTGAAAAGCCGGCGGCCACGGCTCTGGCCGAGGAGGCAAGCCATTGACCGCGATGAACGCAACGACCGAACCGCTCGTCAAGGCGCGCAACGTTCACAAGGCCTACGAAAGCCTCGAAGTGCTGAAGGGCATCGATCTCGATGTGATGCCCGGCGAAGTGGTCGTCATTCTGGGGCCGTCGGGCTCCGGCAAATCGACCTTCCTGCGCTGCATCAACCATCTCGAGGCGATCGGCCGCGGCTCGATCATGGTCGGCGGAGAGCAGATCGGCTACCGGCTGAAGGGGGACCGGCTGGTCAAGCTGTCGGCCAACGCGATCGCCCGGCAGCGCAGCAGGATCGGCATGGTGTTCCAGCAGTTCAACCTCTATCCGCACATGACGGTGCTGCAGAACATCATCGAGGCGCCGGTCGGCGTGCATGGCGAAAACCGTGCGGCCGCCATCGAAAACGCCGAGCGGCTGCTGGCCCGGGTCGGACTTTCCGACAAGGTGCACAGCTATCCGCGCCAGCTTTCCGGCGGCCAGCAGCAGCGGGTGGCGATCGCCCGCGCCCTGGCGATCCGGCCGCAACTGATGCTGTTCGACGAGCCGACATCGGCGCTCGATCCGGAACTGGTCGGCGAGGTGCTCAACACCATGCGCGACCTGGCCGAGCAGGGGCTGACCATGATCGTCGTCACCCACGAGATCAGCTTTGCCCGCGAAGCCGCCGACCGGGTCGTCTTCATGGATGACGGCCACATCGTCGAGCAGGGCAAGCCCGACGACGTGCTCGGCAACCCCCAGCACCCCAGAACGAAAGCCTTTCTCGCGCGCTTTCTCTGAGCCGGCGCCAGCGCCTGCTCATCAGGCCGGCCGCAATGGCCGGCCCGTGCCCTCTGTCTCGTCATTCACGGATTTTGCCATGCTCCAGGACAACGCCTTCGCCAGTGTTTCTGACTTTGACGACAGGAAGGAGGAGCTTGTCGCCGTTCGGCGCCATCTGCATGCGCATCCCGAACTGTCGCATCAGGAGGAGAAGACGGCCCGCTATGTCGCCGACAAGCTGAAAGCCTGGGGCTACGAAGTGACGGAGGGCGTGGGCGGCTATGGTGTCGTTGCAACGCTCACCGTCGGCGAGGGAGGCCGTGGCATCGCCATTCGCGCCGACATGGATGCGCTGCCGATTACGGAAGAGACGGGGCTTGCCCACACCAGCACGAACCTCGGCGTGATGCATGCCTGCGGCCATGACGGGCACACGACGATCCTTTTGGGCGCCGCCGAGCATCTGGCGCGCACGCGCCGTTTCAACGGCACCGTGACCCTCATCTTCCAGCCGGCGGAGGAGGCGGGTCTCACCAGCGGCGCGCAGCGCATGATCGCCGATGGTCTGTTCGAGCGGTTCCCCTTCGACGTGATCTACGGCCTGCACAATCATCCAGGCGCCCCCGAGGGGACGCTGTTGATGCGCGCCGGCCCGATGATGGCCGCCGCCGACACGGTGGAAATCACCATCCAGGGCAAGGGCGGCCACGCCTCGCGGCCCCATCTGGCGGTCGATCCCATCGCCGTCGCCTGCAATCTCGTCATGTCCTTGCAGACGGTCGTCTCGCGCAGCATCGACCCCACCCAGACTGCCGTCGTGACGGTCGGCACGATCCACGCCGGCGAGGCGAGCAACGTTATTCCCGAGTATGCGAAGCTGGCGATCAGCGCCCGTTCCTTCGATCCAGAGGTCAGGCGCATGCTCGAGGAGCGCATCACGGCGCTGACGAGGTCGGTCGTGGAAGGGTATGGCGCGACCGTCGAGATCGACTACCAGCACGGCTATCCCGTGGTGGTCAATTCCGAGGCGGAGACGGCGTTTGCCCGTCAAGTGGCCGAAGAACTCGTCGGCGCCGACAGGGTCTCGACCTGCAATCTCATCCCCGGCAGCGAGGATTTCGCCTATTTCCTCGAACACAAGCCCGGCGCCTTCCTGAGGCTCGGCAACGGGGTGGATTCGGCGATGCTGCACAACCCCCATTACGACTTCGCCGACGACAGCCTGCCGGTCGGGGCGGCAATGTGGGCGCGCCTGGCCGAGCGCTACCTGAAGCTTTGAGCGGCTTCGGCGCGCCGGCGCCGCCATCGCATTGGCGGAGCCGGCCGTGGTCTACGCTTCCCGCGCCTTGCTCGCCACCGAGGCGTGCCAGGGTGTCAGCCAGCCGCGCAACTGGGCGATCAGCGTGTAGAGCGTCAGGCCGATCAGCGTCAGAAGGACGATGACGGCGAACAGGCCCGGCACCTGCAGCTCCTGCAGCATGGCGACGGCGAGATAGCCGAGGCCCTCATTGCCGCCGATGAACTCGCCGACGATGGCGCCGATCATCGACATGACGACGGCCACCTCCATGCCGGCCAGCACGACGGGCAGCGCCGTCGGCAGGTCGAGCATGGTGAAGCGCTGCACGGGGTTCGCCTGCAGCATGGTGAAGACGTCGCGGTCGCCGGGCTCGACGGAGCGGAAGGCGACCAGCGCGTTCGAGAACACCGGGAAGAAGGCAAGCGCGGCGGCGATGACGATCTTCGATTCCAGTCCGAAGCCGAACCACAGGATGAACAGTGGCGCCAGCGCGATCTTGGGAATGAGCTGCAGGCAGACGATGAACGGCTTGAATGCCCATTCGAGCATCTGCACGCGGGCCATCGCCATGCCGAGCGTGATGCCCAGGAAGACGGCGATGAGGAAGCCGGAGACGGCCTCGATCACCGTGACCAGCGCATGGCGCCAGACCTCGGCGTCGCTGACCAGTTCGATGAACGCGGCGACGATCTGCAGCGGCGTCGGCAGGATGAAGGCCGAGACCTCGGCGGTGTGCACATAGGCCGTCCAGGCGAGCAGGAAGGCGGCGACGGTCGCGGTCGGCAGCGCGATGCGGAAGAAATTGTCGGTGCGCATCAATGGCCTCCTGTCAGGCTGGCGCGCAGGCGCACGAGCATGTCCTGGAATTCGGGATTGCGTTGCAGGTCGAGCGTGCGGGGACGCGCGAACGGCATCTCGATGACCTCCGTGATGCGCGCCGGCCGCGCCGCCAGCACCACGACGCGGTCCGACAGGAACGCCGCTTCGGTGATCGAGTGGGTGACGAGGATGGTCGTCACGTTCGCCTCGGCGCAGACGGACATCAATTCGAGGTTGAGCGTATCGCGCGTCATCGCGTCGAGCGCGCCGAAGGGCTCGTCGAGCAGCAGGACCTGCGGCTCGGTGATCAGTGCCCGGGCCAGCGAGGCGCGCTGGCGCATGCCGCCGGAAAGCGACGACGGCCGCATCCTCTCGAAACCCTTCAGGCCGACGGTTTCGCACAGCGCATGGGCGCGCGCCTCCCGCTCGGCCTTCTTGACGCCGCGCAGGCGCAGCGGCAAGGCGACGTTTTCCGCCACGGTGAACCAGGGAAACAGGCGCGCCTCCTGGAACATCATGGAAACCGGGCGTGTGGCTTCCACCGACCGTTTGCCGCCGCTCCAGACCGAGCGGCCGCGCACGATGACCCCGCCCTCGCTCGGCCGTTCCAGGCCGGCGATGATGCGCAACAGCGTGGTCTTTCCACAGCCGGAAGGACCGAGCAGGGAGATGAAATCGCCACGCTGCATGTCGAGCGTTGCATCACCGATGGCGCGGACGGCGTTTTCACCCTGGCCGAAGGTCTTGCCGACACCCGCAAGGCGGATGTCGGCGACAGTGTCCATCTTCATGCTTTCAGGGCCTGGTCGAGCAGGTCGTTGGTGTAGAGGTCGGTTGCAGGCACCGTCTTGTCGATCAGCTTGGCGCCGGCGAGCAGGCCGACGGCGCGCTCCCAGACTTCCGGGACGTTGCGCAGGATGTTTTCCTCGCCCTTGGAGGCCCAGTTCTGTGCGTTGGCGCGCAGGTCTTTCTGAGCCGTTTCGGGGTTCTTCAGACCCGATACGTCGTGCTTCTCGCCGATGGTCTTGAGGATCGGCATCAGGTCTTCCGCGCCGACGATCTCCTTGGCGGCGCGGTGCGTGGCGCGCAGGAAGGAGACGAACTTGTCGGGGTTCTCGGCGATCTGGTCGGGACGGGCGACATAGACCTGGCCGGGCATGCCGTCATCGATGGGCATGACCGCCACGTCGTCGCGCGCAGCACTTGCGATGACCATCGACGACGTGTTGCCGAGGAAAGCGCCGGCACGGCCGGCCTCGATCAGCGCGAAGGAGGCGGCGGAATCGGCCACCTTGACCTTGTTGACCTTGTCCGGCGATGCGCCGGCGCCGGTCATCATCAGGTCCAGCGTGCCTTCCATCGAGCCGCCCAGCGTCGCCATGCCGACGGTGCGGTTCTCCAGGTCGGCAATCGTCTTCACCGGGTTTTCCGTGGAGGAGAGCACGTAGAAGGGCGACATCTGGGCGATGGTGGCGATCGAGGTCAGCGGCGCATCGTTGTTGACGCGCGAGACGATGTAGTTGGTGCCGCCGGTGCGGCCGGAATCCATCTGCTTGGCGATCGTCATCTGCGCGGCGAGCGCCGCGCCCTTGCCGGCCTGCAGGTTCATCTCCAGGCCCTCGTCGGCGTAGTAGCCGGCGGCATCCGCATAGATGACCGGCGCGAAGGCCAGCGAGAAGGTGAACGGCGTGATGAAATTGAATGCGGCCTGCGCCCGTCCCTTGACCGGGAAAGACAGCAACGCCGCGCTCCCCATTGCACCCAGCATCAGGCTTCGCCTAGTCAGTTCCACGCATCATACTCCTGTTCAAATTTGAACCCATTGTTCATTAAATCTAAGCGTAAATTGCCGCTCGTTGCAAGAGCGGCCCCAATTATGCGGCTTTTTCGCATTTCCGGCCGGGTTTCAGGCGCTCGCTCCATCCCCGGAGGATGGCTTCGGCAGGCCACCCAGCAGCCGCGTGATGGCGGCGGCGGTGCGCGCCACCTCCCGCCGCACGCCGGCCTCGATGCTGTCGATCCGGTCGGCGGAGGCCGCCTGGGTGACGTTGATGGCGGCCACCACATTGCCCTCGATGTCGCGCACCGGTGCGGCGATGCTGGCAATCCCCGTTTCGAAATTGCCGATCTGGACGATGGCTTGCGCATCACGGTCGCGGTGCCATTGCGAGATGAGCTCGCTCAGGCTGCGCGGCGTTTGCCCGGGCGCGTTCTGGTAGGTTTCATCACGATAGAGCCGCACCAGATCGTCCTCGCTGAGATCGGCGAGAAGCACGCGGCCCATCGTCGTTCCGGCGGCCGGCAGGCGGCTGCCGACATGGACGATGCTGGCCAGGCCCATATGGCTGGGGACGCGCAGCATGTAGAGCACGAAGCGGCCGTCGCGCACGCCCAGATGCGCCGACCAGTCGGTGGCGTCGCGCAGCTTCTCAAGCTCGGGCAGGGCGATCTCCACCAGCTCGCGCGTCGCCAGATAGCCGTAGCCAAGCCGCAGCACCGCCGGCCCGAGCGTGTAGCGCGCGGTTTGCGGATTGTGCAGGAGATATCCCTGCTGCGCCAGCGTGTAGACCGTGCGGAAGGCTGCCGACCGCGTCGTGCCGAGGCGTCGCGCCACATCGGACAATGTCATCTCGCGGTTTTCCGGCGTGAAGGATTGCAGAACCTGCAGACCGCGGATCAGGCCGGGGACGAGGTATTTGTCGTCGGATTGGCTCGGAAGGGGTGGTGTTTTGTCCATAAAACGCTGTCTAGCAGGTAAAACATCGTTGATCTAGCCTCATCTCAACTCAGGAGAAAGGAAATCCGATGACGATGCACACGACCGCCACCTCGGCTCTCGCCCAGGAACTCGCTGCCCATACGGGCCGCTTCACCGACAAATCCTTCGACTGGAACGCCTTCCCGTCGAATGCCGGCTTCGACGATCTGGCGCGCGCCCAGATGCGCTACATCGGCGCCGGCGGTTCGCCGAAGGTCGGCGACACGTCGACGCTGAAGCCGGACCATTTCACCGTCAGCCTGATCCACAAGGAGCCGGGCAAATATGCCGCCTGCCACAGCCACGAGATCGAGGAGAGCTTCCTCATCATCGATGGCGTCCTGGTCGTCGGCTGGGAGAAGGATGGCGAGGTCGTCGAGGTCAAGCTCGGCGCCAAGGACATGATCCTCAATGCCCGCGAAATCGGCCATGGCTTCCGCAATGACGGCGTGACCCCGGTGCTGATGTCGATTTCGGTCGATGTCGGCAAGCCGCTGCCGCCCGTCTATCACTACCACCCGAAGGAGCATCCGGCGGAACTCGCCCGCAGCTTCGGCGCGGCCCCCGGCAAGACGCTGCCCTTCGACCGCAATGGCAGCCACCCGCTGCAGAAGCTGATGGGCCAGTATGTGGTGCGCCACAACGAGCTGCCGACGATCTGGGAAAAGGCGGGCTTCACCCGCAAGGTCTATGTCGGCCAGGGCAGCATCGAGCATGACACCTGCCGCAAGGAAATGCTCGGCATTCCCTCGAATGTCGGCATCAAGCCGATCGTCCGCGACGTGGAGGACGCCTATCTCGTCCTCGAGGGCTCGCTCACCGTCGGCTGGGAGGAGAATGGCGAGACCGTCGAGACCGAACTCGGCCCGCGCGACCTGGTCAAGACGCCGGCCGGCCGCAAGCACTGGTTCCGCAACAACTCCGCCGCCCCTGCCACGGTCTGGACGGTGATCGGCTCCGCCGAGCCGGACGGCATCGTCTACGAAGCCGCATAAGGCATCCAGCCGACACTGAAGATCGCGCCCCGGCCCGACCGGCCGGGGTGGCGCACCAGGCTGCGCATGCCCGCACTCTTGCCGCAGCCTCGACAGGATCACGAGGAGGAGAGAAAACATGCGCATCACACGCCGAACCGGACTGAAATTCATCGCCGCCAGCGCGGCGGCAGCTTTCCCGGCGCTGCCGGCCGTGGCGGGATCGCCGGCGGCTTCCGGCAAGGGAACCCGGCTGATCCTGCTCGGCACCGGTGGCGGCCCAACGCCCCTGCCGGGACGCAACCAGCCGGCCAACGTGCTTCTGGTCAATGACGAGCCCTATGTGATCGATGCCGGCAATGGCGTCGCGCGGCAACTCATGCTGGCCGGCATCGGCGCCCATCGCGTCGGCAAGATCTTCATCACGCATCACCACGACGACCACAATGCCGACATGGGCACGCTGATGGGGCTCGCCTGGTCGAACGGCCGCGCCGCGCCTTCCGATGCCTTCGGCCCGCCCGGAACGGAAGCGATGGTCGCCGCCTTCATCGATTATTTCGAGCCGAACGCGGCGGTGCGGCGTGCCTTCAGCGGCGGCAAGAAGCCGCCGCGCGACCTGTTCCGTGGCCATGACGTCACAGCCTCCGGCCCGGTCTTTGAGGACGACAATGTCCGCGTGACCTGCATCGAGAACACCCACTACCCGAACCACGGGCAGAAGGACGGGGCGCATCACGTCTCCTACAGCTACCGCTTCGAGACGGCTGACCGTGTGGTGGTGTTCAGCGGCGATACGGCGGCGAGCGCGGAGCTTGCGGAACTGGCCAAAGGCGCCGACGTGCTGGTTCACGAGGTGATCAACGCCGAGCGCACGGAAGCGCTGTTCAAGAAGAAGTTCGCCGAGCAGGGACGGTCGCCCGAGGAGATCGCGCGCGTCCTGAAGGCGGTCATCGCGATCCACACGCCGCTTGAGGATGTCGGCCGGCTGGCCGAGAGCGCCAGCGTCAAGACCCTGGTGCTCAACCATTTCGTGCCGGGCTTCGACCCGGAGGAAACCGCCGAAGGCTGGACCGCCGGCGTGAAGAAACACTATGCCGGCAAGATCATCGTCGGCGAGGATCTGATGGAGATCTGATGTGGTGCGGGGTGACGGATTGCCGTCGTCCCGCTCGCTGCCCATCCTGACGGTATTTTGCAGCCAAGTGGAATCACCTGGCGCCCGCATAGATGCGCAGATTCAATAACTTACTGCTTCCTTTGTGCGTCCAAACACCGTATGCGACACAATAGTTCGCATTCCGTTGCATCGATCCAATGCGTGGTTCGACAAGCTCACCATGAGGGCGGCTGGACCTGGCAGGGAGCCTGATTCCGAGACGTTGCAGATGGGTTCTGCCACCATATAATCTCCTCATGGTGAGCTTGTCGAACCACGCACGGCGCTCTAAGCCGCCTCGGTGAGTTCGGCCGCCCAGGCGTCGTATCCGTAGACCCAGTCGGCATTCGTGCCCTGCTTCAGCCAGTCATTGGCGAGCGATCCCTCTTGCACCTTGGCCGTGCGCGGGATGCGCGCTGCCTCGTAGCGCCTGAGCGCGCCGGCCACATTTGCCGGTGTTGCGCCGTCGAGGGCGCGGGCGAGCACCACCGCATCCTCCGACGCCATGCAGGCGCCCTGCGCCATGAACGGCACCATGGGGTGCGCCGCGTCGCCCAGAAGCGTGATGGCGCCTTCCGACCAGCGCTCCATCGGCTCGCGCACATGCAGCGCCGAGCGGGTGACGGTTTCGCAGGCATCGAGCAGGGCGCGCGCCTCGGGGTGGAAATCCGCGTAGGCCGCGCGCAATTCGCCGATATCGCCCGGCAGCGTCCAGCCTTCCTCGGTCCAGTCTTCCTGCGGCGTGGTGGCGAAGACGAAGATCTCGCTGCCCAAATTGAGTGGAAAGGTGACGATCTGGCGCTCCGGCGTCGGGCCCCACCATTTGGTGAAGGAATCAAGATTGGGAATGCCGTCGCCGCGCGCGCGGGGAAACACGGCGCGGTAGGAAACGAGGCCTGTGAAGCGCGGGTGGTCCTCGCCGAACAGCGAATGACGCACCGCCGAATGGATGCCGTCGGCGCCGATCAGCAAATCGGCCTCGAACCGCGTGCCATCGGACAGGATGGCGGCCGCGCCGCCTCCATTGCGCACTGCGGCCTCGACCTGCGTGGCAAACCGGATTGTCTGCGGCGCCAGCGCATTCTCCAGCGCGGCGAGCAGGTCGGCGCGGTGGATGGTGAGTTGCGGTGCGCCATAGCGTTCCTCGGCGGCCGTGCTCATGGGCAGGCGCGAGGTTTCTGCGCCGCTGTCCCAGGTGCGGCTGATGCGGTATTCGGGCCGGGCCGCCGTTTTGCGCAGCACCGCGCCGATGCCCAGCCCGTCAAGCGCGTGGACGGCGTTGGGAGTCAGGTTGACGTCGGCGCCGATGCGGCCGAAGGCGCGCGCGCGCTCGAATATCGTGACGTCGTGTCCCTGCTTTTGCAACGCGATCGCCGCTGCCATTCCACCGACGCCAGCGCCGGCTATGCCGATCTTCATTCGGGCTCACTCCCTGCCAAAATGTTCAAATATGAACTTTAAGTTCAAAAAATAACTGTAATGATTGAGCGCCGTCCTGTCAACGCGCTGCGGATTCTGAGGGTGCAGGACGTGGCTCCCGTCCTGCGCAGGCCGTGTATGGCGCGGCTTCAAGCCTCTTCGCGCAACCTGAAAAGGAGGGCGGTTGACTCCCGTCTGGCGATGAGGCATCCTATTTTTGAACAATATGTTCTTATTTGAACATCTACTGGGAGGTAGAGATGGACGCCTTCAAAGACCGCCTCTCGCAGCGCGCCTTCGACACGGGCCGTCCCGGACTGGCGCATCAGTGCCGGGGTCGCGCGCTGGATGAGCGCGAAAACGCGCTGGCCGATGCCCTGATGGCGGTCTACGCCACCGGCGAACACGATTTTTCCGCCGTTGCGCGGCAATTGGCCGAGAAGGGCGTCGTTGCGCCGCGTTCGGGCCGGACCGACTGGACGGAAGCGCTGCTGGCCGAGGAGCTTGCAGCGACGAACCGCGAACTTGACGCCGCTTACCAGGTCGATGGCTATGGCGCTTGAGTTTCGCTCGGTCACGAAGGAATTCACCACCGGAACGGGGCAGAACCTCGTTGCCGTCAACGACATCAGCTTCCGGGTGAACGAGGGCGAGTTCGTCTCGGTCGTCGGCCCGTCGGGCTGCGGCAAGAGCACCATCCTCAGCATGACAGCCGGCCTCTACCAGCCGACGCGCGGCGAGGTCTTCGTCAGCGACGATCTGGTGGGCGGGCCCAACGCGCATGTCGGCTTCATGCTGCAGAAGGACCTGCTTCTGCCCTGGCGCGACATCGTTTCGAATGTGGAGTTCGGGCTGGAAGCGCGCGGCGTGGCGAAATCGGAACGCCGCGACCGGGCCATGGCCGAGTTGAAGCGCTGCCAATTGTCCGGTTTTGAAAACCACTATCCCTACCAGCTCTCGGGCGGCATGCGGCAGCGCGCGGCGCTGGCGCGCACGCTGGCCATCAAGCCCGAGATCGTCCTGCTCGACGAGCCGTTTTCCGCCCTCGACGCGCAGACCAAGCTCCTGCTGCAGAACAGCTTTGCCGGAACGATCTCGCAAACCGGCAAGACCACGTTGCTGATCACCCATGACCTGTCCGAGGCAGTGCTCATGTCCGACCGCATCCTGGTTCTTTCGGAGCGGCCAGGCACGGTCGTCGCCGAGATCAAGGTGGACCTGCCGCACCGCGAGGAGCCGCTCAGGCGCCGGGTGATGCCCGAGGTCAGCGACTATGCGGCACAGATATTCAAGCATCTGAAGCTCGAGGAAAAGGCCATCTGACTTTAGCTTTTTTTGCAGTCAGGTCGTTTCACCTGACGTCCGCATAAATGCGGAAAAACAAAAAGGCACCAGAAAGCAAAGGGGAATTTTGATGAAACGCATGCTTCGTTCGACCATCGCCGCCGCCCTGTTGGCGGTTTCCGCCACCGCCTCCTTCGCTGCCGAGAAGGTGACCTATCTGTTCCCGGCGCCCGACTTCCTGCCGGCCTTCGCACCCTTCCAGCTTGCCAAGAGCAAGGGCTATTTCGATGCGGCCGGCCTTGACGTCACCTTCCAGGTGGGCAAGGGCGGCGCCGATGTGGCGACCCAGGTGGCGGTCGGCAATGCCGATCTCGGCGGCGGCATCGGCGACACGCCGATCATCGTGCGCGCCAATGGGCTCGACATTCGCGGCGTGGCCCTGCTCGGCGGTCGCGGCCTGACCCAGCTTGCCTGGCGCAAGGACAGCGGCATCACCGGGCCGGCCGACCTGAAGGGCAAGTCGATTGGCGTTCTCGCCTTCCAGGACACCACCTATTACAATTTGCTCGGCGTTCTGGCCTCGGCCGAAATGACCAAGGCGGATGCCGACATCCAGGCGGTTGGCCCGGGCGGCATCATCCAGCTCACCATTGCCGGCAAGCTGCACGCCATGTCGGGCGTTCCCGAATGGATCGCCGCCATCGAGGCCGCCGGCGTCGAGATGGAGCAGATGCCCGTCGACGAAGTTTTCCCCGCCATGGCGCAGGCGATCATCGCCTCCGACAAGACCATTGAGGAGCGCCCCGAAGTGGTGCGCGGCTTCGTCGGAGCGGTGCTGAAGGCCGTTGCCGACATCGCGGCCGATCCGGCGCAGGCCGCCAAGGATTATGTCGCCGCCATGCCGCAGCACGCCGGCAAGGAAGCCGAAATCGAAGGCATCCTGCGCTCCTATGCGACGCTGGTCTATCCGCAGGGTGAGAACCAGCCGCTCGGCTCTTTCGATCCCGAGCGCATCGCCAAGGTGCAGGCCTTCTATGTCGACAGCCGCATCGTCCAGACCGCCGTGCCGGTCGAGGACCTCTACACGAACGACTTCGTCCAATGACACAGGCCAGTTCCATGGAGGCCGGGGCAGGCGCCCCGGCCAAGGCAGCGAAACCCGCCATGAACACACAGCGCAACACGTTCCTTGCAAGCATGGCGCTTCTGGCGCTGGTGCTCCTTGCCTGGCAGTTCCTGCCGCCGGCGTTGGACGTGCCGAAATTCATCATTCCGACGGTCACCGACTGCCTGGCCGAGATGAAGCGCATGTGGGTCCAGGAGGGGCTTCTCGGCCACACGCTGTCGACCGCGCTGTACACGGTGCTCGGCTTTGCCATCGGCAGCCTGCTCGGCGCAGTGATCGGCTATCTGCTCGGCATGTCCGAGTTCTGGGAGAAGGTGCTGTCGCCCTATATCCTGGCATTGCAGATCGCCCCGAAGGTCGCCTTCGCGCCGCTCTTCATCATGTGGTTCGGCTACAATTCCATGCCGAAGCTTCTGGTGACGGTGCTGATCGTCTTCTTCCCGGTGCTGGTCAACGTGCTGCAGGCGATGCGCACCGTCGACCGCGATCTGGTCAATCTGGCGCGTGCCTACAATCTTTCCCGCTGGGGCATTTTCCTCAAGGTCGAGATGCCTTCCACGCTGCCCAATCTGATGGCCGGGCTGCGCATCGCCTCGACGCTCGCCGTCATCGGCGTGACGGTCGGCGAGCTGGTCGGCGGCAACACCGGCCTCGGCTTCCTGATTTCCTACGGCGGCGGACAGGCCAACGCGGCGATGGTCTTCGACGCCATCGTGCTGCTCACCGTGATCGGCTTCCTGCTCTACACCGTGCTGGTGCGGATCGAGGAGCGGGTGCTGCACTATCTGCCCAAGGCCCAGCAATAGTCGGGACTTGCCACAACCATTGCCGCCGGAAGCGGGAGGCTTCCGGATATCCACGACGGAGACGGACATGACAGCCATCGACAAGAAATCGCTGATCGAGGACCGGGTGAACAACGGCCTGCGCGGCCAATGGTATCCGGTGGCCAAGTCGGTCGAGATCAAGGCGACCAAGCCCTTTGGCACGCGGTTGCTCGGCGACAGGATCGTTCTGTGGCGCGACGCCGCGAACCGGCTGCGCTGCGTCGAGGATTTCTGCCCGCATCGCGGCGCGCCGCTTTCCTATGGCGAGATCCACGAGGGCAATATCGGCTGCCGCTACCATGGCGTCGTCGTCAATGGCGATGGCGTGGTGGTGCGGGTTCCGGCCATGCCCGAATGCGCGCTGGAGGGACGCAAGGCGCTGAAATCCTTCGAGGTCACGGAAGCGGGCGACGCCGTCTTCGTCTACGTGCCGTCGATCGAGCAGCCCGAAGCGCCGGAACTTGTGCTGCCGAAGGAACTGACGAGCGACGGCTGGACCGGTTTCCTGTGCACCGGCGAGTGGCAGGCAAACTACCGCTACGCGCTCGATAACCTCGCCGATCCGATGCATGGCTGCTACCTGCATGCGGAAAGCTTTACCCTGGCCTTCGGCTCCAAGCAGGATCTGATGAAGCTCGACAAGACCGATGCCGGCTTCCGCGTCAGCCGGGTGGGGCAGGTCGGCGAGAATTTCGACTGGACCGAATTCGAGGTGCATCCCGGCTCGATGTTCTGCTTCCTCGAAATTCCCTATCCGCCGGCGGCGGGACCGGGCGGCGTCTTCCGCATCATCGGCTTCGTCACGCCCGTCGACGCGACCACCTGCAAGGTCTTCTTCTGGCGCATGCGTCAGGTCTCGGGCCTTGCCCGCGAAAGCTGGCGCTTCCTCTACCGCGCCCGGCTGGAGCAGACCCATTGGGACGTGCTCGAACAGGATCGTGTCATGCTGGAAGGCATGCCGGACGATGCGCGCAAGCGCGAAATGCTCTACCAGCACGATCTCGGTGTCTCGCGCGTCAGGCAGGTGTTGACCCGCGCCGCCAAGAGCCAGGTCGAGGCCGAAATGGCAGAGGCCGCGGCCGAGTGATGCTTCAGGGACGCACCATACTGGTCACGGGGGCCGCGCGCGGCCTCGGCGCCGAGATCGCCAGATGCCTGGCTGAAAAGGGCGCCGACCTCGTGCTGGCCGACATCGCCGAGGAAGAAGGTCGTGCGGTCGCCGATGAAACCGGCGCGCGTTTCATCGGGCTCGATCTGGGCGATCCCGCGTCGATCGAGGCGGCGGGCAAGGCCCTGGCCGGTCACGGCGCGGGCGTCCTGCACGGCCTCGTCAACAACGGCGCCATCGCCACCGGCATTGGTGGCGTCCCCTTCGACGAGATCGACATCGACACCTGGGACCGTGTGATGCGCGTCAATGTGCGCGGCACATGGCTGATGACGCGCGCCGCAACCCCGCTTTTGAAGGCGTCGGGATCGGGCCGCATCGTCAACATTGCTTCCGATACGGCGCTGTGGGGTGCGCCGCGCCTGATGGCCTATGTGGCGAGCAAGGGCGCGCTGATGTCGATGACGCGTTCGCTGGCCCGCGAACTCGGCCCCGACCGCATCGGCGTAACGGCGGTCGCGCCGGGCATCCTGACGACGGAATCGACCGGCTATGTGCCGGAGGCCCGCCACAAGCTCTATGCCGAGGGGCGGGCGGTGCCGGGCGAACAGGCGCCGGGCGAGATCACGGAAATCATCGCCTTCCTGCTTTCCGAGGGCGCGCTCACGCTGACGGGACAGGTGCTGCCGGTCAACAACGGTTTTGTCTTCAACTGAGGCTGTCATGACATTTGCAAAGCAAACATCCGGCGATATCGACTATCTGGAGCGGCCCGGCGAGGGCGGCCCGGCGCTGGTGATGCTGCATGGCGTCGGCTCGAACGCCGCCTCCTTCGTGCCGCTCTTGCCGCATTTGCCGCGCGGCTGGCGGGTGATCGCCTGGAACGCGCCGGGCTATGGCGGGTCGGCGCCGCTCGATGTGGAATGGCCGCTGGCGAGCGACTACGCCGGCGCGCTGAAGGCATTTCTCGACCGGCTCGGGCTTGATCGCGTGCTGCTTGCCGGCCATTCGCTCGGTTGCCTGATGGCCGCGTCTTTCGTCACCACCCATCGCGACCGCGTCGCCCGGCTCCTGTTGAGTTCGCCAGCACTTGGCCATGGCGTGCCGCGTGGTGCTGCGCTGAGCGCCGCCGCCCAGGCGCGCATCGACGACCTGCGGACGCTCGGCGCTGAAGATTTCGCCGATCTGCGTGCGCCAAGGCTGGTCTACGAACCGGAGGTCAATCAGGACATCGTGCGCCGCGTGCGCGACGGCATGGCCAAGGTCAGCGCGCCGGGCTACCCGCAGGCCGCGCGCATGCTCGCCTCGGGCCGCCTGCTTGATGATGCGGAGCGGCTGCAGGTGCCGACCGACGTCATCGTCGGCGCTCAAGACGTCGTCACCCCGCCCGCTTCGGCGCAGCGCGCCCATGCGGCGCTGCGCGATCCCTGGCGCGGCACGCTCACGCTCGTGCCCGGTGCCGGACACGCCCTTTATCAGCAGGCCCCAGCAGCCTTCGCGGCCGCGCTGGAAGCGCTTGCGGAAACCGTCGGCTGAGGCCTAGAGGAGGAATGACCATGGCAGAGACCATTCGCGTCGGCAGTCTTCGCGGCATCATGATGCGCGGGCCGGGCATCACGAAGACGTTGCCCTTCTATGAGGACATGTGGGGCCTGAGCCTCGCCCATAAGGCGGACGGGGTGGCGCTCTTGCGCGGCACCGGCAGCGAACCCTTCCTGTACGGTCTGAAGGACGGCCCGGTCTTCGGCATCGAATATGTGCATTTCGCCATGCCGGACCGCGCGTCGATGGATGCGCTTCACGCCCAGGTGATGGCGCGCGGCGGCATCGCGCTGGGCGCGCCGGGCCCCTTCGACGACCATGCCGGCGGCTACGGCTTCGAGATGCTCGATCCCGACAACCGCCGCCTGCGTTTCCGCACCGAGGCGCTGAGCCTCGACGAGGAACCGGAATGGGCGAAGCCCCGCAAGGTCAGCCATGTGGTGCTGAACACGCCGGACATGGAGGGCGTGCAGGAGTTCTACGCCCATGTGCTGGGTTTCCGGGTGTCGGACTATTCGGCCGACCAGATGGTGTTCCTGCGCTGCAACACGGATCACCACTCGATCGCCCTGGTGCGCGGCGACTACGCCAGCGTCAACCACGTCGCCTTCGAGATGCCGTCGATCGACGAGTTCATGCGCGGCATCGGCCGCATGAAGCAGAAGGGACACGTGCCGACCTGGGGGCCGGGCCGGCATGGGCCGGGCAACAATCCCTTCGCCTATTTCGTCTCGCCTTCGGGCTTCGTGATCGAGTTCACCTCCGAATTGCAGCAGATCGACGAGGCGACCCACGAGGCGCAGGTCTGGCCGCGCGACAATCCCGAGGCGATGGACCGCTGGATGACCGCCGGCCCGCCGACGCCGGCCCAGCGCGCCGTGATGCAGGGCCGCCCCGATCCCGGTTTCCCCGAACTCGCAGCGGCCAGGAGCAACGCCTGATGCACTACGGATATGATGGCAAGGTGGCGGTGGTGACGGGCGGCTCGTCCGGCATCGGTCTCGCCACCGTCGAAACGCTGCTGCAGTCGGGCGCCAGCGTGGCGCTCTGCGCCCGCACGGAAAGCCGGCTGAACGATGTGGCGGCGGTGCTGGTGCGCGACCACGGCCAGGAGCGGGTCATGGCGCGCGCCCTGTCGGTTCTCGAACCGGACGCGGTCAAAAGTTTCGCCGGCGAGGTGGAGGCGCGCTTCGGGCGCTGCGACCTGCTCGTCAACAATGCCGGTCAGGGGCGCATCTCCACCTTCGCCGAAACCGGCGATGACGACTGGCGCGCCGAATACGAATTGAAGCTGTTCAGCCAGATCCACCCGACGCGCGCCTTCCTGCCGATGCTGCGCAAGGCAAAGGGAGCCATCGTCGCGGTCAACTCGCTGCTGGCCTACCAGCCCGAGCCGCACATGGTCTGCACCTCGTCGGCGCGCGCCGGCGTGCAGAACCTCGTCAAATCGCTGAGCGTCGAACTGGCGCCGGACGTGCGGGTGAATTCGATCCTGCTCGGCCTCGTCGGCTCGGGCCAATGGTCGCGCCGCTTTGCCGAGCGCGAGGACCAGAGCCAGAGCCGCGCCGACTGGTACGGCGCGCTGGCGGCCAAAAAGGGCATTCCGCTCGGCCGTCTCGGCAACCCGGCCGAAGCCGCCGCGGCAATCGCTTTCCTTGGCTCGCCGGCGGCGAGCTACATCACAGGCGCCCAGCTCGAAGTGTCGGGCGGCCTGTCTCGTTACATTTGAAGGACACGGGATGAAACTCGAAACAATCACAGTCTCCGAGACGGTCGGGGATTTCATCGCCCGCTATCTCGCCGAGATCGGCGTCACCACCGTGTTCGGGGTCATCTCCATTCACAACATGCCGATCCTCGACGCCATCGCCCGCCAGGAGCGCATCCGCTTTGTGCCGTCGCGCGGCGAGGCCGGCGCCATGAACATGGCCGATGCCTATGCGCGCGTTTCGGGAGAGCTCGGCGTGTGCCTGACCTCGACCGGCACGGCGGCCGGCAATGCGGCCGGCGCGCAGGCCGAGGCGCTGACGGCGGGATCGTCGGTCCTGCACATCACCACGCAGGTCGATCTCGAATTCGCCGACCGCGACCGCGCCGCGATCCACGACGTGCCACGCCAGCCGGAAATGCTGCGCGGCATCTCCAAGGCGGTGTTCCGCATGTGGGACGCGAACGGCGCCGTCGGCGCGCTGACGGCGGCGGTGTCGGCGGCACTGTCGGCACCGACAGGGCCTGTCAGCCTGGAAATTCCCGTCGACGTGCAGCGCAAGCCGGCGCGCTCGACCGCGCGCATCCACAAGCCGCAACCGACCCGGCCGATCGCCCCGGACACGGTGATCGACGAGATCGCCGAGCTGGTGAAGGCTGCCAAGCGTCCGCTTCTGTGGCTGGGCGGTGGCGCGCGCGCTGCCGGCAAGGAAGCCACCGAACTGATGCGCCGCGGCTTCGGCATCGTCACCTCGACCAATGGCCGCGCCATCGTTTCGGAAGCCGAGCCGGCAAGCCTCGGTGCCTTCAACATGACGCCGGAGGCCGTCGAGCTCTACCAGAGCTGCGACCTGATGATCGTCGTCGGCTCGCGCATGCGCGGCAACGAAACGCGCAACAACAAGATGCCGTTGCCCCGGCCGCTGGTGCAGGTCGATGCCGACGCGGCGCAGGGCGGCCGCAATTATCCGGTCGAGGTGTTCGCCCATGGCGATGCAGCCGATACGCTGGCGCGCCTGCTCCAGCGCCTGCCGGACACGCTCGATACCGACACCAATTTGTCCTTCGACATCGCCCGCACGCGGGCCACGGCCGAGGGCCGGATGCGCGACGTGCTCGGGCCCTATCGCGTCGTCGCCGACACGCTGGCAGATCGCGTGTTTTCAGGCGGTCATCCGTGGGTTCGCGACGTCACCATCTCGAACTCGACCTTCGGCAACCGCTATGTCCGCATCGCCGGGCCCAATCTCGGCGTCCACGCGCTTGGCGGCGGCATCGGCCAGGGCGTCGCCATGGGCGTCGGCGCGGCGGTTGCTTCGAAGGGCGCGAAGGCGATCACGCTTCTGGGCGACGGCGGCACGATGCTCGGCCTTGCCGAGATGATCACCGCCGTCGAGGAAGATGCGCCGCTCGTCTACCTGCTGATGAACGACAAGGCCTATGGCGTGATCCAGAACATCCAGGACGCGCAATATGGCAGCCGTCGGCACTATTCGGCGCTGGCGACGCCCGATTTCGCCGGCTTCTGCAAGGCGATCGGCATGCCGCATCGGTTGATCAGCGATGTCGCGGAGTTTCCCGCCGCCCTCGACGAAGCCGTCACTGCAAAGGGGCCGCGCCTGATCGAGATCGACATGTGCGCCATCGGTCCGTTCAACGAAGCGTTCGCCGGCCCGCCGGCAGGCGCTGCCGGCAATGGGGAGTAGCGCAATGCGGCTTGGATTGATCGGCTTCGGCAACATCGCGCTGACGCTGCTCGGGCAGCTCGCCGAGACGCTCGATGCGCCGCTGGAGCACTTGACGGTGCTGTCGCTGCCGGAGATGGAGGCAGAAACCGAAGCCCGGCTGAAGGGCGATTTCGCAAGCGTCGCCCGGGAGGCCGTCGTGGTCACCGATGCGCGGGAATTGCTCGCCCATCGGCCCGGTCTGGTGGTTGAATGTGCCGGGCACGCCGCTGTCGTGGCGCATGTGCCGCCAGTTCTGCACGCCGGCATCGACGTGGTGATCGTCTCCATCGGCGCCCTGTCCGATGCGGCGCTGGAGGCGGAATTGCGCGCGGCCGCCATTGCCGGCGGATCGCGGCTGATCCTGCCGGCCGGCGCGGTCGGCGGCATCGATCTCCTGGCCGCACTTGGCGCTGCCGGGGGGCTTGAAGTCCGCTATCGCGGCTCGAAACCGCCGCTTGCCTGGAGCGGCACGCCGGCAGAACAGGCGCTTGACCTCGGCGCGCTGAGCGAGGCCGTCACGTTTTTCACCGGCACCGCGCGCGAGGCGGCACGCGATTTTCCCAAGAACGCCAATGTGGCGGCGACGCTGGCGCTGGCCGGGGCCGGCTTCGAGGCGACGCATGTGGAACTGGTGGCCGATCCGGCCGCGCCCGGCAACGTCCATGAGTATTCGGTCGTCTCGCCGCTGGCGAAATACTCCATGCGCATCGAGAACCTGCCGTCGGCGGGCAACGCCAAGACATCCGTTTCGACGGTCTACAGCGTGCTGCGCGAGATCCGGAACCGGATCGGTCCGGTGGCCATCTGAGGTGGAGGCGAACATGATCGAATTGCCGCAGAACAAACTTTTTGTCGCTGGCGAGTGGGAAGAGGGAACGGGCGCGGAGATCACCTCGATCTTTCCTGCCGACGGCAGCGTCAACCGCGTGCTGCGCGGTGCTTCGTTGGCCGATGGCGAACGTGCCATCGAGCGCGCCAAGCGGGCACAGATGGACCCGGCCTGGCGCAATCTGAAGCCGCATGAGCGGGCACGTTTCCTCTATGCCATCGCCGACGGCATCGAGGCGAACGCCCAGCGCATCGCTCACATCCAGAGCCGCGACACGGGCAAGACCTTGCGCGAGACGGGCGCGCTGGCCGCATCGGCCGCCGGCACGTTCCGCTATTTCGGCGCGGTGCTCGAGACCTCCGACGAGGCGCTGACCGCGCAGCGCGGCAACGCGCTGACCATGTCGGTGCATGAGCCGCTGGGACTTGTCGGCGCGATCACGCCGTGGAACTCGCCGATTGCCTCGGACGCGCAGAAGGTTGCCCCGGCGCTCGCCGCCGGCAATGCCGTCCTTCTGAAGCCGGCCTCCTGGTCGCCGCTCGTCTCTCTGGAACTGGCGCGGATCATCGAGGCGTCGGGCCTGCCCAAGGGATTGTTTTCCGTGCTTCCGGGTTCGGGCCGCGAAATCGGTAATCTGCTGGTCGAGCATCCCGACATCGCCAAGATCAGCTTCACCGGTGGCACCGAAACCGGCCGGGCGCTTGCCGTCAAGGCGGCGCAAAAACTGATGCCGGTATCCCTGGAACTTGGCGGCAAGTCACCGACCATCGTTTTCGCCGATGCCGATATCGAGCAGGCGCTGGCCGGCGTGCTGTTCGGCATCTTCTCCTCGACCGGCCAGAGCTGCATCGCCGGCGCGCGCCTGTTCGTCGAGCGGCCGATCCATGCGCAATTCGTCGAAAAGCTGGTGGCGGCGACGAAACGCCTGAAGGTCGGCCATCCCTTCGAAGCGGACACCCAGGTCGCGCCGATGGTGCATTTCGACCATCGCGACAGCGTTGCCGAGCATGTGCGCAAGGCGCGCGACGAAGGGGCCGAGCTGCTGGCCGGCGGGACCGCACCTCAGGGGCCGGATTTCGACAAGGGCGCCTACTACATGCCGACGATTCTCGCCGGCGTCGCCAACACGGCGCGCATCTGCCGCGAAGAGGTGTTCGGACCGGTTCTGGTGGTCCTTCCGTTCGACGACGAAGCCGACGTCATCGCCCAGGCGAACGACAATGAATATGGTCTGGCCTGCGGCATCTGGACCCGCGATTTCCCCAAAAGCTGGCGCGTCGGCACGGCCATCAGCGCCGGCACGGTCTGGGTCAACACCTACAAGCAGTTCTCGATCTCGACGCCGTTCGGTGGCGAGAAGGAGAGCGGCATGGGCCGCGAGAAGGGCCGCGACGGCATCCGCGCCTACATGGCGCAGAAATCGTTCTACACCGATCTGTCGGGCATGCCGCACCCCTGGGCGGCGGCCACGGTGCAGGCGTCATGAGCCGCGCCGTCGCCATTGTCGGCTCGGGCCCGTCCGGCTGCTATCTGGCGCAGGCGCTGCTGAAGGCGGCGCCGGAGCTGCGGCTCGACCTGGTGGACCGCCTGCCGGTGCCTTATGGTCTGGTGCGTTATGGCGTTGCTCCCGACCACCAGGGCACCAAGGGCGTTATCCGGCAGTTCGAGCGCCTGTTCGAGCGCCAGGGCGCCGGCTTCGTCGGCAATGTCGCCGTCGGCGAGGATGTCGGCCTCGACGATCTGCGCGCGGCCTATGACGCCGTGGTGCTGGCCGCCGGATTGTCCGCCGACCGCACGCTCGGCATTGCGGGCGAGACGCTGGAGGGCGTCCATCGCGCCGGCCGCCTGACGCGCGCGCTCTACGAGCATCCCGACGCCGAACCGCTTCCGGAACTTGGCCCCCGTGTGATCATCATGGGCAATGGCAACGTCGCCATCGACATAGTGCGCCTGCTTGCCAAGACGCCGGACGAACTGGCCGGTTCCGATCTCGGTCCCGTGCCGTCCGCCTGGCTGGCGGGGTCCGGCATCGAGGAGATCGAGATTGTCGGGCGCTCGCCGGCGGCGGCGGCGAAGTTCGATGCGGTCATGGTCAAGGAACTGGCGAAACTCGAAGGGGTGCGCATTCGCGTTCTGGGCGCCGGCGCCAGCGATGATCCGGAAGGCGCGAAGAAGATCGCTGCGCTCGAGGCGATCGACGGTCACGGTGCCGGCCCGCGCCGCATAACGTTCCGTTTCGGCCTGACGCCGATGGAACTTGCCGGCGAGGGCGGGCGCATCAGCGAGGCGCGTTTTCAGGATGCGCAGGGCAGGGCCATCGCCTTGCCATGCAGCGCCTTCGTCACGGCGATTGGTTTTGGCGCGGAAGGCGTGTTGCCGCGCGACGCGCTCATTGGTTCGGCAGCCGACCGGGAGGCGGGCGTCCTTGCGCCCGGCCTCTATGCGACCGGCTGGTTCCGTCGCGGGCCGCAGGGCACCATTCCCGACAACCGCGCCGACGCGCAGCTTCTGGCAACGCGCATCCTGGCCGATCTCGAGGCGGAAGGCACGCCGGCGCAAAAGCCCGGCCGGAACGCTTTCCCTGCCTGGGCGAGGGCGGTCGGCTACGAAGGCTGGAAGCGCATCGATGCCGCCGAAATCGCCGCAGCGCCGGAAAACCGTTGCCGCGTCAAGATCGCCTCGCGCGAAACCATGCTGGCGTTGGCCCTTCAGACAGAGGAGTGTCCTCAATGAACATCATGCTTTTGTACGGCACCGAGACCGGCAATGCCGAGATGCTGGCCGAGGACATCATGGCCGAGCTCGACGGCGATCACGATGTGGAATGCCGCAATCTGTCGGATTTTGCGCCCGACGAATTCGACCGCAGCCGGCTGCACATGATCGTCTGCTCGACCTATGGCGATGGCGAGTTGCCGGCATCGGCACAGCCCTTTGCCGAGGCGCTGAAGGCGGCCGCGCCCAGCCTGTCGGGCATCCACTTCGCCATCTTCGGCCTTGGCGACAGCGAGTACGAGGAGACCTTCAATTTCGGCAGCAAGGGGCTTGCCGAATTGCTGGCCTCGCACGGCGCGGTGCAGATCGGCGAGCGCATCACCCACGATGCCTCGGGCAGCGACATGGCCGAGGATCTGGCGTTTCCCTGGGCCGCGCGGATGGTGGCGCTTGCCGAGGAAAAGATCGGCGAGAACGCCTGATGAAGGCCGCCGAAATCCGTGCGCTGGTTTCGGTCCCGTGGCGGCACGGCGACTGCGTCGACCTTTCAGGCGTCGTCTGCGACGGGCCGCTCGATCTCGCCGGGCTCGACCTGACGGGCGTTAACTTCACCGACGCATCCTTTCCTGACGGGATCGATGCGGCAGGTGCCCGGTTTCTCGGCGTGAGCTGGTTCAGCGGCGTGCGTTTCGGCGGCGTGGCCGGCTTTGCGCGGGCGCTGTTCACCAATGATGCGCGCTTCGACAACGCCGCCTTCGCTGCCGCAGCGCAATTCGACGCGGCGGAGTTTCGCGGCATTGCCCGGTTCGACGAAGCGCGGTTCGCTGGGAATGCGGATTTCCGGGGCATCGCGTGCTATGGCAATTTCTCGCTGCAGGGCGTCCGGATGGGTGGGCCGGCGTCGTTCCGGCAGGCCGAGTGGCTGGGCGGGCTGTGGTGCCAGGATGCGCGATTGCCCGAGGGCGTTGATTTCTCGCTGACCCAGGTGCATGGCCGATTGTGGCTGCGCCGCGCGCTGGCGGGAAACGCGCCGCTACGTGATCGAGCCTTCACCCTGTCTTACGGCTACAGCTATAATTGATCGGCCGACCAGCCGCGATAGCCGAGCGCTTCCGACATGGCGCGCGCGGCGGCCTTCAACTCGTGCTCGATCTTGTCCACCAGCGGGCTGTCATCGGCGAAGACGCTGGCGTGGCCGGTCACGTTGATGGCGCCGACGGCGCGCGCCTGGTGATCGTGGATGGCGACGGCGGCCGAGCCGATCTCCCGTTCGAAATTGGCGACGCTCCACGCCATGCCGCGCACTCGGTCCGCCTGCAACTGCGCTTCCAGATCCGCCAGCGAGGTGCGCGTCTTGGTGGTGAACGATTCCATCACCTGGCCGGCATAGAGCGCGCGCAGCGATGCCTGCGGCAGCTCGGCCAAGAGGATGCGCCCGATGGTCGTCGCGTGCGCCGGCAGGCGCGTGCCTTCGCGCACCGTGCTGGCGAGGTGCGAGTTCGGCGTCTCGCGCGCCAGATAGACGATCTCGCGGCCTTCGAGGACGCCGAGATGGGCCGAAAGATTGAGCGACTGGACCAGTTGCTTCAGGAACGGCCGCGCCACCTGAAGGATGCCGCGCTCGTTGAGCGCTTCGGAAGCGAGCGCGATGAGCCCCGTGCCGAGCCTGTATCCGCCATCGTCGGCGATCTGCTCCAGAATGCCTTCGGCCTCGAGCGTGGCGAGCAGCCGGATCAGCGTCGTGCGGTTGATGTTGAGCGCCTTGGCGGCGCCGCTGATGTTGCGGCAGCGATTGCCGGCGGCTACATAGCGCAACAGCGCGACCGCGCGCACCACCGGCGGAACCACGTAGAGCGGCTCCTGTGTCTCGTTCTGCTGGGTCTCGGCCATTATGATTCTCGCTGCACTGCGCGTATTTGCACAGTTTAATCATATTTGAACGCAGCGATAGGAAAAATATCCGCGCGTCGGCCGTTGCCCACCGATCAGGCTGCTACAGATAATGCAGGCCGAGACGGTGGCCATCGACCTCGCGCACGTCGATATGGGTGTCGTAAATGTCGCGCAGGACCGCCTCGCGCATGAACGTGTCGGACGTGCCTTCCAGCACGACGCGGCCGTCGCGCATGGCGACGATCCTGTCGGCATAGATGGAGGCGAAGTTGATGTCGTGCACGACGACGACGATCGACTTGCCGAACGTGTCGGCTGCCCGGCGCAGCAGTTTCATCATCGCCGCCGCGTGCTTCATGTCGAGGCTGTTGAGCGGCTCGTCGAGAAGCACGTAGTTCGTGTCCTGTGCCAGGACCATGGCGACGAAGGCGCGCTGGCGCTGGCCGCCGGAAAGCTCGTCGAGGAAACGCCCGCTCAGCGCCTCCAGGCCGAGATAGGCGATGGCCTCGCGCACATGGCGCTCGTCCTCCGCCGTCGGCCTGCTGCCGCAATGGGGAAACCGGCCGAAGGTCACCAGTTCCTCGACGGTCAGCCGCATGCCGACATGGTTGACCTGCCGCAGGATGGCCAGACGCTTGGCGAGCACGTCGCTTTTCGTCTTCTGCACGTCCAGCCCGTCGACCCGCACCGCGCCGGCGCTGGGCGTGATGAGCCTGGCGATGATCGACAGCAGCGTCGATTTTCCCGCGCCGTTCGGTCCGACGATCGCCGTGATGCCGCTTTCCGGCAGGACGAGGCTCACATCGTCGAGAACGGTCTCGTCCTCATAGGTTTTGCTGACGCCGGCGATTTCGATCATCGTTTCAGGTCCCGGTAGAGCAGCAGCATGAAGGCGATGCCGCCGGTGAATTCGATAATGATGCTGAGCGCCGTGTCGAAGCCGAAGACGCGTTCGAAGATGGTTTGCCCGCCGACCAGCGCGATGATGGCGATCAGCGTCGCCGCCGGCAGCGTGTAGCGGTGGCGGTCGGTGCCCAGCGCCTGGTAGGCGAGGTTGGCGACCAGCAGGCCGAAGAAGGTGACGGGGCCGACAAGGGCCGTCGAAACCGAAACGAGGATGGCGATCATGGCGAACAGCAGCATCACCACGCGGCGATAATCGACGCCGAGATTGATTGCCACGTCGCGGCCGAGCGCCAGCACATCGAGCCGGGCGAGCAGCCGGCGGCTGAGGATGGATGTGGCGACGACGATGACGCCGGAGACGAGCAGCAGTTCCTGGTCGATGGTGTTGAAGCTGGCGAAAAGCTGGTCCTGCAGGACGATGAACGCGTTGGGATCGAGAAGCCGCTGCATCATCAGGGAAAGACTGCGGAAGAACACGCCGAAGACGATACCGGCCAGCACCACCAGATGCAGGCCGCGATGGCGGCCGAGAAACAGCCAGCGAAACAGTAATAGCGACAATCCGCTCATGATGAGCGCTTCCACGATGAAGCGCAGGCGCGGGTCGAAAATCGACAATTGATGCGCGCCGAGGAAGAAGACCACGGCGGTCTGGATCGCCGCATAAAGCGCATCGAAACCCATCACCGATGGGGTGAGGATGCGGTTTTGCGTGATCGTCTGGAACAGCACCGTCGAGGTCGCCACCGCGTAGGCGACGAGCGCCATGCCGATCAGCTTGGTGCCGCGGAAGGCGAGGATGAAATCCCACTGTCCCTTGGCGCCGAGCGTCATGAAGACCGCCGCGGCCACAAGCGCGCCGCCGGTCAGGCCGGCAAGCACCAGCCTTGCCCTCCGGGTGGATTGCCGTTCAGCCAAAACGCGCCCGCCGCCGCAGGAGAAGATAGAGGAAAATGGCCGACCCGAGCACGCCGACCACCGTTCCCACCGGGATTTCATAGGGAAAGCGCAAGGTGCGGCCGGCAATGTCGCAGGCCAGCAGGAAGGCTGCCCCCGAAAGCGCCACCCAGGGCAGCGCGCGGCGCAGATTGTCGCCGACCATCATGCGCACCACATTGGCGACGATCAGGCCGAAGAACGGCACGGCGCCGGCGGTGACCACCGCCGCCGCCGCCACCAGGGAAACGATGCACAGGCCGAAGGCCAGGATGCGCCCATAATTGAGGCCGAGATTGCGGGTGAACGCCTCGCCGAGGCCGGCGACGGTGAAGCGGTCGGCCGCCAGATAGGACAGCGCGGCCAACAGTCCGGCGATCCATAAGAGCTCATAGCGGCCGCGCAGGACGCTGGAGAAATCTCCATTGGTCCATGCGGCGAGCGATTGCAGCAGGTCGTAGCGATAGGCGAGAAACGTCGTGACCGCGTTGATGACGCCGCCGAACATCAGGCCGAGCAGCGGGACGATCAGGCTGGCGCTTGAGGGGATCTTGGCGACGAAGCGCAGGAACAGGAACGTCGCCGCCAGGGCGAACAGCGCGGCCACGAGCATCTTTGAAAAGATCGGCAGGGCCGGAGCCAGAAGCGCCGTCGCCAGAAGGCCGAGGCTTGCCGCCTCGACCGTGCCGGTGGTGGTGGGTTCGACGAAGCGGTTGCGAAACAGCATCTGCATGATGATCGCCGCAACGCCCATCGACATGCCGGACAGGACGATGGCCAGGGTGCGCGGAATGCGGCTGACAAACAGGAGCTGCAACGCCCTGCCATTCTCCCCGCCCTCCATCAGCGCGCCAACGGACATGTCGGCGACGCCGATGAAAATGCTCGCGGCGGCGAGGACCAGGACGAGCCCCGCCGCCAGGATCAGCCCGGCGGCGGAGCCCCATATGCCCGAACCTGCCGGCAATGCCCGCACGGCCATGGAGGCCTAATCCTGATTGCCGAGGGCCGTGGAAATATTGTCGACAACCGTCTGCAGCGAGGACATTCCGCCGCCGACGAGATACCAGCGCACCGTGTCGGCGTAGAAGATCCTGCCGTTCTTGGCGGCCTCGGTGGCGGCGATCAGCTCGTTGTCGAGCGTCTGTCTGGCCGTCTGGCCGGAATTGCCCACCGCCGAATCGCGGTCGACGACGATCAGCCAATCGGGGTTGGTCTTGAGAATGAACTCGAAGGAAACGGCCTCGCCATGGGTGGCAGCCTCGACATCGTCGACCGCCGGCTTGATGCCCAGATCCTGGTGGACCCATCCGAAGCGCGAGCCGGTGCCGTAGGCGGAAATCTTGCCGCCATTGGTCAGGATGACGAGCGCATTGCCGGCGCTTTCGGCCTGCTTGCGCAGATCGGCGACGGCGCCGTCGAGCTTGGCGATCAGTTCGGCAGCCTTGTCTTCCTTCCCGAAAATGCGCGCCAGCGTCTCGGCGTTTTTCTTGGCGCCGGTAAAGAATGCCTCGGGCGCCACCGTCAGGTCGATGGTCGGCGCGATGCGCGACAGGGCCGCATATTGCGGGGCCGAACGGCCGGCGACGATGATCAGATCGGGAGCCGCCGCATTGACCGCCTCGAAATCGGGCTCGAACAGCGAGCCGATCTTCGCATGGGCGTCGCCGCGATACGTCTCCAGATAGTCGGGGATGAAGGCGGACGGCACGCCCGCCACCTCGACACCCAACGCGTCGAGCGTGTCGAGGGCTGCGAGATCGAAGGTGAAGATCTTTTTCGGCACGCCGTTCAGGACGGTCTCGCCTTGCGCATGCTGAACTTTGATTTCCTGCGCCTGGGCGAGGCTTGGCAGGACGAGGGCCGCCAGGAGGAGCAGCGGCGATAAGCGCCGGGCGAGGAAATGGGCGTTCAGCATGATCGATTGGCTCCACGATGAGAAACGGGTGGGGCAGACGGGCCATGCAGCATTTCCGCAGCAGGATCCCATCTTGCCTGGCCACCGGTTATCAAATATGAATATGACAATCAACTTTAATGGCGCGGCAATGAGCCGTTATCGCCAATGTGGATTTCCCGGTTTCAAGGAGTTCTGCCAATGCCCCGTTCGACGGCCGTCATCGCGACCGGACACGCGTCCAAATATCTTCAGCAGCTTTGCAAGCATTTTGCCCACAAGGTCTCGGTCGAGTTCGATACCGAGCGCGGGCGGATCGATTTTCCCTTTGGCGAATGCGGTCTGCGGGCCGGCGAAAATGCCCTCACCATCGACTGTACGACGAAGACCGATGAGGATATCGAGCGGGCTCAGAATGTGGTCTTCGACCATCTGAAGCGCTTCGCCTGGCGCGAGGAGCTCGAAGCCAACTGGTCGGTCTCCGTCTAAACGGTTCAGTGCTTCATGGAATGGCTGCCTCGGTCTATCCGGCCGCCCGCGCTTCACGGAAGGACACCAGGCGCTTGGCTTTCTCGTCCCACAGGACGAGTTTGACGCAACCCAGGCTCTCGAGAAAGGTGATGCGGCTCGTCTCGCGCAGTTTGGGATGGTCGCGCAGGACCTGCGGAAGGCGATAGAACGGCACCTTGCTCGACAAATGGTGCACGTGATGGATGCCGATATTGCCGGTGAACCAGCGCAGCACGGCGGGCAGGTCATAATGCGAGCTGCCATGCAGCGCGGCGCGCTGGAAGTTCCATTCCTCGCCCTCCGACCAGTGCGTTTCCTCGAACTGATGCTGGACGTAGAACAACCAGACGCCGACGGTCGCCGCCATCAGGGTGATCGGCAGCTGCACCATCAGAAATGGGCCGAGCCCCATCAGCCAGACCAGGCCGGCCACCGGCAGCGCAATGCCAAGATTGGTGGCGATGGTCGAAATCCAGGGCTGTGCGCCGTCGCGCATCATGCCGAACGGCAGGCGGTACTGGCATAGGAACAGCCACGCCGGTCCAAGGCCGAACATCACCAGCGGATGGCGATACAGCCAATAGCGCATGCGGCCCCACCACGGCAGGGCGCGATACTCGCCGACGGTCAGCGTTTCGATGTCGCCGACGCCGCGCTTGTCGAGATTGCCGGCGGTCGCGTGATGCACCGCGTGGCTGCGCCGCCAATAGTCGTAGGGGGTCAGGGTGAGAACGCCGATGGTGCGCCCCGTCCAGTCATTGGCCATACGTCGCGGAAACAGGGCGCCATGGCCGCAATCGTGCTGCAGGATGAAAAGGCGGACCAGAAAGCCGGCCGCCGGGATGGTCAACAGGAGACCGGGCCAGAAGCCGTACACCGCGGAGAGGGCAGCCAGCGTCCAAAGCCCGGCAAAGGGAAGGGCGGTGATGACGATCTCGACCGTGCTGCGGGCGATGCTGGGTTGTCGATAGCGTGCCAGCACGGCAGTCCATGCACGGGCATCGTCTTCAATGGCGGCGCCATCGGCGGTGTTGTTTGTCAAAGAACCTCCCAGGCCCGGGCCTTTGCCCAGGCAAGACATATCGTATCAATCAGGCGGCGGCGAAGCAATTCCAGCACTTGGCGTCGACTTGGGCTTGGACGCCTTCTTGGCGCGAGTTTTGGCAGGTGCTGGAGCCGGCTGCTTTGCTTCCATCGCCAGGCGCGCTTTTTTCAGCCGAAGGGTCTTTGCCTCACGGCTTTCCGCCTCGGCATCGATGATCGCCCGGGCGATGCTGTTCGTGGTTTCGGATTTCGTTTCCGCTTTCGGTCGGGTGGGCTTGAACAGATTGTGCTTTGTAACAGGGCTGGTCATGTTGCTTGCCTCCTTTCAGAGTGTTCGCCGCGCTTCGCGGGCGAGCGGGATCGATACCCGCTTGGGTGCCCGAAAAGCCGGAATGGGCACGCAGGGGACGGAAGCGATTCTACACGCCTCCGGTGCGCATGGCGCATAAAACAAAAAGGCCGGGCAGGGGCCCGACCTCTTCTCTCATCTCGACAATCCGTGCCAGTACATCCGTGGTCACGGATCGAAGATGAAGCTTACGCCGACTGCAGGTTTTCTGCGGCGCTCTTGCCCGAGCGGCTGTCCTTGACGATGTCAAAGCTTACCTTCTGGCCTTCATTAAGGCCGGACATGCCGGCGCGCTCGACAGCCGAGATGTGAACGAACACATCCGCTGCGCCGTCGTCGGGCTGAATGAAGCCGAAGCCTTTGGTGCTGTTGAAGAACTTTACGGTTCCGATGGTCATGACGATTTCCTTTCAATCAGTCATAGAAATATGTCCACCAGGCGCCACGCCCGGCAAACGAACAGGTCGACGTTGAGAGGGAAGATCGTTAGAGCGGTTAAGGCTCGAAAACAAAGTTCAACAAGCAAGATCGATGTCGTCAGTATAGGCGCTATCGATCATTAAAACAAGGCTTCATTTATTTCTCGGGCGATGCAGGCGTCAGCCGCCGCTCTGCCAGAGGCGACGGCATTGTTCCAGCGCCTGCAGCAGGGAATCGGTCAGTGGATAATTGCGGGCGTGCGCGATGCCCACATTGCGCTCCAGCGTCATGCCGGCCAATTCGCAAAGCTGCGACTGGGGCCCGACGATCGCATGGCGCGGCAGGAGACAGGAGCCGAGCCCGGCGTCGAGCAGGGCGATGGCGCTTTCGTCGGAGGAGATGCGCGCCTTCACCGCCGGTGCGACGCCGCATTGCTCCAGCGCGGCCTCGAGTTGGGCTTCCACCTCGCAGCCGGTGCGCTTCAGCCATGGCAGGCCTTGCAGATCGTCGAGCGCCAGCGCCGAGCGCAGGGTCAGCGGATGCGAGCGCGGCAGGCCGAGAAGATAGGTGTCGCGCCAAAGGGGAAAGAAGATCTCGTCGTCGCGCAATGTCGAATGGGTCACCACGCGCAAATCCGCCTCCTCGTCCTCGCCGGCCAGGATGACGTCATAGCCACCGGAGGCGCGTGAGAACTCGCGCACCAGTGCCACGGCGCGCTCGAGCGGCAGGAAGCGTGTCAGGGAAAGGCGCAAGGGTTCCAGTGGCCGATGCTCGCGCACCACCCGATGGATCGCCTCCGCGTCGCCGAGCAGCTTGATCGCCAGCGGATAAAGCTGTTCACCGGCCGCCGTCGGTGTCACGCCCTTGGCGTGGCGGATCAGCAGCGGGCAGCCGAGCGCGCTCTCGAGCGCCTGCATGGCCGCCGAAATCGACGGTTGCGACACCCCGACCCGCCGCGCGGCGAGGCTGAGATTGCGCTCTTCATAGACGGCGACGAAGTAGCCGAGGGGGCGAATTTCCATAGTCATCGACTATGGAGTCTATAGGAAGCCTCGGCGATTATCGATCCGCCAGCCGGCAAAAATGTGGATGGCGCCGCCGTCACGCCGCTTCGCCGCGCCCCTCTTCAACCGCATGGCAGGCAACGCCGGCGCGCATCGCCGGCGCTTCCCTGCGGCAGCGGTCGTTGGCCAGCGGGCAGCGCGGATGGAAGGTGCAGCCCGGGGGCGGCGTGATCGGATTGGGGATTTCGCCCTGCACGGCCGTCCGCGTCGCGCCGATGGCGGCAATGTCCGGCACCGCCTGCAACAGCATGCGCGTATAGGGATGACGCGGATTGCGGAACATGTCGCGTCCCTCGCCGATCTCCACCAGCCGGCCGAGATACATGACGCCGGTCTGGTCGGCCATGTGGCGCACGACGGCGAGATTGTGGCTGATGATCAGATAGGTCAGGCCGAACTGTTCCTGCAGGTCGCGCATCAAATTGAGAATCTGCGCCTGCACCGACACGTCCAGCGCCGAGGTCGGTTCGTCGCAAACGATCAGCTCGGGCTTGGAGGCCAGCGCCCGGGCGATCGCCACGCGCTGCCTTTGCCCGCCGGAAAACTCGTGCGGGAACTTGCGCGCATCGGCGGCGTGCAGGCCGACCAGCGCCAGCAGTTCATCGACCCGCATGTCCATCTCGCGCTTGCTGGTTGCCAGGCCGAAGGCGCGGATCGGCTCGGCGATGATGCGCCCGACACGCCAGCGCGGATTGAGGCTTGCGTAGGGGTCCTGGAAGACCATCTGCATGCGCCGCCGCAATGCCTTGACGGCGCCGCCGCGCGCCTGCGGGCCAAGCTTGACGCCGTCGATCTCGACCGCGCCGCCGGTTGGCCGCAGAAGGCCGACCACCATGCGCGCCACCGTCGATTTGCCGGAGCCGGATTCGCCGACGAGCGCGAAGGTCTTGCCGCGCGGCACGGAGAAACTGACGCCGTCGACGGCTTTCAGAAATTGCTTCTCGCCGCCTTCCAGCACCCGGTTGAGCCAAGGCTTGGAGACATCGAAGGTGCGCCGCAATTCGGCGATCTGGACGAAATCCTGTTTCACGAGGCCATCTCCTCATGTGTGTAGAGGTGGCAGGCGACCCGGCGCGCGCCGCGCGGTTCCGGCTCGGGCCTTAGTGTGGTGCAGATGTCGAAACAGCGGTCGCAGCGCGGGTGAAAGGCGCACCCGTCGGGCAAGGAAGCCAGGCGCGGCATCGAGCCGGGAATCTGCACCAGCCGGTCGGCATCCGACACCAGCGAGGGGATGGCGCTCATCAGGCCGCGCGCATAGGGGTGCATGGGGCGGCCGATGATGTCGGCGACCGGGCCTTTCTCGACGATGCGCCCGGCATACATCACCGCCACCTGGTCGGCGGTCTCGGCAATGACGCCCATATCGTGCGTCACGAGCATGACGGCCGTGCCGCGCTCGGCGCACAGCTTCTTGATCAGCGCGATGATCTGCGCCTGCACGGAAACATCGAGCGCCGTCGTCGGCTCGTCGGCCACCACCAGTTTCGGCTCGGCCGCCAGCGCCAGGGCGATCACCACGCGCTGGCGCATGCCACCGGAAAATTCATGCGGATAGGAATCGATGCGCTGTTCCGGCGCGGGAATGCCGACATCGGCCAAAAGGTCGATGGCCCGGGCGCGCGCGGCGCGCGCCGACAGCGGCAGATGCGTGCGGATCGTCTCGGTCAGCTGATCGCCGATGCGGTAGAGCGGATTGAGGCTGGTCAGCGGATCCTGGAAGATCATGCCGATCTCCTTGCCGCGCACACGGCGCATCTCCTCGGCGCCGAGATTGTCGATGCGCCGGCCGGCAAGGCGGATTTCCCCGCCGCTGATGTGGCCGGGCGGCTCGATCAGGCCGACGACCGCCGATCCGGTGACCGATTTTCCGGCACCCGATTCACCGACCACGCCCAGCACCTCGCCGGGCGCGATGTCGAAGGAGATGCCGTCTATGGCCTTCAAGGCGCCGCGTCGGGTGGAGAAATCCACATGCAGGTCGCGGACGGAAAGCACCGGCTCGTTTGTCGGAATGTCTGTCACGGGGCGCTCCTATCGCAGTTTCGGATTGAGCGCATCGCGCAGCCAGTCGCCGAGCAGGTTGACCGCCAGCACCAGCGCGGCCAGCGTGAGCCCTGGAAACAGCACGATCCACCATTCGCCGGAGAACAGGAATTGCTGGCCGATGCGGATCAGCGTGCCGAGCGACGGCTCCGTCGGCGGCAGGCCGACGCCGAGAAAGGACAGGGTTGCCTCGGCGATGATGGCCAGGCCGAAATTGATCGTCAGGATGACCAGCACCGGGCCGAGCACGTTCGGCAGCACGTGACGCAGCATGATGATGAAGGACGGCAGCCCGACCAGCCGCGCCGCGTGGACATAATCCTTGTTGCGCTCGACCAGCGTGGAGCCGCGCACGACGCGGGCGTATTTGACCCAGAAGGAGAGCGTGATCGAGAACACCAGCACGCCGAACGCCGTGTCTTCCTGGCCCACGCCCTTCAGCGCGCCATGCACCATGCCGTCGATCAAAAGCGCCACCAGGATCACCGGAAAGGTGAGTTGCACGTCGGCGACGCGCATGATGAAGGCATCGACCGTGCCGCCGACATAGCCGGCGACAAGACCCAGACCGACGCCGAGAATGGTGGCGAACAGCACGCCGAGGATGCTGATCGACAGCGATACGCGCAGGCCATAGAGGATGGCGGCCAAGAGGTCGCGGCCCTGGTCGTCCGTGCCGAGCACGAAGCGCGGGTCGGCCCCGTCTATCCAGAACGGCGGCAGGTGTGAATCCATGATGAACACGGTGGTGGGATCGAACGGGTCGCTGGCCACCAGGAGCGGCGCCAGCAGCGCGCCGGCCATCAGCAGGACCGTGACGATGGCCGCCCCGACGGTCACTTTCGAGGACAGGAAGCTTGCCGTCATGTCGTGATCGCGCAGGCGCGCCATGAAACCGGCTTTGGTCGTGTTCTGCGAGGGCGTGTCGGGTGTCATGGTCGCTTCCTCATCCCGCGCTCGCGGTGGTCTTGATGCGCGGATCGACGGCTGCGTAGAGCAGATCGACCGCCAGATTGATGATGACGAACAGGACGCCGATCAGCATCAGATAGCCGGCCATGATCGGGATGTCGGCGTTCTGCACCGCCTGCAGGAAAAGCAGGCCCATGCCCGGCCACTGGAAAACCGTCTCGGTGATGATGGCAAACGCGATGACCGAGCCAAGCTCGAGGCCCACCACGGTGATCACCGGCACCAGCGTGTTCTTCAGCGCGTGGCCGAAATGCACGACGCGGTCCGGCAGGCCGCGGGCGTGGGCGAACTTGATGTAGTCGGTCCTCAGCACCTCCATCATCTCGGCGCGCACCAGACGCATGATCAGCGTCATCTGGAACAGGCCGAGCGTGACGGAAGGCATGATCAGCGCCAGCAGGCCCGATCCGGTGAGGAGCCCGGTGCTCCAGCCGCCGATCGTCACCGTTTCGCCGCGCCCATAGGAGGGCAGCCAGCCGAGCTGGACGGAGAACACGTAGATCAGCAGGATGCCGATCAGGAAGGTCGGCAGGCTGATGCCGACCAGCGACAGGACCTGCATCAGCTTGGCCGACAGGCTGTCGCGATAGAGCGCGCTGAAAACGC
The DNA here is from genome assembly GCF_001050155.1 of Nitratireductor soli. GTDB lineage: Bacteria > Pseudomonadota > Alphaproteobacteria > Rhizobiales > Rhizobiaceae > Nitratireductor > Nitratireductor soli. Next base: position 104,294 of record NZ_LFVY01000004.1, read on the forward strand.
CCATCGGGATGCCGACGCCGACCGCCAGGACCATCGAGATGACTGCCAGTTCCAGCGTCGCCGGCAGGCGCTCGGCGAACAGTTCGGAGACCGGCTGGCGGAACTGGTAGGACATGCCGAAGTCGAAGCGCGCCATCCGGCCGACGAAACGGCCGAACTGGATGATCACCGGGTCGTTCAAGCCCAGCGTCTCGCGCATCTCGGCCCGGTCGGCCGCCGTCGTTTCGATGCCGACGATCTGGTTGACCGGGTCGCCGACGAAACGGAACATGACGAAGGCGATCAGCGCCACGGTCAGCAGCACGATGGCTGCCTGGATCATACGGCGCACGATGAAGGCGAGCATTCGCGGGTACTCCCTGCAGGGGTGGATTGCCGGCAATCGCCGACGCCGGAATCCCGCCTGCGTAATCGTTTCAGATTGCGGCCCGCATGGCCGCGCGGACGGGCTGACGCCCGCCCGCTAAAGCGTGTCAGTCGATCGTCGCGGTCTGGAACACGATGTCGCCATCGGCCCGCTGCTTGACATGGACGTTCTTCGCGACGCCCCAGGCCAGGCCGCCCTGATACAGCGGCGCATAGGCGACGTCCTCGACCATCGAGATCTGCCAGGCCTGGCGGATCAGCGCGTCGCGCTTTTCCTTGTCGGTCTCGACACGGATCTGCTCGCGCAGTTCCTCGATCTTCGGGTTGCAATAGCCGCCGACATTCATCGTGCCGCCATTGCCCTTGTCGTCGCGGCAGCCCAGCACGTTGGTGAACAGATCCACCGAATCGAGCACCGCCGGCGACCAGCCGAGCATGAAGAAGGAGGTGTCGTAACCGCCCGAAGACAGGATTTTCGCGAAGTATTTGGCCTTCGGCTGCGCGTTCAGCGTCGTCTTGATGCCGACCCGCCCGAGCATGCCGACAACCGCCTGGCAGACGCGCTCATCGTTCGGATAGCGGTCGTTGGAGCAATCGAGCTGGACCTGGAAGCCATCGGGATAGCCGGCCTTGGCCAGCAGCTTCTTCGACATTTCGGGATCGTAGGGGAAGCGCTTGAATTCTTCCGTCTGGTTGACCAGTTGCGGTGCGATCATCAGCGCCGCCGGCGTGGCCGCGCCGCGCAGGATCTTGGCAATGATGCCGTCAATGTCGATCGCCTGATAGACGGCGCGGCGCACGCGGGCGTCCTTGAACGGGTTCTTGCCCTCGACATTGGCATATTTCAGCGTGTCGCTCACCTGGTCGAAGCCCAGATACATGGTGCGCAGGTCCGGGCTTTGCAGAACCTGTGCATTGCCGCTGGCATTGATCCGCTCGATGTCCTGTTCCGGCACCGGGGCGATCCAGTCGACCTGGCCCGACAAGAGGGCGGCGACGCGCGTCGGGTCGGAGCTGACGGTGGTCAGCACCACCTCGTCCAGATTGTGCTTCGGCTTGTCCCACCAGGCGGCAAAGGGCTTCCACACGGTCTTGACGCCGGGCTGGTGGCTCTCGACCATGAAAGGCCCGGTGCCGTTTTCATGCAGCGCCGCATAGCTCGGCGTGTCGGCATTGGCCGGCGACGGCGTGGCGGCATCGTGCTCTTCCGCCCAGCTCTTGCTCATGATGTACCAGCCGGCCCATTGGTAATGCAGGATCGGATTGGCTTCCGGCAGCATCACGTCGACGGTGTGGTCGTCGATCTTGATGAACTCGGCTTCCTTGGGGATGCGGTATTTGAGGTCGGAGCCGTCGGCGCGCACGCGCTCGGCGGAAAACAGCACGTCGTCGGCGGTGAATGGCGCGCCATTGTGGAAGGTGACGCCCTTGCGCAGGTGGAAACGCCAATGCTTCGGATCGATGATTTCCCAGCTTTCGGCCAGGGCCGGCTCCATGGCGAAGTTTTCGCCGCGCCGCACCAGTCCCTCATAGCTGGCGCCGGCCATGCTGAGCGCGAAAGTCTCGCTGACCGAATAAGGGTCGAGCGATTTCAGATCGCCCTGATAGGCCAAGCGCAACGTCTTGGCGTAAGAATTGCCGAGCGACAGCAGCAAGGCTGCGCAGCACGTCAAAAGCACCTTCTTCATGGCTTCGGACTCCTCCTCCTGAACAGGTCCGGTCCCGGACCATCGGGTTATGTGGCGGAAAAAAATCCAACAGGGAAGAAGAGGGCAAGCTTTGGTTATCATAGGTAATAACTATGGCTTTGCCGATTGGCCTCGTGTTTTTCTGTATGAGGCCGATTGCCCCCGGCGGGCATCTATGATCATTTTGGCGCCTACCGGCCGGGCGGCCGGCCTGTTTCACGAACCTGTCTTGCCAAGGGAGAAGATTTGCATGGCAACTTTCAGCACCGATGCACTGGAGGATGTGCGCGCCTGGCGGCGGGATTTTCATGAAAATCCGGAACTGCTGTTCGAAGTCGACCGCACCGCCGGCATCATTGCCGACAAGCTGCGCTCCTTCGGTTGCGATGAGGTGTTGACCGGCATCGGACGCACCGGCGTGGTGGCGGTCGTTCGCGGCCGCCGCAGCGATTCGGGCAAGGTCGTCGGCCTGCGCGCCGACATGGATGCGCTGCCCATCTACGAGCAGACCAATCTGCCGCACCGTTCCAGGGTCGAGGGAAAGATGCACGCCTGCGGCCATGACGGCCATTCCGCCATGCTCCTGGGGGCTGCCCGCCACCTGGCCGCCGAGCGTGATTTCAACGGCACGGCGGTGCTCATCTTCCAACCGGCCGAGGAGGGGGCCGTCGGCGCCAAGGCGATGATCGATGACGGCCTGTTCGACCGCTTCGGCATCCAGGAGGTCTATGGCATGCACAATATGCCGGGCCTGCCGGTCGGTCAGTTCGCCCTGCGGCCCGGCCCGGCCATGTCGTCGGCCGACCGGTTCGAGGTAACGATCGAGGGGTTCGGCGGCCATGCGGCGCGGCCGCAGCGTTCGGTCGATCCCGTGATCGCCACCAACCACATCATCACCGCCCTGCAGACCATCGTCTCGCGCAACACGGATCCGCTGGAGTCCGCCGTCCTGTCGGTCTGCGCCATCCATGGCGGCGAGGCCTTCAACGTCATCCCGCAGAGCGTCAGCTTCAAGGGCACGGTGCGCACGCTTCTGCCGGAGGTGCGCGAGCTGTGCGAGAAGCGCTTCCACCACATCGTCAACACGGTGGCCGATGCGTTCGGCACCACGGCGACGATCACCTACGCCCATGACTGCCCGATCACCTTCAACGACCCGGAGAAGGCGGGCCTTGCCGGCGATGCGGCGGCGGCCGTGGTGGGAACGGACAAGGTGCGGCGCGATCTGCCGCCATCGCTGGGCAGCGAGGATTTCTCCTTCATGCTCGAGCAGCGGCCGGGCGCCATCATCTTCCTCGGCAACGGCGACACGGCCAACATCCACCACCCGATGTACGACTTCAATGACGAAGCCATCCCGCACGGCGTGGGCTATTGGACGGAGCTGACGGAACGGCTGATGCCGGCCAATTGAGGCTGGGGTCGGGTCGGAATGGTTCAGGGCCGAGCGAACTGGTCCTGAACATCTGATGCTAGTGGTGCGATCCTAACAGATGGTACCCATCTGTTGGGGAAAATTGCCCCACCAGGTCAATAGCTTGTGGGCTGACTTATCGAAACGGATGGGGACCATCTGTTTCGGTCAGACCACTAGCGCCTCGGCAAGCGGCGTCGACGGCATGTTCTGCAGCCGTGCCGTCCGCTCGTGCACCACCTTGCCGGCGTGGCAGACGACGGCGGCGCCGAGCCAGTCCTGGTCCTCGACGGCGCGCGCCAGGCCCAGATCCGCCACCGGCTCGACCAGGGTATAGATCAGATCGGCGAAGCTGACGGAGCTTGCCTCGGGCACCGCGCTCGGCAGGTTTTCGACGCAGAAATGCGTCACGCCTGCCACCTGGTAGGTGGGATTTTCCCAACTCGTCGGCATCGACGTTTCAATGGCGCCGGCCCGGTCGCAGGCGACGTCGACGATGACCGCGCCCTTGCGCATCGTCGCCAGCATCTTGCGGGTCAGGAGGTGGTCGGTGCGGTCCTTGTCCCAGCGCACGCAGTTGATCACCAGATCCGCCTGCGGCAAATGTTCGGCCAGCGTGTCGATATGGGCCGCGGTGAAATCCCGGTTCTCCCAGTCAAGTGCGGCGCGCGCCAGCGTCCCCTGGGTGTGGTCGAGGCCGACCACCGAGACGCCAAGGCCGAACAGCGTGCGCAGGGCGCCGCGTCCGGCAAGCCCCAGGCCGATGACGATCACCCGCGTCGACATCACCCCGGCGTGGCGCATGAAATGCCGTCCGGTGCCGCCATAGGGCAAAAGCACCAGCCGCAGCCCTTCGAGCGCGGCGATCTCGCCGGCCAGCGGGCTGTTGCCGGCCTTGTGCGGATGCGCCTTCTCGGCGGCGATGGCCGTCAGGCCGACGTCGAGAAACCGGTCCAGCATGACGCGGTCGCGCTCGCAGTAGAGATTGGCGATGATCGTGTGATTGGGCCTGAGAAGGGCGAACTCCGGACGCAGGATCTCCTTCACCTTGACGATCATCTGGGCGCGCGCATAGAGCGCCGGCCCGTCCGGCGCGATGCGCGCGCCGGCGGCGACATAGTCCTCGTCGAATGCACCCGCCAGCGCGCCGGCGTTGTGTTCCACCAGCACGTCGTGACCGGCAGCACAAAGCTGCTTCACCTGCGTCGGCAAAAGAGCGACGCGGCTTTCCTTGATCTTGATTTCCCGGGGAATGCCGATGCGCATCCAGAATGCCTTCCGTTCGAGCCCGATTGGCCGGTGCCGTTTCGCCGACACAAGAGTGGAACATGCGGTCGCCATGTCCAAGGCTCATTGATCTGGCATCGAGTTTCTTTATAGAGTTTTGTATAGCCATAGCGATAGACTTTAGGGTATCGCGATTCCTGATTGAGAGAAACACAGCCATGCATGATTTCTTCCGGCCCGGACGCCCGCCGACGCTTGCCCGGGATGCGGCGATCGCCACATCCCATCCCCTGGCCACCGCCGCCGGCCTGGAAATTCTCTCCGCCGGAGGCAATGCGGTGGATGCGGCGCTTGCCGCCGTGGCGGCGCAATGCGTGGTCGAGCCGCACATGACCGGCATTGGCGGCGACTGTTTCGTGCTTTATGCGCCGGCCGGCGGCGATGTGATCGCCCTGAATGGCAGCGGCCGCGCGCCGGCCGCCGCCAGCGTCGAGCGGCTGAAGGCGCTCGGTCTGTCCCAGATTGCCCGCACCAGCCCGCATGCGGTCACCGTGCCGGGCGCCATCGCCGCCTGGACGAAGCTGCACGGCGATCACGGTTCGCTGCCGCTCGAGCAATTGTTCCGCCGCGCGGTGGATTACGCCGAGAATGGTTATCCGATCACGCCGCGTGTCGCGCAGGACTGGCGGGCGGAGGCGGCGCTTCTGGCCGAGGATGCCGGCGCCCGCGCCGTCTACCTGCCGGATGGCCGGGCGCCTGCGGCCGGCGAGCGCCATGCGCAGCCTCTGCTCGGCGCCCGCCTGCGCGAGATCGCCAGGGACGGGGCGGCCGCCTTCTATCTGGGCCGCGCGGCGCAATCCCTGGTGCACTATCTGAACGGCCTTGGCGGGCTGCACACGCTGGACGATTTCGCCGCGGGTCTCGATGGTGCCGACTATGTCGCGCCGATCGTCTCTTCTTATCGCGGCCACGAGGTCTACGAATGCCCGCCCAACGGCCAGGGCGTCGCCGCGCTGATGATCCTCAACATCCTTTCCGGTTTCGATCTCGGCGAGAGCCTGTCCATGGCCGACCGCGTGCATCTTCATGCCGAGGCCACCAAGCTCGCCTATCACCACCGTGACGCGCTGATTGCCGATCCGACGCAGACGAGCCAGCCGGTGGAGGCGCTGTTGTCGGACGAAACGGCGGCCTTGCTGCGGCAGCGCATCGACACGGGCCGGGCCGGCGCGCCGACCCTCTGGAGCGAACCGGAGCACAAGGACACGGTCTATCTCTGCGTCGTCGACCGCGACGGCAACGCCATCTCCTTCATCAATTCCATCTTCAATGCCTTCGGCTCGACGCGGCTCGATCCCGAAACCGGCATCGTGCTGCACAATCGCGGGACATCGTTCCGCTTGATCGAGGGGCATCCAAATGCCATAGCGCCGAACAAGCGGCCCATGCACACGATCATTCCCGGCATGCTGAAGAAGGACGGACGTGTCGTCGCGCCCTTCGGCGTCATGGGCGGGCATTATCAGGCGGCGGGCCACGCGGCGTTCCTGTCGGGCGTCCTCGACCGCGGGTTGGACGTGCAGGCGGCCCTCGATGCGCCGCGCTCCTTTGCCTTCGACGGCGCCTTGGAAGTCGAGCCGGCATTGGGCGACGCGGTCATCGCCGCGCTCGCCGCGCGGGGACATGTGATCAAGCCGCGCGCCCAGCCATTGGGCGGCGGTCAGGCGATCTGGATCGATCACGCGCGCGGCGTTCTGTCGGCAGGATCGGATTTCCGCAAGGACGGATTGGCGCTCGGCTTCTGAGCGCCGGGTTATAAGGAGGCAGGCAATGCAATTGTGGTTCCAGACGTGGCAGGAGGTGGAAACCTACCTGCAGCACGCGCAGGGCATCATCATCCCCATCGGTTCGACAGAGCAGCATGGGCCGAACGGCCTGATCGGCACGGACGCCATTTGCGCCGAGCAGATCGCCCGCGGCACGGGAGAGCTGGCGAATGCGCTGGTGGCGCCGACCATTTCCGTGGGCATTGCCGGCCATCACATGGGCTTCGCCGGCACCATGACCTTGGCCCCGACGACACTGATCCGCCTGATCGGCGAACAGGTGGAAGCCCTTGCCGCGCACGGCTTCCGCTCGTTCTTCTTCCTGAACGGGCATGGCGGCAACATCGCCACCGTACAGGCCGCCTTCGCCGAACTGCATGCCGCGCGCTGGCGCGCCGGCCTGCCGGAAGTGCGCTGCAAGCTGTTGAGCTGGTGGGAATGCGACGGCGTGCAAAAGCTTTGGCGCGAACTCTATGGCGATGCCGAGGGCCTGCATGCGACGGCCAGCGAAGTGGCGGTGACGCGCTATCTGTTTCCCGAGCACATCAAGAATGTGCCGCTCGACCCGGCGATCGCGCCGACATCGCATTTCTATGATGCGCGCGACTATCGCCGCCGTTTCCCCGACGGACGGATCGGCTCGAACCCGGCCTTGTCGACGCCGCAGGACGGCGAAAAGCTCTACAAGGCCGCCGCCAGCGGCATGGCTGAGGCCTACCGCGCCTTCCTTGCCGAGCCATGGGATGGCGCTGCCGTTTAGTCGGGGCATGGACGCCGCGCCGGGAATCGGCAAGGTATGGTCGTGGCGTCGGGCAGTGCTAATCGGCTTGACTTTGTGATTGCTGATGATTATTGATATTCGTCAGGAAAGAGATTCATGAGCCAAGCACCACGCACCCGAACGGATCCGGAAGAGACGCGCACGCGCATTCTCGAAGTCGCGGAGGAATTTTTCCGACGGATCGGTTACCAGAAGACCTCGGTCGCCGACATCGCGACCGAGCTCGGCATGAGTCCGGCGAACATCTACCGGTTCTTCCCGTCAAAGGGCGCCATCAACGAGTGCATCTGCGGGCGTGTGGTGGAAGAAGTGGCGGAGATCGCCTTCAGCATCGCCCGCGCGCCGGGGCCTGCCTCGGAAAAGCTGGTCCGCTTGCTGACGGCGATCCACATCCACAACAAGACGACCTTGTTGAAGGAAAAGCGCACGCACGACATGATTGTCGCGGCGATGCAGGAAAACTGGGCAATCATCAAGGCGCACATCGAACGCGTCACCACCATTTTCGAAGGCCTTATCCGTGAAGGCGTGGCCGCCGGCGAGTTCCATGTCGACGACCCGGCCGAAGCCGCGCGGTGCGTGAAGACGGCTTTCGTGCCGTTCCTTCACCCGCTGCTGATCGAGAACTGCATACAGAACGGTGAAGACACCGAGGCGGGGCTGCGCGAGCAGATCCGCTTCATCCTGAAAGCACTGGGCAAACAGAACTAGGACCGCCGCCGCGGCCCTGGTTTTTCGTGTGCCTAAATTGTGACGATTAATTAGAATCGTTACTCGACATTGTTCACAAAATGAGGCGCAGATGTCGCTGCTTATGCTGAAACGGATTGCCCTGGTGGCCGCTGCTGCGGCTTTTTTGGCCGGCTGCCAGAAGGAGGAGACGGCCGAGCAGCCCGATCCGGTGGTGCGTGTCGAGACCGTACGCCTTGCTCCGCTGGCCGAGACGCGCACCTATACGGGCGTCGTGACCCCGCGCATCGAGGTGGCGGAAGCCTTTCGCGTCGGCGGCAAGGTCGCAGCAAGACTGGTCGATGTCGGCGACACCGTGCAGGAAGGCCAGATACTGGCGCGCCTCGATCCCGTCGATCTGAACCTGCAGCTCGAGCAGCGCCGCGCCGAACTGCGCGCGGCGACGGCCAGCCTTGCCAAGGCAGAGGCCGATGTGGCGCGCGCCCGGACCCTGTTCAAGCGCGGCCATGTCACGCAGGCCGCCATCGACGCGCAGTCGCTGGCCGTCGACGAGGCCCGCTCGCGCCACGAACAGGCCGAGCGCACCGTGGCGCTGGCCGCCAACCAGATGGATTACAGCGAACTGAAGGCCTCGGCGACCGGCGTCGTCAGCGCCGCCGCCGCCGAAGCCGGCCAGGTGGTTGCACCGGGGCAGACCGTGGTCAACATCGCCCGTCTCGACGAGAAGGAGGTTGAGGTGGCAATCCCCGAAAGCCGCCTTGCCGACCTCGAAGGATCGCAAGCCACCGCCGCTCTGTGGGCCGGCGGCGAGACCTATGCCGCGCATTTGCGCGAGGTCTCGCCGGAGGCCAATGGAACGAGCCGGACCTATGCGGTCCGCTTTTCCATTCCGCAGGCGAGCGCGGCCGTGCGGCTGGGCATGACCGCCACCGTTTCCCTGACCAAGGGGGACCCGGCGCCCGTTGCCCGCGTGCCGATGACCGCACTTCTCGACGATGGCCGTGGACCGGTGGTCTTCGTGGTCGATCCGACCTCCAGCGCGCTCGAACGCCGGCCGGTCATCGTCGAGGCCTATCAGTCGGAGAACGCCATTCTCAGCGGCGGCCTGAAGGGGGGCGAGAAGATCGTCACCCTCGGTGTGCAGAAGCTGGAAGCCGGCGCCAAGGTCCGGCTGGCCGAAATCCAGTCCGCCAGCGCGCGCTGATCGGGAGACCACCATGCAGCGCTTCAACCTTTCCCAATGGGCGGTCACCCATCAGGCCCTCGTCCTGTTCTTGATCATCGTGCTGTCGCTCGGCGGGGCCTATTCCTACGCCCGCCTCGGCCGCGCCGAGGATCCGAGTTTCACCATCAAGGTGATGGTGGTGACGGCCATATGGCCGGGGGCGACCGCCGAGGAAGTCCAGCGGCAGGTGGCCGATCCGATCGAGAAGACGCTGCAGGAGATCCCCCATTTCGACAAGGTGCGCACCTATTCGAAACCGGGCTCGACCTTCATGCAGTTGCAATTGCAGGACACGACGCCGCCCGGTGACGTGGCCGACATCTGGTATCAGGTGCGCAAGCGCGTCGGCGACATTCGCGGCAGCCTGCCCGCCGGCGTCATCGGCCCGTTCTTCAACGACGAGTTTGGCGACGTCGACAGCGCGCTCTACATGCTGTCGGGCGAGGGCGCCACGATGCGCGACCTGAAGGACGCTGCCGAAGACATCCGCCAGCGCCTGCTGCGCGTGCCGGATGTGGAAAAGGTGCGCTTCTACGGCGAGCAGGATGAGCGCATCTATGTCGAGGTGTCGCATTCGAAGCTCGCCACGCTCGGCATCGACCCGCAGGTGATCTTCAACTCCATCGCCGCGCAGAATGCCGTGACGCCGGCCGGCGAGATCGAGACGGCCTCCGACCGGGTTTTCCTGCGTGTCGAGGGAGCATTGAAGGGGGTTGAGGCGGTGGCTGCCGTGCCGGTCTCCGTCAACGGCACGGTGTTCCGCCTCGGCGACATCGCCGAGATCAGCCGGGGGTATGAGGACCCTCCGTCCTTCACCGCTCGGCATCAGGGCCGCCAGGCGATCGGCATCGGCGTGGTGATGGCCGAAGGCGCCAACATACTGACGCTCGGCGAGAACCTCAAGGCCGCGATGCAGGCGGCGCACGCCGACCTGCCGGTCGGGCTGGACGTCGAACTCGTTGCCGATCAGCCGGAAGTGGTTCAGGAATCGGTCGGCGAATTCGTCAAGGTGTTCATGGAGGCGCTGGCCATCGTCCTGGCCGTCAGCTTCCTGTCGCTCGGCTGGCGCACGGGCATCGTCGTGGCGCTCGCCGTGCCGCTGGTGCTGGCGATCGTCATGATCGCGCTCGATCTCCTTGGCATGAGCCTGGAGCGCATCACCCTTGGCGCCCTGATCATTGCGCTCGGCCTGCTGGTCGATGACGCCATCATCGCCGTCGAGATGATGGTGGTGAAGATGGAGCAGGGCTATGACCGGCTGAAGGCGGCGACCTTCGCCTGGACATCGACCGCCTTTCCGATGCTGACCGGCACGCTGGTCACCGCCGCCGGCTTCCTGCCGGTCGGGTTTGCCCAGTCGACGGCCGGCGAATATGCCGGCGGCATCTTCTGGGTGGTGACCATCGCGCTCGTTGCTTCCTGGTTCGTCGCCGTGGTCTTCACGCCCTATATCGGCGTCAAGCTGTTGCCCGACTTCCACAAGGGCGGCGCGGCTGTGGCCGGCGATCCAGTCGGTGGCGGCGGCCATCACGATATCTACGATACACGGCTCTACAATGCCCTGCGCGTCGTGATCGACTGGTGCGTCTCCTGGCGCTGGCTGGTTATCGCCGCCGTCATCGGCCTGTTCGCCCTCTCGGTCTGGTCTTTCGGCTTCGTCCAGCAGCAATTCTTCCCGACCTCGCCACGGCCCGAACTGATGGTCGAAATCCGTCTGCCGGAAGGCGCGCCCTTCAAGGCGACGGAGGCGGCCGCCCGTGAGGTCGAGGCCGTGGTCGCCGCCGACAAGGAGGTGCTGACCTACAGCACCTATACCGGCGCCGGCGCGCCGCGCTGGTTCCTCGCCTCCAATCCCGAATTGCCCAAGCCGAACTATGCCATCCTGGTCATGTACACGGAAGATGCGGCGGCCCGCGACCGGGTCAAGGCGCGGCTGCAGGACTATGTTGCCGAGGGCGGCCTGCCGCAGGCGCGGGTGCGCGTCACGGAGCTGGTGTTCGGTCCGCCCGTCGGCTTCCCGGTCCAGTTCCGCGTCGTCGGCCCGGACCCGCTCGAAGTGCGCCGCATCGCCTATCAGGTGCGTGACGTGATGGCTGAGAATCCCCGCGCGCTCGATCCCAATCTCGATTGGAACGAGCAGGCGAAGTCGATCCGGCTTGAAGTCGACCAGGACCGCGCCCGGGCACTTGGCCTGACGCCGCAGGACATCGGCCGCACGCTGCAGACCCTGTTGTCGGGCTACACGGTGACCGCCGTGCGCGACGGGATCGAGGCCATCGACGTGGTGGCGCGCGCGGTGGAGAGCGAGCGGCTCGACATCGAGCATCTGGGCGACCTGACCATCGCCACGCGCGGTGGGGCGGCGGTGCCGCTGTCGCAGGTTGCCCGCGTCGTCTACGGCCACGAGGAGCCGATCCTGTGGCGGCAGAACCGCGACATGCTGATCACCGTCCGCGCCGATGTGCCGGCCGGCGTCCAGCCGCCCGATGTCTCGGCGGAAATCCTGCCGACCCTGCAGCCCTTGATCAAGGGTCTGCCGCTCGGCTACCGCATCGAGATGGGCGGCGCGATCGAGGAAAGCGCCAAGGCCAATGTGGCCCTGTTCCAGGTCTTCCCGATCATGATCCTCGCCATGCTGACCCTGCTGATGATCCAGTTGCAGAGCTTTTCGCGGCTGGCGCTGGTGTTTGCCACGGCGCCGCTCGGCCTGATCGGCGCGGCGCTCGGCCTGCTGGTCTTCAACCAGCCTTTCGGCTTCGTCGCGCTGCTCGGCCTGATCGCGCTCGCCGGCATGATCATGCGCAACACGGTCATCCTGGTCGACCAGATCGACGCGGATATCGAGGATGGGCGGGCGAAATGGACGGCGATCATCGAGGCGACGGTGCGCCGCACGCGGCCCGTCGTGCTGACCGCGCTGGCGGCGATCCTCGCCATGGTGCCCCTGTCGCGCAATGTCTTCTGGGGTCCGATGGCGTTTGCCATCATGGGCGGCCTGGCGGTCGCCACGGTGCTGACGATCCTGTTCGTTCCGGCGCTCTACGCCGCATTCTATCGTGTACGGCGCCCGAAGGACACAGCCGAGGACACCGAGGGCGAGGGCTACGCGGCACCGCTGGCCCTGCCCGAAGCGGCCGAGTAGCTTTCCGCCTTATTCGGCGGCAACGGCTTTCCCGACGCGCTTCTGGCCGGCGAATGTCTTGGCGCCGGCCACGCAGGCGACGATCGCCACGGTGACGATAAGCATCCCGCCGGTGACCGGCTCGTTGAGCAGCAACGCCGCCAGCGCCAGGCCGAAGAAGGGCTGCAGCAACTGCAATTGCCCGACGGCGACGGTTCCGCCCTGCGCCAGGCCGCGATACCAGAAGACGAAGCCGACCAGCATGCTGAACACCGACACGTAGCCGAGCCCGATCCATGCCGAAACGGCGGGCGCATCGAGGCGTGCAGGCCAGGTGGCCATGGTCAGGACGAGCATGACGGGAAGCGAAAGGACGAGCGCCCAGCAGATCACCTGCCAGCCGCCGATCTTGCGCGACAGCGACGCGCCCTCCGCATAGCCGAGGCCGCAGACGATGATCGCGCCGAGCATCAGGAGATCGCCGAGCGGCGAGGCGGTCATGCCCTGGCTGAAGGCGAAGCCGACGACAAGCGCGCTGCCGGCGATCGAAAACAGCCAGAAGGCCGGGCGCGGCCGCTCGCCGCCGCGCAGCACGCCGAAGACCGCCGTCGCCAACGGCAGAAGTCCGATGAAGACGATCGAATGGGCCGAGGTCACGTGCTCGAGGGCCAGCGCGGTCAAAAGCGGAAACCCGACGACGACACCCAGCGCGACGATCAAAAGCGCGACGAGGTCGCCCCGTTGCGGCCGCCGGGGCTTGAGGACGAGCAGGAGGGCGCCGGCGAGCAGGCCGGCGATCGTCGCCCGCGCGCCCGTCAGGAAGACGGGATCGAAACCCATCACGGCAACGCGTGTCGCCGGCAGCGATCCGCTGAAGATCAGAACGCCCAGCAACCCGTTGGCCCACCCGCTCATCATCTTGTTCATGGCATGCTCCCTTGTGGACTCCCGTGTGCGGGAAAGGGCATGGCGGCGCCAGATACAATAAGGTACAGTTAAGCCTGACTGTAATGGTGACGCGGACAGTACGGATGAGCGAGAAAACCCTGGAGAGCAGCGCCACCCTTCTCGAAGGCGTGATGGAGACGATCCGCGGCAGGATCGCCAATCGCAGCCTGATCCCTGGGGCGAAACTGCCATCGATACGCGCCTGCGCACACACCATGCGCGTCTCGAAGTCGACGGTGGTCGAGGCTTATGACCGGCTGGCCGCCGAAGGAATCATCCGCTCGCGGCCGGGATCGGGCTTCTTCGTCACCGCGCCGCTGGCGCCGCTGTCGCTTGCCGAGATCGGTCCGGCGCGCGCGCGCGAGGTCGATCCGCTGTGGATATCGCGCCAGGCTTTGGGCGCCGGCGATGATCTGCTGATCCCCGGCTGCGGCTGGCTTCCGCCCTCATGGATGCCCGCCGATGGACTGCGCCGGGCGCTGCGTTCGGCGGCGCGCGCCGAAGCCGCGGGGCTGGTCGATTACGGGACGCCGCTTGGCCTTCCCGCCCTGCGCGCGCTGCTGGCGCGCCGCATGGCGGGGCATGGCATCGAGGCCGCGCCCGGCCAGATCATGCTGACGGATTCGGGCACCCAGGCGATCGATCTCGTCTGCCGCCTTCTTCTCAAGCCCGGCGATACGGTGCTGGTCGACGATCCGTGCTATTTCAATTTTCACGCGCTGCTCAGGGCGCATCAGGTGAACATCGTCGGCGTGCCCTACACCGTTTCGGGCCCCGACATTGCCCGGTTTGCCCAGGCCGTCGCCGAACACGCGCCGCGCCTCTACGTGACCAACTCGGCCCTGCACAATCCGACCGGCGCGACGCTGTCGCCGGTCACCGCGCACAAGCTCCTGACCCTGGCCGATCAGGCGGGGCTGACGATCATCGAAGACGACATCTTCGCCGATTTCGAGACCGACCCGGCGCCGCGGCTGGCGGCTTTCGACGGGCTGTCACGCGTCGTCTATATCGGCAGTTTCTCGAAATCCCTGTCGGCCTCGGTGCGCTGCGGCTACATCGCCGCGCCCGCCGATTGGATCGAAGGCCTGGTCGATCTCAGGATCGCCACCGCCTTCGGCGGCCCGGCCTTGTCGGCGGAGCTGGTCCTGACGCTGCTCAGGGACGGCAGCTACCGCAAGCATATGGAAGCCGTTCGCCTGCGCCTGGCGCGCGCCATGGACGAGACCGTGGCGCGGCTGCGGCGGATCGGCATCACGCCGTGGATTGAACCGCGCGCCGGCATGTTTGTCTGGTGCAAGCTTCCCGATGGGATGGACGCGGCGGCACTGGCGCGGGGAATGCTCGAGGCGAACATCGTTCTCGCGCCGGGAAACGCCTTCAGCCACGCGCGTTCGGCCGGAAGCTTCCTGCGCTTCAACGTGGCGCAATGCGAGGACGAGCGCATCTTCACCGCGCTGGCGCGCCTGGTTGCCTGACATGGTGAGACGGGCGTCGCGCGGTCAGGGCGAGACGGCGACATTATCGATGAGGCGGATGTCGCCGAGCCAGGCGGCGGCCAGGAGCCGTGCCGGCCGCGTCAGGCGACCGACGGGCGCGAGTGTCGTCTCGTCGCGCAGTTCCAGATATTCGATCATGTCGAAGCCATCATTCATCAGGGCGGAGCGGCTTGCCGCCAGCGTTGCATCGGCTTCGGCGCCGGCGGCAAGGCGCGCGGCGGCATCGAACAGGATTTCCGCCAGCCTTGGGGCAATCTCCCTCTGGCTGTCCGACAGGCGCACATTGCGCGAGGATAGCGCCAGGCCGTCACCTTCGCGCACCGTCGGGCAGCCGATGATCTCGACGGGGATGTCAAGATCGCGGGCCAGCCGCCGCACCACGTGCAATTGCTGAAAATCCTTCTCTCCGAAACAGGCGAAGTCGGCGCCGCTTTGCAGCAGGAGCTTCGTCACCACGGTCGCCACGCCGTCGAAATGCCCCGGACGATGGCCGCCGCACAGGCCCTCGCTGACGCCGCTGACCGAGACGGTGGTCGAAAAGCCGGGCGCGTACATTTCTTCCCCATCAGGGGCAAAAAGCACGTCGGCGCCCAGCGGCGCCAGCTTGGCGGCGTCTTCCTCTTCCGTGCGTGGATAGGCTGCGAGATCGGCCGCGCTGTTGAACTGCTTCGGGTTGACGAACAGGGTGACGATCACTCGGTCGGCGCGCGCCAGCGCTGCGCTGACCAGGCTGAGATGACCTTCATGCAAGGCGCCCATGGTCGGCACCACCGCGATGGTTTCGCCGGCGCGCCGCCATCTCGTCACCAGGGTTCTAAGCGCGTGAACGGTGCGGACAATGGGCAGGCTCATGCGTCTGGCACCTTCTGGCTGGCGGGGGTCGCGTCGGCGAACACATGGTCGTCGCCGGGGAAACGGCGCTGCCGGACATCCTCCGCATAGGCGGCGATGGCCGCGCCGGCATCGTCGGCGAGTTCGGCATAGCGCTTGACGAATTTCGGCCGGAAGTCGCTGAACATGCCGAGCATGTCGTCGACGACGAGCACCTGCCCGTCGCAGGCGGGCGAAGCGCCGATGCCGATGGTTGGAATGGGGGTCTGGGCGGTGATCCTGCGCGCCAGCGCGTCGGGCACCTTTTCCAGGACGACGGCGAAGGCGCCGGCCGCTGCCACCGCCGCCGCGTCGCGTTCGATCGCCGCGCCGCCCGTGCCGCGGCCCTGCACCTTGTATCCGCCGAACGTGTTCACCGCCTGCGGGGTCAGTCCGATATGCGCCATGACGGGAATGCCGCGTCGGGTGAGGAAGCCGATGGTCTCGGCCATGCTTTCCCCGCCTTCCAGCTTGACGGCGGCTGAGCCGGTCTCGCGCATCACCCGGGCGGCGCTGTGAAACGCCTGTGCGGGCGATTCCTCATAGGAGCCGAACGGCAGGTCGACCACCAGCAGCGCGCG
This sequence comes from Nitratireductor soli, assembly GCF_001050155.1. GTDB lineage: Bacteria > Pseudomonadota > Alphaproteobacteria > Rhizobiales > Rhizobiaceae > Nitratireductor > Nitratireductor soli. The sequence continues at coordinate 120,530 of NZ_LFVY01000004.1, forward strand.
CTCCACGCCGCGCCGCACCGCCTGGCCATGCAGAATCATCATGTCGAGCGTCACGCCGAGCGTGCTGGGCAGGCCGTGCAGCACCATGCCGACGCTGTCGCCGACCAGAACGATGTCGCAATGGGGATCGACAAGGCGGGCGATGGGGGTGGTGTAGGCCGTCAGGCAGACGAGCGGGACGCCGCCCTTGCGTGCCAGCACATCCGGCGGTGTCAGGGCCGCCGATTTTCCCGTTGCACTCAAACTGCCCTCCCTAAATGGTCTCAGGCCATCGGACACATGGCGTGGCGAGCGCGCCCGCCGATGCATCGACGCGCAGGGATATGGCATATTTTTTTGCAGTTGCGAAGGCAGGAAGAACCCGACGTCCGCACTCAGTCCTCGTCGAAAACATCATTTGGCGCGAGGATTTGCGCCAGGCCGCCCGGTTGGGTGGGGGCGCCGGAAAGGATCAACTGGGCTGCCTTCAAGGCGCCTGTGATGCGCCGCAGCACGGGTTCCGGGCCCAGCGTTTCGAGCGGCAATCCCCATTGGCCCTTGCCGGGCGTGCGCGGCGGCCAGACCGTAAGCTCGAAATAGCGCGCCGCCTTGCGGTCGATGTCGCCCCAATACTGGATGATGGTTGCCTCCGGCGCCGCCTTGGCGATCAGCCCCAGGTCGCGAATGCCCAGCCGGGGCTCGTCCATCGGCCTGAGGGCGAGCACGACCGCGTCCCAGGAATGCTCGAAAACCAGGTCGGCGCGCGAAAAGACGACGACCTGCGCGCCGGCTTCGCGCAGGCCACGCTCCAGATTGTCGGCCAGGGGATTGTCGCAGATCAGCGCCACGGCCGCGTTTGCCACAGCCACTTCCGCGACGCTGAACAATTCCAGGCACAGTGCCGGCTGGTAGTCCGCGCCGCCGACAAGCGGGTGCGATTCATTGACCGCCGAGATCGGCACGCCGTGTTCGCGGCAGGCCTCGACATCGACCTCGCCCTTGATCGACATCCAGGCTTCATGCAGCAGCGCCACCACTGCCCGATCCGGCAGCCGCTCGATGATCGACCGGGTGACCGGGCGAATGGGGTCGGAGCTTACGAGCAGATTGGTCGTCCTGCAGGTCTGGTGGTCGATCCGCTCTTCAATGCTCAGATTGCGGTTGAGGCCGGCGAGCGAGGCGAGCGCCAGCGTTGCTTCCGCCGCCTCCTCGGCCGATCGAAAGCGGTTTGTCTGCGGGGTGATCGCCGTCACGCTGGCCGCCCCGGCCACCAGGGCAAGCGTTGCCGCGGCCGCAAGATAGCCGTTGTCGGCCGGCACGACGACGCGCAACCCGGAGAGATCGAGCTCGAAGGCCCGCGCATTCCCGTGGATAAGCGACAGCATCAGGGTCGTGTCAGCTTGCGGAAACGCTCGTTCTGAACTGCCAGTGTTGGTCATCAAAATTCTTGCCCGGTTCGCCGACGTTCACCTGGAGCGGCATTCTGTTTCTCGAGCGGCACCCGCGTCTTTCCAAAGGCGCGAAGGACCGCTCTAGCCCTTGCCCCGCCTAGCCCCTCCCGGTTGGGCCGTAGGGATTTCTCCCACTGTTCCAACGTCGCCGGACACAGGGTTCCCGTCTGTTCGCCAAAGGCGCTAATGGGCGCTAGATAGCCCGGAATGGAAAACCGCTACGCCTCGATCTCCGCATGTTCTCGACCGCCCCAAGCTGTTTGAACTGCCGGAATGATAAGGCCCCGCACGCATCGCGCAGCTAGCACGTTGGTGCAAACCCACTGCGCTTAGGTGTTACGGCGCTCATCTAGTCAGCGTATCGGCGGATTCTTCCTAATCAATTTGAAAGGCGTTGCCCGACAGGGTCGAAACGGCGCTGCGGGCAGCGGCATCCAGCACGCTGGATGCCGCCGGTCCCGATTCCAAAATCGCCGAACCGCGCCGAGCCGCCGTGTCAATGCCGTGCATGCGAAGGCGAGACGCCGGCCACATGACTAAGGCCATAATCCTCGGCGAAGGCTGTCGTGCTGGCCCGCAATTGGCCGATCAGATCGATCTGCCGCTCCAGCGCCTCCATGCGCTTGGTATAGTCCTTCAACGACTGCGTCAGACCGTCGATCCGCTCCGAGAGCCCGGTATTCTGTGCTTCGTCTTCGTAATATTGCTGCGCGAAGGCGGCGCTGACGGCGGCATTCTCATAACGCTGCTGAAGTCCGAACTTTTCCGACAGGAGCCCCGCTTCGATCCCGTCCAGCGTGCTGAGCAATCTGGCGAAGCGGAGCGTGTCCGTCCGGTGGTCGCGTCCTTCGCCGCGCATGCGAAAACCGATCTGCATTGGGGCTCTCCATCAAGGATCGTTTCTCATCGCTTTCGCCGCCACCGCCGCCTGCCCGCCGCGCGCAGCAGTGGCCCGGATGGGCAGCGATGCCGGGCGCCGCGCACGCTGCTGCTGCCTGCGACCGAGCTCCTGGTCGATAATGGCCTGCATCCGATGCTTGAAGTTCGCCTCGCTGAACTGCAGCGCGTGAGCGCGGATGAGATCGGGCCTGAAGGTCGTCTCGATTGCCTCGAACCGCTGCACCGCCTCGATCAGGCCGTCCTCCGACTGGTCGTCGAAGAGGATGCCTGTATGATCGGCAATGACGCTGTCCAGAGCGCCGCCGCTGGCATGGGCGATGACCGGGCGTCCGCTCGCCATGGCTTCCACCGGCACGATGCCGAAATCCTCGGTGCCGGAGAAAACCAGCGCCCTGCAGCGGGCGAGCTTTTCCTTGAGAACGGGGAAGGGCGCGCGCCCGAGGAACGACACCGTCGGGCCGGCCATGCGTTTGAGCGTGGCGGTTTCGGGACCTTCGCCGATGACGACGAGATAGCGGCCCATCCGGGTAAACGCCCTGACCGCCAGATCGACGCGCTTGTAGCCGACGAGCTGGCCGACGGTGAGATAGAAATCCTCGGTGGCCGCCACGGGGGCGAAATCATCGACCGAGACCGGCGGGTTGAGAACCGTGGCGTTGCGCCGGTAGTATTTCTCGATCCGGTCGGCCACGTGCCGCGAGTTGGCGACGAAGGCGTCGACGCGGGCGCTGGTCGTCACATCCCAGACCCGCAGGGCCGGCGCGATCCACGGAAACAGCAGGCGCGGCAGAAAACCCAAGCCGGCGCGATAGAAATGGTAGTGGTCCCACAGGTAGCGCATCGGTGAGTGGCAATAGCAGATATGGGTCGCCTGCGGCCCCGGCGTGATCCCCTTGGCGGGACCGGACTCGCTGGACAGAACCAGATCATATTGCGACAGGTCGAGGCTCTCGAGCGCGAACGGCATCAACGGCAGAAGCGATTGATAATGCCGTTTCGCGCCGGGAATTTTCTGCAGGAAGGATGGCGTGATCTTGTGCCGCTTGATCTTCTCGGAGATTTTTTTCGGGTCATAGACCAGGGTGAAGATGTCGGCTTGCGGGTACATGTCGCAAAGCGCCTCGACGACCTTTTCGCCACCGCGCATGGACACCAGCCAGTAGTGAACGATCGCCACGCGCAATGCGGTGTCTCCCAGAATTTTCGCGTCGAGTTTTCGCGTCGGGTTTTTCTGGCCGATCATGGCGGCAACCGCCGGTGCGGGCACGCCGTCCATCCGGCTTGCCGCTTGTCTGAACGGAGGAGCGGGACGCTCGAATGGGCTAGGTCTTCATCCGATCGTGCGCGGCACCGCCCGTCGCGATGCGGGGCCTGCCTCGAATATGCGCTGCGCTTAGGCCGGCTAGCCGAAAGGGACTAGGCGAAAACCGTCGCGACGGTATTTACCCGGCGCCGATTCGACCGATGATCAGCCAGGGCGTAAGGCGCAAGGCGCCGTTTCCGACGCCCGCGAATCGGACGGAGGCATCGGGGCAGGCATCATGGCGGGAACGGGGATTCAGCGGGCGCGCATATCTGGTGGGCTTTGGCGATATCTTCCGGCCGGCCGGCTATCGCCGCTGGCGATTGTCCTGGTCTGGAGCCTTGTTTCGGCAATGGCCCCCGCACGCGCCGCCGACGACTTCCGGCTTCTGCCCCAGACCCGCATCAAGATCAGCGTTGTCGAATGGGTCGAGGCCCAGGGCGAGTATCGCGAATGGACGGCGCTCAACGGTGAATATGCGGTGTCGAAATCGGGCATGATCGCCCTGCCGCTGGTCGGCGAGGCCGAGGCCAGCGGGCTGACCACCGAGGCGCTTGCTGCCGGCATCGCCGATGCGCTGCAGCGCAGGACCGGGCTTGTCAGCCCGCCATCGGTGACTGTGGAGGTCATCCGTTACCCGTCGATCTATGTGACCGGCAGCGTCGACCGGCCAGGCGAGTTCGAGTACCGGCCGGGCTTGATCGTATTGCAGGCGCTGGCCATGGCGGGCGGGCGTGTTCGCAAATCAGATCTCGCTGGCGGCTATTCCGAGCTGGAACAGATTCGCTATGCGGGCGAATTGGGGCGCATCGAGCTGGAATTGCTGCAACGCCTGACACGGCGCGCGCGCCTCGAAGCCGAGCTCGCCGAGCGCCCGGAGATCGAGTTCGCCGCCGCCCTTGCCGAAGCGCCGTTCGCCGCGCATGCGGCCCAGTTCGCCAGCGATGAGGACGCCATCTTCAAGGCCCGCACGGAAGCGTATGAGCGGCAGCTTGCTTCGCTGACCGAGCTTGGCGCGCTGTTTCGCGAGGAGATCAAGATTCTCGGCGAGAAAGTCACGGCGCAGGACCGGCAGATCGCTATTGCCGAGGACGAGCTTCGCGACATCGCCAAGCTGGTCAAGAGCGGCACCGCCACCAGATCGCGCGAGACGGGGCTGGAACGCGTCGTCGCCGACCTGCAAAGCAGCCGGCTCGATCTGGCCGTCGCCTCGATGCGCGCCCAGCAAAGACTGAGCGAAACCGATCGCGACGCGCTCAGCCTGAAGGGAGCGCGGCGAACGGAAGTCGGCACGGCGCTGCAGACCGTCAATCTCGAAATCGACGATCTCAAGCTGCGGCGCGACGTAACCGAACAGCTCTTGCAGGCGACCGGTGCGTCATTGAACCGGCGCCAGGATCGCGCCTTCGAGCAGCAGCCGCTGCATTTCACCGTGATCCGTGGTGGCGTGGCCGGCAAGCGCCAGGAAGCGCTCGAGACAACCTCGCTGCAACCCGGCGATGTTTTGGAAGTGCATCTCGATCTGGCGGGCGCCTCGATGCCGCCGCTCGCCGCCGCAGCAACCGAACAAGCTGGCCGCGCCACGCCCCGCTGACGCGACAAAGGAACGGAACGAACCATGGTGGTCCAGGACATTCGCAAGTTCCCAAGCGGTGAGTACGCAAGGCCGGGCAATGACCTGCCGCAGGAGTATATTTCCTTTCGCGACATCTGGTCTTTCCTGCGCCGGCATCTCCTGGTGCTGGCCTTCATGACCGGGCTCGGCGCCGCCCTCGGCGCGCTCTACATCGCCGAGACGCAACCGACCTATTCGTCCATCGCCCGCATCGTCATCGACCGCGAGCAGGCGCGCATCGCCTCGCAGGACGCCTCCACGGGGACCATCATCATCGAGGCGGCGGAAATCGCCAGCGAGGTGGAGATCGTCAAATCGGAGGCCATCGCCCGGTCTGTCATCCACGAGCTCAACCTCACCGAGGATCCGGAAATCCGCGACAGCACGTCCTGGCGCTCGGCGGTCCGCCGCGCCTTCGCTTCCCTGGCAGCGCTGTTCGCCGGTTCGGCCGAACCGGCCGGCAACCCGGCGGCGGCTCCCGACGAGGAAGACATCATGCGCCGCACCATGGCTGGCTTCCTTGGCCGCGTGTCGGTGCGCCGCGTCGGGCAATCCTACGTGCTGGAAATCGGCTACACCTCGACCGATCCCGTCAAGGCGGCCCGCGCGGCAAACGCCATCGCCAACACCTATATGCGTTCGACGCTGGACGCCAAATCCGCGATCGTCGCGCGTGGCGCGGACTGGATCCAGGACAAGCTGATCGAGATCGGCAAGCAGGCACGCGAGGCCGCGCTCAGCGTCGAGCAATTCCGCAACGGCAACGACATCGAGCAGGTGGGAACGGCGGCGTCGCTCGATCAGCAGCAGCTGGCCGAGATCAGCGCTCAGCTTCTGGCAGCTCAAGCGAGCACGGCAAGCGAGGCGGCCCGGTTGGAGACGATCAACCGCCTTCTGCGCGGCGACCTGGCCGATGGTTATGTCGCCGAGGCGCTCAACAATGCCGAGATCAACCGCCTGCGGGGAGAACTCGGCGCAGCGCGGTCCCGGCTCGAAGTGCTTGGCGGCCGCTATGGCGCGGACAGCGGGCCGGCACGTGCCGTGCATGATGAGATCGCCCGTCTCGAAGGGCAGATCAGAAGCGAGCTGCTGCGCATCCAGGGCGTCTACAAGGCCGGCCTCGACACGGCCCGTGCCCGCGAGGCCCTGCTGCAGACCCAGCTTGAGGGGATCAAGGGCGGCGTTTCGCAGAAGAACCTGGCGCGCGTCGAACTGACCGAACTGGAAAGCCGGGCGACCACGTATCGGCGCATGTATGAAAGCGTGCTGCAGCAACTCATCGTCACGTTGCAAAAACAATCCTTCCCGATCGGCGATGCGCGGATGGTGACCGCCGCGACGCCGCCGCTGGCCAAGACCTGGCCGAAAACGACCCTCATCATCCCGCTGTCGCTGATGCTGGGCTTTGCCGGTGGTCTCGGCCTGGCCGGTTTGCGCGACGTGCTCGACCGGCGCATCAATTCGGGCGAGAGGCTGGGCCGCGAGCTTGGCCTGCCGACGCTCGGCTACGTTCCCTTCACCCGGTTTCGCACGAGCCGGATCGCCGGTGGCCCGCCGGAGCCGGCCGCGGCCTTGCGCTACGTGCTGGATGCCCCTTATTCGGGATTCTCCGAAGCGTTGCGCAGCGTCAAGAACTCGATCGACGCGGCTTTCCCGGCGAATGGGCCAATCATCGTCGGGGTCACCTCCGTCGGCATCGGCGAAGGCAAGACGACCATCGCCACCAACCTCGCCCAGCTCTACAGCAATGAGGGCGTTGCGGTGGTTCTGGTCGATGCGAGTTTCACCAGCCCGAGCATTAGCCGACTTGCCAAGGGGCGCGGCTCGGCGCTTGGCCTCTCCGTCTGCGGCGCGACGGCCATGCCGGCCACGATCGAGGATGACGATAAACCGGCGCGTCGCAAGCCGGGCGAGGGAGAGTTGGCGCTGCATGAATGGTCGGTCGTCACCCATGAGACCACCCCCTCATTGGAAGACCCGCCCATCCTCCCGGTGTTGACGGTCGACCAGATCAAGCAGGCGGCGCATCCGGGGCATCGCTACGGCCACTTGCCGGCGCTGAAACAACAGCTCGAAACGCTGCGCGGCCGCTACAATGTGATCATTGTCGACCTGTCGACCTTTGCCACGTCGGCTGACACCCGCGTCATCAGCGCCTATCTCGACGGTATTCTGGTGGTGCTTGGCAACCGGCGCAAGATGACCTTCGAATGGTTGGCCGGCGCGCTGGCGACGTTTGGCAAGTCGCGCGTCGGCGTGCTCGGCGTCGTGTTCAACCGAACCCTCAGCCAGAAGAGCTGGCCGGCCGCCGTCCGCGGCGCATTGCGGCCCCGCAGGTGGCGCAATGGCGCCGCGTGAAGCCCGGACCCCGGTCCATCGCCTGGCCGTCGGCATCGCCACCACCGGCCGCCGCGACATTCTGCGCGCCGCCTTGCCGCATTTGCAGCAACAGACGCGGCAGGCGGACTTGATCGTCATCTGCGCAGCAGAAGAAGCTGACGTCGATCAGACGGCGCTTGGCGAACTCGCCGCCCGCACCCGCATCGTCTTCGCCAAGCGCGGCCTGTGTTGCCAGCGCAACCGCATTCTGGCCGGTGTTGCCGACGCCGACATCCTCCTGTTCCTCGACGATGATTTCCTGATGGCGCCAACCTATCTGGCGGAGACAGAGCGCATTTTCGCGGCGAATCCCGATGTGGTGATGGGCACTGGAACGGTCGATGCGGACGGCATTTCGGGACCCGGCATCGCCTTTTCGGACGGCGTGCGCATTCTCCATCGCCCGGGGCAGGCGACGGGTCGGCTGTGCGAAAGCCCGGTCTACAACGCCTATGGATGCAACATGGCCGTCCGCATGGCGACCGTTCGCGCGCATCACCTGGCGTTCGACGAGAATCTGCCGCTATACGGCTGGCTGGAAGACGTGGATTTCAGCCGCCAGATGGCCCGCCATGGCCGCATCGTCCGCTCGGGTCGGTTGCGCGGCGTGCATCTGGGAACCAAGTCCGGCCGGACCTCGGGCGTGCGTCTTGGCTATTCGCAGATCGCCAACCCGATCTATCTGATGCGCAAGAACACGATGAGCTTTCGCCATGCGGGGCCGCAGATGGCGCGCAACCTCGTCGCCAACGCGCTACGCCTGGCGGCGCCCGAACCCTGGGTCGACCGGCGCGGGCGATTGCGCGGCAATCTGCGCGCCCTGGCCGATCTCTGCCGCGGGCGGCTTGCGCCGCAAAACGTCACGGCGCTGGAGTAGAAACCGGCATGCGTCCCGAACGCGTCGTCATCATCAACGACCGCTCCGCCGATGTCGGCGGCGCCTCCAACTTGTCGCGCCTGTCGGCCAGGATGCTGCGCGAGGCGGGCGTGCCGGTGACCTTCTTTTCGGGTGACTGCTCATCAGGGACAGCCGATGCAGATGCGCTCAATCTCAACGGCGTTCCGCTGCTGGAGCAGGGGCGCCTGTCGGCCGCGACGCAGGGGCTTTACAACCGGCAGGCCTGTGCCGCATTGGAAGCCTTGATCGCCCGCATCGACACGCCGGCCACCCTCTATCACGTGCACGGTTGGTCGAAAATCCTGTCACCGTCGATCTTCCGTCCGCTCGCCCGCCTGCGCGACCGCGTCGTGCTGCATGCCCACGACTATTTCCTTGCTTGTCCGAATGGCGGTTTCGTCAATTATCCACGGGCGTCCGTCTGCGCGTTGGCACCCATGTCGGCGCGCTGCCTGATGACGCAATGCGACAAGCGCGGCTTTCATCAGAAGGCCTGGCGCACGGCGCGTCATGCGCTGCTGCATCGTCTGTTCGACATGCGTGCCACGCCGGCCAACATCGTCCTCGTCCACGACCGCATGATTGACTATTTCCGGCGCGCCGGCATCGATCCGCAGCGCATGGTCACCATACGCAATCCGGTGACGCCTTTCTTCACGGACGCGGCGGCGCCCTGGATGATGCGCGACTTCTTCTTCATCGGCCGGCTGGAGCCGGAGAAAGGATTTGAGGATGCCGCAGCGGCCGCCCGCCTGGCCGGGGTCGGGCTGCATGTGATCGGCGCGGGCGCCGGTCGCAGCCGCCTTGCAGGCGCCTATCCGGAAGTGGTGCTGCATGGCTGGCGCGACCGGGCCGAGATCGCCGTGCTTTTGCGTTCGGCGCGCTGCGTGGTCATATCCTCGCGTGTCCCCGAACCGTTCGGCCTGGCAGCGTTGGAGGCGGCCGGCAGCGGCATTCCCGTCATTCTGCCTTCGGAAGCTCTGTTGAGCAGCGAAATCGAGGCGTCAGGCTCCGGCATGAGCTTTCCAGCCGGTGATGTCGGCGGGCTGGCCGGCGCCATGCGTGCGGTGGCCGGCGACGACGCGGAGGTCCAGCGCATGAGCCGCAATGCACGGCGCACCGCGGCCGATCTGGCGCACACGCCGCAATCCTGGGCGGCGGCGCTGATGACGCTCTATTGCGCCCTCGTTGATCGGGCGATGGCGGCCGAGAGCCAGCGCGGCTGCGGCGCCGCCCGGGGCACCCGGGGAGCCGCCGCAAGGACAGTGCCAGCTAATCCTTTTGGGCAGCCGGCGGGCAAGACACATTAGGACAGGTCATATCAACGGGGGAGGAGGTTAGGCACGGGAGGATTTCGCTCGATTATGCATCAAAATATCTCTGCAAATACACCAATGGAATTATATCACGTGTTTTAAAGGCATTATAATATTTTGTCATGAGAGGTGCGGGTCTAGGAAAATTCTCTTAGGGGCTGTTGTATGCTGTATGCTTTTGATAGTTCCATAAAAGAAGAAATAAAGATAGGCGGTCATGGAAAATACCGCCCATACATTTTTTTTAAAAGAACATTGGATGTCATATTTAGTCTTATAGCGATACTTTTCTTTCTTCCGTTCTTCATTGCTATTGCGACATTGCTCTCCATCCATGATGGCTGGCCGGTTATTTATCGGCACAAGCGCATCGGGCGAAATGGCAAGGCATTCGACTGCTTCAAGTTCCGCACCATGCGGCGGGATGCCGATCGGGTTCTGTCGGACCTGTTGAGAACGGATGCCGGCGCGCGGCTGGAATGGGACCTGCAGCAAAAGCTGCGCAACGATCCGCGCATCCATCCGGTCGGGCGCTTTCTGCGCATCTCCAGTCTTGATGAGCTGCCGCAATTCTTCAATGTGCTGCGCGGCGATATGAGCATCGTCGGACCCCGGCCGATCGTTGAGGACGAGATCCCGCGCTATGGCGAGCGCATTCACGATTACCTGTCGATGACGCCGGGCATCACCGGACTTTGGCAGGTCTCCGGTCGCAGCGAGACGTCTTACCAATACCGCGTCGACCTGGACAGCCAGTACCGCGAGACATGCTCGCTGCTGCTTGATCTGAAAATCATCTGCCGGACGGTCACCGTGGTCCTGTTCGATCACAATGGCTGTTGAAAAGCCCGGGCTACTGGAGAAGCGCAGGCCTCACAGCACGAAGACAAGCAGCAGGACGATCCAGAAGAGGAGGCAGAAGGCGATGACCAGCCAGCGTACCAGGATCTTGGTTCTGAGCGATTTCAGCGGTCCTGCCAGCAAACCGCGGCTCAGATGATTTTCCTTGCTTGCGTCTCGGGCCATTTGCTTGCTGTCCGACGATCTAGGGGCAGACCGAAGACCACACATCCTTGTCGTCAAGGTGTCCGGTCGGCTCGGCACTCCATGCACGTTACGCAAAGCTGCAACAACAATTGGGCGACAAAAACTCATGCGGCCAGATTTTCAGCGACTTGACCGAAACGAGCGGCGAATCACCGATAGCCACGCGGCAACCCTAGCCGATCGGCCAGCCGCCGTGAATAGCGGCCCCGGACAGGTACCTGGGGTTACCATGTGATGGGCATCGAGCAGCGCCCGGGCGTGGAAGCACAGCCGAGAACAATTCTCGGCATGCCGTTTCCCGGTTTGCTGGGAGGCGGGCTTTGGGCCCTCGCCGCCAAGCTCGTCTCGCAGGTGGCGCAACTTGCGGCGTTCATCATGGCAGCCCGTCTATTGACGCCGACGGAGTTCGGTTTTTTCGCCTTCACCTCGGCGATGGCCATCTTTCTGGTGGTGGTGGCTGAAGGCGGCTGGGCCGAATACATCATGAAATCGGAGGAGAATTCGCGGCGCTGGCGGCAGGTGGCCGCCGTGTCGCTGGGCAGCGGCGTGTTGCTCACCGCCGCCGGGCTCGCCGCCGCCGCCGTTTTCTATGCTTATCTCGGCAAGCACTGGGAAGGCGGCCTTCTGGCGCTCTTCAGCCTGTGGATCCTGCCTTCGTCGCTGACGGCTGTTTATGATGGCGTGCTGGTCAATCGCGGCATGCTGCATCGGCAGGCGGCAATCCGCATCGTCGCGGAGCTGGGCGCGCTGTCGGTCACGGCGGCGGGCCTTCTGGCGGGCTGGAATGTGGTGGCGCTCATTGTGGGCCGCTTGACGATGCAGGGTCTTATTCTTTGCGGATCGGTGGCGGTCGTCGGCTGGATAGCCCCATCACTGCCAAGCCGGTCCTTCATAGGCGAGTTGCTGCAGTTCTCGCGCTACATCCTCAGCAACAGGATGATCATCTTCCTGCGCTCGTATTCGGGAACCCTGGCCGTCGGCAGCTTTCTCGGCTTGTCGGAAGCCGGTTATTATCGGGCAGCCGAACGGATCGTCGCCGCCTTCTCCGAACTGATCGGCGAGCCGGCGCGCATGCTGGCCTGGATCGTGTTTCGCCGTGCGCATGCCGAGAAACCGGGCGCCCAGGGCGGAGCGAAGGGGACGGCAGGGGTCGGCAACCGGTTCTTCCCGGTTCTGTTTGCCGTCGCGGCGCCGGTCTATCTGGGGCTCGCCCTCGTTTCCGGCGATCTGGTCCACCTGGCGCTTGGCGCTGGCTGGGCGCCGGCGGCGCTGGTCGTCGGCATATTGGCGGCCAAGCAGTTGCTGCTGGTGCCGAGCTACGTCACCGAACCATTGCTGGCCATCCGTGGCGCGGTCAACCGGCTGCCTCCGGTCTCCCTGCTCAATGGTGCGGTTTCGGTGTCGCTGGTCCTGATCACGGCGCCTTTCGGCTTTGTCTGGGTGGCGGTCGGTCAATGCATTGCCGCCGCTATCGCGCTTGCGACATCGGTCTGGCTGCAGGCGCGCTATGGCGGCATCGATTGGCGCAGGGTGCTGCGCAACAGCGGGTTCGTCGCCATCGCTTCTGCGGTCATGCTGGTGGCCGTCCACTATTTCAAGGGCGTTGCCGGGCAGGCCGGCCTCAGCGCGTTGCAGTCCTTCCTTGTTCAGGTCCTGGTCGGCGGCCTTATCTATATCCCGGTTCTGGCTCTCTCGTGGAAATGGGTCGGTGTGACGATGCCTCATCCAGCGGCGGAGAAACCATGATGAGGGATCGGCTGCGCCCGCTGAAACGGTGGCTGGCCGCGAGCTTGCGCTCTTCGCTGCTGCCGCTGCGGATCGCCCAGGGCCGGCTGCGCTCGTTATCGCCGGTGCCGTGCCGGTTCTCCGGTGCCTATCGCTCCCATGACGCCGCTTTGGCGGCCGCGCGTCGTTATGGGCTTGCCGGCTACGACCACCCGGAGGTGGCCGAGGTTGCGTTCGAACCGATGTGCCGGATCGCGCCATGGGATTACCCGGTCCTGTTCTGGCTCCGGCGGCTGCAGGGGGAGGTGGAATCCCTGGTGGATGCGGGCGGTCACATGGGAACGAAGTACCGGGCGTTCCGCGACGCATTGCCCGTCAGCGAAACATTCCAGTGGACCGTCTACGACCTGCCGGCCATCGTCGAAGCCGGCCGCCGCCGCGCCAGCGCCGATGGCTTGCATGGATTGCGTTTCGTCGATCGGCTGGAGGAGGCCGGCGCGCCCGACCTCTTCCTGGGTTCGGGCTTGCTGCAGTATCTGGACACACCGCTGCCGGCGCTGATCGGCCGGTTGCGAACGCCGCCCTCCCACCTGCTTCTCAACAAGGTGGCGTTGCGCAAGGGCCCGACCGTGGTGACGCTGGAGTGCATAGGGCGTGCCCGCGTGCCCTATCAGATCCGCAACGAGGCCGCCTTCATGGCATCCGTCGAGGCGCTCGGCTACCAGCTCGTCGACCGCTGGACCATTCCTTCGCTTGCCCATGTCATCGACACGCATCCCGAATTGGGGGCCAGCGAGAGCGCCGGGTTCTACTTCCGTCTGGCCTGAAGAATGGCGTTGCGTTCAGCCGGCGCCGGCGCGTTGAAGAACCGATTTCAGATGATCGGCAAGGCGCATCGTCATGGCGACGATCATCAAGGTCGGGTTGGCGTGTCCGGCGGTCGGGAACACCGAACTGCCGGCGATGTAGAGCCCTTCCACCCCATGCACGCGCCCGTTTGGATCGACGACGCTGGTCGCCGGATCGCTTCCCATGCGGGTGGTGCAGGCCGGATGGGCCATGTCGCTGAACGGAGCGTGCTTGAAATCCTCGTCGAGTATCCAGGACTCCATTTGCGGCTGCGGCAGGCCGATTCGCCAGAACTCCGCCGACATCAGCTCGGCCAGCCGCGCTACACTGGCAACTTCTGCCCAGCCGATCTTCCAGTCGACGCGGGCGACAGGCATGCCGAGGCGGTCGCGCCTGGATGACAGGGTAACGCGGCTTTCGGGATTGGGCCGCTGCTCGACCATCGCGTCGAAGCGGATTTCGTCCACCTTGCGCGGCAGCCCGCGCTTCATGATCAGCCGGCGGCGCAGCCCCGACATGAACACATCGGGCGCGGCAAGGACGGTGCGGATGTCGTGCCAGCGCGACCCCCGCCCATCGCCGTAAAGTCGTTTCAGCGCCATCCAGGGGTCGTCGGCAGAAAGTGTCTGCACGGGGTAGGTGGCGCAATTGAGCAGCTCTTCACGCCGTTGCAGGCGCGGGCTGAGTGCCAGGCCACGCAGGTAGAAATGCGCGGCCCGATCGTGCGTCAGGCCGTAAAAGCCGAAATGCTCGGCCACTTCGGTGATCCGCTTCCTGCCGAACCGGGCAATGACGGTGCGCGGGTGGTCGGCGAGATAGCGGCCGACGACGCCACGTTCATTGCCGATGCCGGGCTTGCAGATCTCGTTCGACGCCAGGAGCAGCCGCGCATTCTCGACGCCGCCGCAGCACAGGACCATCGCCGCGGCCTCGATGGTGGCGCTGACGCCGTCCAGCGTGCGGGCCTCGACTGACCTGATACGCCGGCCGCTGTCGTCGAGATCAAGGCGGGTCACCGTGGCGTGGGTGAGGACATCGACGTTCGAGGCGTGTATTTCCCGGGCCAGCGCGGCAAACCGCAGCGGCTCTCCTCGACGGCCCTTTCCATGGCTGAACTGCCAGAAGAACGTGCGCAGCAGGTCGCCATTGATGCCGAGGTCGGCTGGCGGCGATGTCAGGCGATGACACAGGGATCCGTCATAAAGGTTGGGGCCGAGGTTGAGCATGGCTGCCGCACGGTCCAGCGCCTCGGTCAGGTCCCGGCGTGATACCGGCCAGCCGGAGCCTGGCACCCAGTTGCGCTCGGTGAAGTCGATCTCGTCGAAGGCGGCGCATTTCCCGACCCAGGTATGGCTGCTGCCGCCGACGACCCGGTTGCGCAGCTCGAATGGAGGAATGTCGTTCAGCCAGGAGAGCGCGCCCGTATAGCCGCGCGGCAGCGCCATGGTGTTGCGCTTGCCCGGATCGCCGATGTTCTCGACCTTGTTCAGCGCCTGGACACCTTGCTCGAAGGTTTCGCCGCCGCTTTCCAGAACCAGGATGCGAACCTTCGTGCCGGCCAGTTCCCGGGCAAGGGTCAGGCCCGCCGGACCGGTGCCGATGATGACCAGATCCGCGGCAAGCCGTGTTCCCGAGGGCATGGATCGCAGGTCGAGGAACGTCACATCTGCCCCGCTCTATCTCTTCGTTCTTCCGCATTTATGCGGACGCCAGGTGATTCCACCTGACTGCAGAATGCTTTAGCGCTCGCTCGCGCCTCGTTTCGGCGTCCGTTTCGGCCTGGGTCGGACATGCAGCAGGAAAGAAGACGCGCTGCGGTTTCTATGGAAAATCCCCGGATAATGTAGCAAGTCAACGCGCGTGACCGAAACTGGCCGAATTGAATAGAAGAAGCGTCTTGCTAATGTTTTTGGCCATCGCGAGGTAGGCGCCACATCACCCGCGTAGATCATTGGCTTATTTGAAATCATCATGGTTGCGGCATAGGCTCGAAGAACAAGAAAGAAAGCGTTCCGGTGGTCTCGGCGTGTTCCTTGGCAAAAGCCGATGGGCACGCCGCTTTTCCGCCCGAGGGCTTTCTTTCACCGGGGCAAATCGGGAAACGGGCAATGGCGAAAGTTGGTTTGCGTGAGTGGTTCGCGGTCGGCAGGGTCATGGCTTCGGGGCGGCTGGCGCGCTATGGCGGGCCGGGCGGGGGGCCTCTCGACCGGTTCGAGGCCGATTTCTCAAAACAGTTCGGCACCAGGCACACGCTGGCCGTCAGCAGCGGCACGGGCGCGCTGATCTGCGGCCTGGCGGCTGCCGGTCTTGGGCCGGGCGATGAGGTGCTGGTGCCCGCCTATACGTGGATCGCCACAGCCGCCGCCGTGCTTGCGGTCGGCGCGGTGCCGGTCATCGTCGACATTGACCAGACCCTGACCATGGACCCCGCCGACATCGTGCGCCGCATCACCCCGCGCACGCGCGCCATCCTGCCGGTGCATATGGCCAACATGGTCTGCGATATGGAGGCGATCATGGAGATCGCCCGCACGAACGGCCTGCTGGTCATCGAGGATGCCTGCCAGGCGGTCGGCGTCAGCTATCGCGGCCGCCGCACCGGAACGATCGGCGATGTCGGCGCCTTCAGCTTCAACCAGTTCAAGAACATCAACATTGGCGAAGGCGGCGCCGTGGTCACCGACAGCGACCGGTTTTTCGCCCGCGCCCGCATGTATCACGATGTCGGCGCGCTGTTTCGCGGCCATCTCGACAATTACAACGAGCCGCATTTCTTCGGCGTCAACATGAAGGCCAGCCAGATCCAGGGCGCCATGCTGAACGTGCAACTGAAGAAGCTCGACCCGATGCTGCACCGCATGCGCCGGCGTCACGGCGTGATGGCGCGCATTCTGTCTTCCTCGCAGGCCTTTCAGCTTGGGCCGCACAACGACCCGGGCAATGCGGTCGGCCTGCATCTGATCTTTGATACGGCAAAGGAGGCGAGCGCTTTTGCCGAACAACACCGCCGTGGCGTTTACCGGCTCTATGATTCCAGCCGCCATGTCTGCACCAACTGGGTGCCGATCCTCGAGCAGCGCGCCGCCCATCCGGCAATGAACCCGTTCTCCTGGACGTCCAAGCCGATCGAATATGCGCCCGATATGTGCGCCCGCTCGATCGATATCCTGCAGCGCACCTGCCGCATCAGCCTTGGCGAGAACTACCCGCTGGCCTTGATGGCCTATCTCGCGCGCCGCATGGCCGGCGGCAAGGCTCCGCAGAGGCGGTTGTCCTATGCGGCATAGACCCGTCGGCATCGGCTCCACCATCATCGACATCTGGCAATGGCCGCTCGACGTTGCCGCCGATGCGCTGCCCGGTCTCGTCGCTGCGTTGAGCGATGCCGAATTCGCCCGCGCCGCCCGTTTCGTGCGTGAGCGCGACCGGCTGCGCTTCATCGCCGGGCGCGGCCATCTGCGGGCCATTCTCGGCGCGTATCTGGCGGTGCCGGCAAAGCGGCTCGCCTTCGACTACAACGCCTTCGGCAAGCCGCGCCTGGCGGGCGCCGGCGAACTGCCGCTGCATTTCAATCTCAGCCACAGCGCCGGTGTCGCGGTGCTGGCGGTCTGCGATCACTATCAGATCGGCATCGACATCGAGCAGGTGGCGCCGTTCAAGGAGGATCTGGCCGGGACCTTCTTTTCAGCCGCTGAGCGCCGCGCGCTGCGCTGCGTTCCACCCAAAGCCTATCTCGACGCCTTCTACCGTTGCTGGACGCGCAAGGAGGCATTCGTCAAGGCGCATGGCGCGGGCTTGTCGCTGCCGCTCGATTCGTTCGATGTGTCGATCGGCGCAACCGGCCAGCCGCGTCTGCTGCGGCTGGACGGCATGCCGGACGCACCGGAGCAATGGTGCCTCCTCAACCTTGCCACGCCGCGCGGTTTCATCGGCGCGGTCGCCGCCCTGACGGCCGGCAATGCGGTTTCGCTGCGCTATCGAACCGGTGAAATTGCCGTCCCCCGCCGCGCCGCCATGCCGGCACCCGAGGCAGCGATCCTGGCGCGGAATGGGCGGCCCGCACACCAGTCGTTCGCGGTCGGAAACTGAGACAAGCGCCGGGCACTACGCATTGAGGCGGGCGTCGAGGATGTAGCGCGTGCCGCTGGCATCGAAATGGTGGCAGCCGATGAGGCCGGGCTTGAAATCCGGAACAATCCGCCGCACGCAGGTCTCGCGATAGGCATCCCGGTCGAGTTGCTCGATTTCCATGATGTTCAGGCCATAGCCGTAAATGCCATACGCATTGTTCTGGGACGGGCGGAACAGCCGCCTGTGGCGGGCGAAGACCCGCCCGGCATTGCGCGCCGTGGCGCTGCCGATGACGATGGGGTTGCGCCGGTGCGCGGTGATCGACGACAATTTCGGTCCATCGACCTCGAATGCATAGAGCGCCGAGCAATGGTCCTCGAAAGCGTGGTGTTCCGACAGATTCGAAAACAGCCACCACGTGCCCTTGTGGCGAAACAGCGTGCTGTCGGCGGCCGAGCAGCCTTCGAGCGCGCTGGAATAAGGTTCCCAGACCAGCGGAAAGCTGACCGCGCGCCAGATCTCGATACGCTTTCTCTGATGCGTTTCCGGCATCATGAAAATCGCGCCGTCATGGCTGAAGACGAAGGGAAACGACAGGTGGTTGTCGCCACCGAGCGCGATGCCGATCGGCTCCAGCCCGTCACGCGTCAAGCGGCCGACGGCGATGTGCGCCTTGCTGTCGCCGATCCCGTAATTCTCATAGAAAACATAGGTTTCGCCCTCATGCCTGAACAGGAACGGGTCGGCCTTGATCGAGGTTTTCGAGGGGGGGATTTCCACCGCTTGACGGGGGTCGAAATCGTCGATCGCTCCGCGCCCGCTGTAGAGGGTCCAGACGGCCGTCTCGCTGTGCGCGCGGCGGCGCAAGGCCTTTGCCGCAAGGGCCAGCGATCCGTGGGCGAGCTTCACCGCATAGGCGGCGGTTTCGCCGATGGTCGGGCAGGCGGGGGCCGACGCCTTGGGCAGCCGGACCAGGGCGGGGCCGAACTGACGCGTGTCGGCCAGGCGGCCAAGCTCGCGCATTGCCAGAAGAACCGATTTCTCCTGAATGAAGGCTGCGTTGCGCGCGGCGCTGAATTTCATGTTGAACGCCGCTTCGGCAATCCGCATCGGCTGCCGCCCTTTTCCCTGCTCGACGGTCAGGCCCAGGCGACTTTCAGGCGCGTTGGCCAGCGTGTCGTCGATGCCCGTCCAGTTGGCGCGCGGCGATTGGGCTTCGACGTGGCTGAGCGTCCAGACGCCGAACGGCAGGCCGGAGATGATGTCTTCCGGCAGGCCGGCCGGCACATGGCGCAGGACGAGATCCAGGCCGAGGGCTGCAACCGGCTCCGGCGAGCGGTCAAGGGCAAGGACCGGGATCGCCTTGCGAGCCCGGGCAAAACGCGCGGCGCGATAGGGTTTCTGTCGGGCGAACAAGGCCCGGTCGAGACGTGAAACCCAGCCGGCGATAATGCTCGAGCGCTGATCGGCGAAAGGGTCCGGATGAACCAGGAA
Organism: Nitratireductor soli; assembly: GCF_001050155.1. Lineage (GTDB taxonomy): Bacteria > Pseudomonadota > Alphaproteobacteria > Rhizobiales > Rhizobiaceae > Nitratireductor > Nitratireductor soli. Next base: position 139,557 of record NZ_LFVY01000004.1, read on the forward strand.
GCCGGCCAGCAAAAAACGCGGATCGGCCAGAATCCTGTCGAACAGTTGCAGTTCCCAATTCTCGAAACGCCGGCCGGCCCCCGTCAGGATGCCGATCCTCAGGGGGGCTGGCCGGTCATGCGTTGACGCGGAGCGCTTGGCGGACGATTTCTGCTCATTCCTCACGGCGCGCTCCCGTGTGCAGGCGATCCGACAGGACGCCCGACAAGCTTTCGATACCCGCCTGGGTGAGGGAATCCTCGTGCCAGCCGGCAAGATCGAACACCGGCGCATCGTCGGGAATGAAACCGCGCCAGCCGAACAAAAGGTTTCTGGCGCGCTTGTTGGTCGCTTGGCTCCTGAACAGGAGCACGGTTTCGGCGTTGATCGGCCGGGGCCGATAGCGGCGTGCTGCGGCAACCAGGAAATCCGTGACATCCGCAGTGGCCTGTTCCTCGGTGTTCATGGCGTTGCCGCCGCTGAACCGCTCGAGCAGTTTCAGCGTCACGTTGAACTCCTTCAGATAGGTGATCGGCCGCATGCGCCCGCCAAGCAGCTTGCCGGTGAAATAGGCAAGCCGCTTGACGCGCTTCTCCGTGTTCCAGCGCCAGCGGGTGAAGCGCGACTGCGAGGCGACATAGCCAGGCGCCCAACTGTCGATCAGGGCGACGAACTGGATCCGATGCCCGAGGCAATGCAATTGCCGTGTCATCTCCATCGCCAGGATGCCGTTGACGCATAGCCCGATCAGCGCGATCGACTGGGGTCCGTCGGCAAGCTTCATGCAGGCGATCGCGTTGCCGGCGATCTGTTCCAGCGAAAGCTCGCGCATCGCCGGGTCGATGCTGGCGTTGAGCATGTTGAGATTGACTGCCGAGATCTCCTGGGGAAGCAGGCGCGCCATGCGGTAGTAGAGAAACGGATGATTGAGCGTGTAGAGGGCGCAACTGCCGTCGCCCTGCTGGTAGACGGAGATGTCCCAGGCGGGGGCTTGCCGCGCATTCGTTTCCGCCATCGCCGCGGCAGGGATTTGCGGTTCCTCAAGCGTTTGCTCAGCCTCACCGAAGACCGCGCGGGCAAACCCCGCAAGCGTCGGCGCCTCGAACAGAAGTGCCAGGTCCGGCTTCACGCCGAAGGTCGCTTTCACAGCCGCCAGCATGCGCAACGCCAGCAGCGAGTGACCGCCCAGCGCGAAGAAATCATCGCCCGCGCCGACCGCGTCAATGCCCAGAACATCCGCCCAGATGCGGCCGAGCTGGCGCTCTCTTTCCGGGATGGACTGCCGCGCGCCTGTTTCCGCGTTGGCGGGGCGCGGGGCGGGGGTCGGCTGAACGCCGGGCTCCGGCAGCGCCAACAGCACGCTGATGCCGGATGGCATGTCGGCTGCCGCCAGATGGCCGGCGAGATAGGCCATCAGCCGCGCCGGCAGCGCTTCAAGCGCGCCGGCGGTTGTCGGCGAGGGCGTGACGAAGGCGTAGGGCTGCCCGCCATCGATGGGTTGCTGCAACGCCGCCGCGGCCACGTCCTCGTGCCCGGTCAGCAACGTCTCCAGCCGTGACGCGCCGCGCGGGCCGTTCGCCGGCGGTGCCGGCGCGCGCACCGGACCCCGTATGGAAGCGATCTTCGCATCGGCATCGTCCAGCATGAGCGTGTAGGTCGCGCACCACAAATCCAGCAATTCCTGCGCCGTCCGCGCGTCGAACAAATCGGTGTTGTACTCGATCGACATGCGCCAGCCGCTCGGCCGGCCGATCATGATGAAGTTGAGATCGTAGATCACGCCCGGCGATTGCGATGGCGCGCTGATCAGTTCGAAACCGCCGTAATGCGCGTTCTCGAGGAACGCCTTCTGCTGGTTGAAATTCACCGAGACGAGCGGGTTGCGCGAAGGGTCGCGGGCCGGATTGACCAGTTCCACCAGATTGTTGAACGGCATCTTCTGATGATTGAGCGCATCGGCCACCGTCGCGCTGACCCGGGCGAGGTGCTGGGCGAAGGTCAGGTTCTCGGGAAAGTCGAAACGCAGCACCAGATTGTTGATGAACACGCCGATCAGGCTCTCCAGATCGACATCCTCGCGTCCGGCGATCTGCGTGCCGAACAGGACTTCGCGCGCGGCGCAATAGTGATGCAGGGCCGCACTGATGACCGCCGCGCCGTAGCTGAACAGCGAGACCTGATGGGCGCGCGCCGCCGCGTCGATGCGCTCGCCGAAGGAGAGCGGCATCACGGCGGAGAGGATTTCGCCATGGCTGGTTTTCGCCTGCCCGCGCGGCCGGTCGGGGCGGACTTCGAAATAGGGCGCGTCAGCCAATTGCGCGCGCCAATAGGTTTTCTCCGTCTCGAAACCGTAGCTGTTGCGGTATTCATCCTGCCACAGGGCGAAATCGCCATATTGCAGCGCCAGCTCCGGCAATTCGGGCGCGCGCTGTGCGTCGATCGCGGCGGCGATCTCGCCGACCTCGCGGCCCAGAACCCGGATCGACCAGCCGTCGAAGCAGGATTGATGCGCCGTGATGAGGATGAAACCGCGCTGGTTTTCGACCATCAGGAAGGTGACGCGGAACAGGCCGGGCTCTCCCAGGTCGAAGGGGGCTGCGGCCGTTTCCTTGCTGATCGACTGGACGCGCGCGTCGCGCTGGTCGGCCGGCACATGCCGAAGGTCGATCACCGGCATCTTGAAATCGACGGTTTCGACGACCTGTTGCCGTGGCCGGCCGTGCACATCGACGAGGCCCGTCCGCAGGATCTCATGACGGTCGATCACGCGCCGAAAGGCGGCTTCGATGCTCCCGGTCTTGAATGCGCCGCGGATTTCCCAGCGCACCGCCACGTTGAGCGCCGGATTTCCCGGGTTCAACTGGTCGAGGAACCAGCAGCGCAGCTGTGTCTGTGTGCAGGGAAACTCGGCGACGACTGCGCGCCCGGCATGTGGGTGCGTGTGTTGATCGGTTTCGCTCATCGCCCAGCCCCTGCGACCCGCCGCGCGCCATTGCGATAATCCTTCAGCGACGGCACATGCGGCATGGTTCCGTTGGCCGAAGACACGCTCTCAGCCTCGGCGCAAATCGCCAGTTCGCCGATGGTCGGATGGCGCAGCAGATGCTTGGCCTCCAGCGGCACGCCGGCATCCATCATGCGCGCGGCAATGCGGAAGATGCTGAGCGAATCCGCGCCGAGCGCGTAGAGATTGTCCTCGATGCCGATCTCGCCGATCTCCAGCACCTCGCTCCAGATGTTCGACAACTTCTTCTCCATCGGCGTGCGCGGCTGCACGCGGATGGGGGCGGCCGCCTGCCGCCTTGGCAACCCGAGCGCCTCCAGGGCCTTGCGATCCAGCTTGCCGTTCGCCGTCTGCGGCAGCTCTTTTGCCTCGAGCCAGAACCCCGGCACCATATGGGTCGGCAAATGCGCCTTGGCATGTGTCGTCAACCGTTCGGCTGAAGGCGGCTCATCCAGCTTTTCGGCCACGAAATGACACACCAGCTGGCGGTCGCCATTCGTGTTGCGCGCGGCCACCACCGCGCATTGGCGCACACCCTCGGCCTTGCCGATGACGGTTTCGATCTCGCCCAGTTCGATGCGGAAGCCGCGCAGCTTGATCTGATTGTCACGGCGGCCGAGCAGTTGCAGCGAGCCGTCCGGCAAGCGCCGCCCGACATCACCGGTGCGGTACAGCCGCTGCGGCACGCCGGCGATGTTGACATTGCGGAAGGCCGCCCGGGTCTGCTCGCGGTTTTCGAAGTAGCCGACCGCCAGCCCTTCGCCGCCAATGTTGAGTTCGCCGATCACGCCGACAGGGGCGATCCTGTCCTGGCCGTCGAGAATGAAGAGCTGCGTGTTGGCGATCGGATGACCGATGGTGATCGGCGCTTGCGCATCGTCGATGCGCGCCAGTGAGGACCAGATGGTGGTCTCGGTCGGCCCGTACATGTTCCACAATTCGTCGCCGATGCCGATCAGCGTCCTGGCCAATTCGCCAGGCAAGGGTTCACCGCCGCACAGCATTTTCAGTTGCGGCTGATTTTCAAGGCCTGCCTCCACCAGCATCTGCCAGAGCGTCGGCGTTGCCTGGAGAATGGTCGCCTGGCTGCGTTTCAGGAGATCGACCAGCGCGAACCCGTCGCGCACCTGGGCGCCGTCGGCGATGACCACCTTGCCGCCCGTGATCAGCGGCAGGTAGAGTTCCAGGCCGGCGATGTCGAACGAGATGGTGGTGACGGCGATCAGCGTATCCTCGGCGGTGAAGCCGGGTTCGCGCGCCATCGAGGTCAGGAAGTTGACCAGCGCACGATGCGGCACCTCGACACCCTTCGGCACGCCGGTCGAGCCGGAGGTGAAGATGATGTAGGCGGCAGACGCCGCGTGGCGCGTGCGCCGTTCCAGCGGCGTCGGGCTTTGCGCTGCGATTGCCGCTTCTTCCGTATCGAGGCGGATCGTCACCGCATCCGCGCCGGCCAGTGCGGCGATCCGGTCGCTGGCGCAGACAACGGCGGAAATGCGCGCGGCCTCCATGGTCTGCCGCAGGCGGGCTTCGGGATGCTCGGGATCGAGCGGCACATAGATGTGCCCGGATTTCATGATCGCCAGAAGCGTCACCAGCATGTCGATGGAGCGGTCGAGCGCCACCGCCACGCGGCGTCCGGGAATGAACACTTTCTCGTGGATCAGATGGGCAAGCTGCCAGCTCCGCGCGTCCAGTTCGGCATAGGTGATGGAAGCGTCGCCATGCTGCGCCGCGATGGCGTCGGGCCGCTCGGCCACGCGCTCGGCGAACAGGTCGTAGACGAGACGCTCCTGATCGAATTCGGCTTCCGTCGCGTTCACCTGATGGACGAGCCAATCCGTCTCGTCCTGCGAGAGGAGCGGCAGCGTGCCGATCCTCGCCGTCATATGATCGGCGATGGCCGAGGCGAGCGTGCGGAAATGACCGAGCCAGCGCTCGATGGTCTGCCGGTCGAAGACATCGCCATTGTAATCGACGTCGATCCGGATGCCGTCCTCGCTCTCGATCATGTTGAGGAACATGTCGAAATTGGAGAAGGCCTTTGGGTTCGGCGTCACACGTGCTTCAAGCCCGCCGAAATCGAGGTTCTTCGCCATCCGCTCGAGGTTGAACTGGATTTCCGTCAGCGGCAGGCGGCTCGGGTCGCGCTTGACGCCGAGTTTCCGCACCAGCGTGCCATAGGTGTAGTCCTGGTGTTCGAACGCCTTGAGGACCAGTTGCTGCGTCTGGCGCAGATGCGCATCGAAGGACTGGTTGTCGTCGACCGCATGGCGCAGGGGCAGCAGGTTGACGCAATGGCCGACGAGGTTCTGCCCGTCGAGCAGGCTTTGCCCCGCCGACGGCACGGCGACGACGATGTCGTCGCTTGCCGAAAGGCGGGCGATCATCACCTGCAAGGCGGCAAGCAGGGTCGAGAACATCGTCGCACCGCCCTTCGCCCCGGCCTTCTTCAGGCGCTTGTAAGTGTCCTTGTCGATGGACGCGGTGACGGTGCCGCCGGAAAAGCTGCGCCGTTCGGGCCTCGGCCGGTCGGTCGGCAAGTCGGCGAGGTCCGGCAGGGTTGCGAACTGGCCGAGCCAGAAGGCCTCCGTCTCACCGGTTGCTCCGGTCGTGCCGGCACGCTCCCGTGCGTAGGCGGCGAAGGAAAGCGCCGGCTGAAGGTCGGGCTGTTCGCCTTTAAGCAGTGCGACATAGGCGGCCGCCAATTCCTCGACGATGACATTGACGGACCAGCCGTCGCAGACGATGTGATGCGCCGTGAAGACCAGCACGTGCCGGTCGGCGGCAAGCCGCGCCATCTGCGCGCGCACCAGCGGTCCGTTGACCAGATCGAAGGGCGTGCGGGCTTCCTCGGCGGCGATGTGTTCGATTTCCGCGTCTGCGGAAACATCGCGCAGCGGGAGATCGACGGTGAAGTCGGGGATGATGTCGAACCGGTCCCCGGCGCGCGAAAAGCGGATGTGGAGCGCATCGTGACGGGCAATCACCAGGGCGAAGGCGCGCCGAAAGGCGGCTTCGTCGAGAGGGCCGTCGAGCGCCAGGTTGAAGGATTCGTTGAACGCGCAGGAAGCCTCGTCGCCGGCTTGCGCGGCCAGCCAGATTTCCGTCTGCGCTTCCGTCAGCGGCGCCGATGCGGGAGCCGGCTCCGCCCCGGCCGCGGCGGCGACCGGAACCGGATGCGCGGGGGCAAGAATGCCGGCCCCCTGCAGCGCGTCCAGGCTGTTTGCGAAGACCGCGGCAATGCGCTCGAAATCCTCTTCCGAATGCTGCGTCGTCAGGAAGCAGGGATAGCCGTCCTGCACATGCAGGCCCTGCAGGCGCGCATGGGGATAAAACAGCGCGCCAAGCGGATCGGCGCTGCCGAAATCGGTGACGAACCAGCTCTTGTAGCCATGGATCGGGCTCGCGATGCCGCGCCGCGCCAACTCGTCGTTGAGGCTGCCGACGAGCTGTTCTGTGCGCGCGGCGACACGGTCGTAAAGCGCCTGGCCCTCGCCCTTGATGTGTTCCAGCACGGCCTTGGTGGCGGCGAGCACGATCGGGTGGCGCACGAAGGTGCCGGCGAAGAAGGTTGGCGCGACCATCGGCACGCTGTCGTCGCCATAGGACCAGCCGCCGCCGTCCAGCGCATCCATGAACCGGCTGTCGCCGGCCAGCACGCCGATCGGCATGCCGCCGCCCAGCACCTTGCCGTAGGTCGCCAGATCGCCCGTGATGCCCCAGATGGCCTGCATGCCGCCCGGATGGACACGGAAGCCCGTCACCACCTCGTCGAAGACCAGGGCGAATTCGCCCTGCGTGGCGATGGCGCGCAATTCGCGGACGAAGTCCACAGGGCGCAATTCGGGGTGCCGGCTCTGCACCGGCTCGATGATGACGGCGGCGATGTCGTCGGCATTGGCGCGGATCCAGTCGAGGCTTTCGGGCGCACCGTAGCTCAGCACCGTCATGTTGGAGACCGAGCCTGGCGGAATGCCGGCGGCGATCGGCAGCGCGGCATGGGCGCCCGAGCGGCTGCGGCCCTTCACCAGCACCTCGTCGAACTGGCCGTGATAATCATTGCCGAACACCACCACCCGCTCGCGTCCGGTGACGGCGCGGGCAACCCGCATGGCGGCCATCACGGCTTCCGAACCGGTGTTGCAGAAGGTGACGCGCTGGTGGCCGGTCAATTCGCTGACGAGGTCCGCCACATCGCCGGCCAGCGGCGTCTGCGGGCCGATGGCGAAGCCGCTATTGGCCTGGGCAATGATCGCCTCGACGACGAAGTCCGGCGCATGGCCGAAGGCTGTCTGGCCCATGCCGTTGACCAGATCGATATATTCATTGCCGTCGACGTCCCAGATGCGCGCGCCCTTCGAACGGTCGGAGACGACGGGGAAGACCATTTCCTTCCACTCGGCCCGGAAGCCGGAAGCCGCGCGCGGATCGGCCAGACGCGGCCGATGGGTTTCGGTGAACGCCTTGGATTTTGCGTTCTTCGCTTCGTAACGCGCGATCAGATCGGCGATGAAGGCGCGTTTCTCCCGCGTGATCTCGTGATCGGCATGCTGCGCGCCGGGCTTGTAGAGGCGGATGCGCTCGCCGCCGATTTCCTTTTCCTGATCGCCGGCGGGAGGCGTCGCGATGGGTGGTGTCGGCGCCGCGGCCACAACTCCCGCCTGCATTGGCGCGGCGGGTACGCCGCCCAGCGATTGGATGGTCTGCATCTGCTGGGCGAAGAGCTGCTGCGCCATCTGCAATTGCGACTGGAACAGCGCCTCTATTCCGGCGGGCGCTGTGGTGGGTCCATTCGTCATTGTCGATGGCGCAGCAAGCGCGGCGACCGGCGTGGGGGGCGGGGGCGTCGCCGGGGTTTCTGGCGCCGGCTGCACGGCATCGGCCGGCAGTTCGGCATCCAGATGCCGCGCAAGGGCTTGTATGGTCGGGATGTTGCTCAAAAGCTCGCGGAAGGAGAGCTTGACCTTGTATTCCTTCTCCACCTTTTGCGCGAACTGGCCGATGAACAGGGAATCGAAGCCCAGTTCGAGAAACGTCGCGCCGCCGGCGTCGTCAGGCAGTTCCTCGCCGGACAGATCGGCAAGCAGGGCGGTAAGGGCAGCTTCCAGCCTGGCGGGCCGGTCGGCAGCGGGGAAGGCGGGTGTGGCTGTCATGATGACGGGTCCGTTTGTCGGGGTTGTCGGCAATGCGACGGCAGCCTGCGCAACCGTTGCAGCGTTCGCCTGGCGAAGCGGCTTCGGCGCGTCGATCCAGTGCAGTTGCCGTTGGAAAGGGTAGGTCGGCAGGGCGACGGTCCGCCGCGCCTCCGCCGGCAGGTCCGGCCAGTCGAACCGGCAACCGGCGATCCAGAGCCGAGCGTGGGCCTCGGCGAACACTTCTTGCGCCAGCCCGGCGCGGTCGTGTTCGGGCAGGGACTGGACGATTGCAGCCAGCGCCTCGCGTTTGAGTGTTTGCGCGCAAAACACCGACAGGGTTCGGCCGGGGCCGGTTTCCAGAAGGACAGGCTTGCTGCCCTGGCAGGCTGTGGACAACCCGCCGGCAAAGCGCACCGCATCGCGACAGTGCCGCGCCCAGTAGGCGGGCGCAGCCCCTTGTTCGTCGGTCTGCCAGTCGCCGGTGACGCAGGAAATATAGGGGATCGTCGCCGGGTGGTAGGTGACCCGCGACGTCTCGTCTTCCAGGAGCCGCGCCGCCTCGTCCATCATCGCTGAATGGAAGGCGTGCGAGGTGTGCAGGCGGCTATAGGCGACCCCGGCGGCATCGAGTGCCGCGCAGGTGGCGTCCATCGCCTCGAACGGGCCGGAAATAACGGACAGTTTGGGCGCGTTGATCGCGGCGATTTCCACGCCGTCGCAGAGGTGAAGCGCAACCGTCGCTGCGTCTGCGCGCACCGAGACCATGGCGCCCTTGGGTTGCTCCTGCATCAGCCGGCCACGCGCCGCCACCAGCTTCATCCCGTCCTCGAACGACATCACGCCGGAAAGTGCGGCGGCAACGAACTCGCCGACGCTGTGGCCGATCATCGCTGCCGGTTTGAGGCCCCGGCTCATCCAGAGGCGCGCCGTTGCGTACTCGACCAGAAACAGCGCCGGCTGGGCAATTTTCGTGTCGCGCAATGCCTCGGCGAGTTTCTCGTCGGGGCCGCCTTCACGGCGGATGAAATCGCGCAGGTCGGCATCGATCAGCGGTTTGGCGAGTTCGGCGCCCTGGTCGATCCAGCGGGCGAATTCCGGCTCGGCGGCATGGAGCGCGCCGCCCATGCCGACATATTGCGCGCCCTGGCCGGGAAACAGGAAGATGACCGGCGGCGGCGTTTCCTCGGCCCGGCCCGATATCGGCCGTTCGCTCGTCAGGCCGGTGATCGCCTCCTCGCGGCTTCGCGCGACGACCGCCGAACGCTGTAGGAAATCATGCCGGCCGGCTTGCAGCGTGTGCGCGACCGATGAGAGCGGTGCTGCGCCATTGCGCAATGCAGCGCCCAGGTTTTCGCGCATGGCGGTGAGCGCCGCTTCGTTGCGCGCCGACAAGGGCAGGATATGCACCGCGTTGCCATCATCCTCGGCAAGCGGGGCGGCGGGCGGGGCTTCCTCCAGCACCAGGTGCACATTCGTTCCGCCGACGCCGAACGAGCTGACGCCGGCGCGGCGCGGCGTTCCATCCGTGTTCCAGTCGCTGAGCTGACGCGGAATGCTGAACGGGCTGTCGTCGAGGTCGATGTGCGGGTTCGGTGCGACGAAATTCGCCACGGGCGGAATCTGCCGGTGGCGCAGCACCAGCGCGGCCTTGATCAGCCCGGCGACGCCCGCGGCGGCGTCCAGATGACCAAAATTTCCCTTCACCGAGCCGAGCGCGCAAAAACCCTTGTCCGCCACCGCGCCGAACGCCTTGGTCAGGCCGCTGAATTCGATCGGATCGCCAAGCGGTGTCGCCGTGCCATGGCATTCGACATAGCCGATCGTCGCCGGATCGATGCCGGCGCTGGCATGCGCCGCGGCAATGGCTTCGGACTGGCCTGAAACGCTTGGCGCGGTGTAGCCGACCTTGTCGGCGCCGTCATTGTTGACGCCATAGCCGCGGATGACGGCGTGGATCATGTCGCCGTCGCCGAGCACGTCTTCGAGCCGCTTGAGCAGCACAACGCCCGCCCCGCTGCCGAACACCGTGCCTGCCGCATCGGCGTCGAACGGCCGGCAGAATCCATCCGGCGAGACCATCCCGCCTTCCTGGTAGAGATAGCCGCGCTTTTGCGGAAAGGTGATCGACACGCCGCCGGCCAGCGCCATGTCGCAGCCATAGGTCAAGAGGGTCTGGCAGGCTTGCGTGACGGCCAGCGCCGAGGTCGAGCAGGCCGACTGGATGGTGAAGGCGGGACCGCGCAGGTTCAGCTTGTAGGCGACCCGCGTCGCCAGTGTGTCGTTGACCGAGCCGATCAGCTCCGAGAACATGCCGACCTGGTAGTTTGAGGTGAACTGCTCCACCTTGACCCGGTCGGACAGCACATTGTTGATCAGGTAGGTGCCCATCGCCGAACCGGCGAAGACGCCGATCGATGCCGGCGCGCGGAAGGGATCGCAGCCGGCGCCTTCCAGCGCTTCCCAGCATATCTCCAGAAACAACCGGAACTGGGGATCGATGAGCGCGGCCTCGCGCGGATACATGCCGAAGAACTCGGCATCGAACAGGCCGACATCGTCGAGATGCGGCCGCGCCGCCACATAATCCTTCGACGCGCGCACCGCATCCTCGAAGGCATCGTCGATTTCATCCGGCTGAAACCGGCGAAAGGCATGCCGTCCCTCGCGGATCATCTCCCAGAGTTCGTCTACGGAAGCCGCGCCGGGAAAACGGCCGGCCATGCCGATGATGGCAATGCTGCCGATCCCTTCGTCCAGGGCATCGGTCGCATCGTCGGGTCGCGCTTGCTCGGTCATCGCTGGCTCCGACGCAACTGGCTCATCCGCTTTCTTTGCATTTCGGCGCGCATACGGATGGCAGGCGCGGCAACCGTGTCGCCCGCTCTGGCGTCGAGAAAGCGCGCCAGGCTGCCGATGTTGGGATGCTCGAACACGGCGACCACGTCGATTGCGCGGCCAAGCGCTTGTTCCAGCGCCGCATGGATGCGCATCAACTGCATCGACGTACCGCCGAGATCGAAGAAATTCTGCTCCGCCCCGATGTCCTTCGCGCCAAGGACCTGTTCCCACAGCCCGGCGATGATCGCCACGGTTCCTTGCGCCCGTTCCGGTGCCTTGGCGGGGGAGGAGATGTCGGGCAGGGTGAGACGTGAACGATCCACCTTGCCGGCGGGATTCATTGGGAACGTGTCGAGGACGATCGCCTTGCTTGGAATCATATGCGCTGGAAGAACGGCTTTCAGGCTTGCCAGAACGGCCGCCGCAAACGGCAGTTCGCCGTCCAGGGCGGGCGCCTGCGGCTTGAGGAAAGCAACGATCCGCTTGGCGCTGCCGGACTGATGGCATTGGACGACGGCATCGGAAAGGCGCCCGTCGCGCCGCAGCGCCGCTTCGATCTCGTCCAGCTCGATGCGCTTGCCGTCGATCTTGATCTGCCGGTCGCGGCGGCCCTTGAAGCGCAGCAGGCCATTCTCATCCATCACCGCGACGTCGCCGGTGAGATAGCAACGCATCGCTTCTCCCGCCGACGTGCGGATCGTCACGAAGCGTTCGGCCGTCAGTTCGGGCCGGTTCAGGTAGCCGATGGCGAGGCCGTCGCCGGAAACGGCTAGCTGCCCCTCGACGCCGGCCGGCAGTTCTGCCAGCCCATCGTCGAGGATGTGGACGCGGCTGTGGGCGATGGAATGGCCGATCGGCATGTCAGCATCGGCGAAATCCGTTGAGACCGCGAAGGCCGAGGCCATCACCGTGACTTCGGTCGGGCCGTAGGCGTTGGTCAGGATGCAGCCCGGATGCGTTCTGAGAAAGCGTTTCGCATGATCGACGGACGCCACCTCGCCACCAAACAGGACATGCCGCAGCGAGGACAGCCGCGGCCCGTGATGGTCGACGAGGAGATGAAACAGCCCGGTGGTGAGCAGCATGACCGAGACGGAATTGTCGGCGATCACCTGCGTGATGCGCGGCAGCGAAAGCGTGCGCTCGCCAATGCCCACCAGCCGGCATCCATTGAGCAGCGCGCCCCAGATTTCGAAGGTGGCGGCATCGAAGGAGATCGTCGCCGTGTGCAGCACGACGTCGTCCGGGTGAAAGTGGATGTAGTTCTGCGCCCGTACCAGGCGCACAATGCCGCGATGCGGAATGACGACGCCCTTCGGGCGGCCGGTCGAGCCGGACGTGTACATGATGTAGGCCGCATCGCCGCCATCGGTGGCAATGTCGGGCGCCGGCGCGTCCACATCCGGCAGAGCGGCAAGCGCGGCATCGAGATCCACCTGGCGGCAATGATCGGTGGCCGCCGGCGGCAGGATATCCGCGTTGCCGCGCTCGGTCAGGATGACACGCGGCGCGCAATCGCCGATCATGTAGGCAAGATGCTCGGCCGGATAGGCGGGATCGAAGGGCGCGTAGGCCGCGCCTGCCTTGAGGATCGCCAGCTTGGCGATCAGGGTCTTCAGCGCTCGTGGCAGCAACAGGCCGACAATATCGCCTTTCACCACGCCGAGCCGCATCAGCTCATGCGCCAGGAGCGATGACTGCCGGTCGAGCTCGCCATAGGTGAGACGGAGATCGTCGAACTGGATGGCGATGGCGTCCGGCTGTTCGAGCGCCATCTGCGCAACGATGCCGTGTAGCGTTGCGTTGCGATCGTAACCTCTGGGTGCTTTCTGGGGCGCTTCGGTGCCGGAGAGGTGACGTGGTGATGGTTCACTCGAAAAGTCCGACTGCCGCTGCGTCCTGTTCATGCCGAGGTCCCACCCGAAACGTGATCCGCGCCTGTCTTTGAAGTATTTGAAAATGTTGCCATTTTCTGGATGAAGCGCGGGGAGGTCAATGGCTTCCCATGCCTTGTGCAGGAAGGATTTCACGCGCCTGCGAAAAGAAACAGATGGCCATGTGGATGAGGCGGCTTTCCCCCCGACGGCCTATCCCTGCACGGCCCTAGCCCATTCGGCGAGACCAGCTTTGCGGTGGTCGACCGCCCTATCCCAAAGCATTAGAGAAAGCCCGCGGGCGGCTCGGGGCGGGCCAGTCAGTCGAGGCGGTAGGCGCGCACGTAATCGACGAACATGTGGGACGGGTCCGGCGCCTCTTCCTTCGTCGCGCCATCGACCAGCGCCAGGTTGAGAAGAATGTAGAGCGGTTGCCGGTGTTCCGGCTGCGTCTCGGTTTTCCAGACGAAGGCGCGGTTGAAATAGATGCGGATCCAGTCGCGGTCGACCCTGACGCCGTAGGTGTGAAACTCGCCGGGCTTGGCCGCTTCGGAGCCCGTGCCGAACACCTCGTTGCGGTTGTACTGCGACGTGTGCCGCCCATCGCGATGCCACACATGCACGACCGAGGAGTATCCGCCCGGCTTGTCGCCGTAATACTCGAGAACATCGATCTCGGCGGTCGCCTTGGAGCGGTCTTTGCCGATCAGCCAGAATGCCGGCCACACGCCCGGCCCCTCGGGGAGGCGCGCGCGCATCTCGAAGTATCCATATTGCTGGGCAAACCCATCGCCCTTCGGGTCGACCGAGGCAAGCAGGCCGGATTGCCATTCGCCCTCCTTGTCGCGCCGCGCCTCGATGCGCAGCACACCGTCCTCGACACGGAACGGGAAGCCCTCGTGCGGGTTGGCGAAGCGCGCGCCGCCAAAATCCCCCGACCAGGGCGTGTGGGCGATCCAGCGCGTGCCCGGCCCCCAGGCGGAGACGTCGAGCGTGGTGAAATCCTCGTCGAAGGAGAGCGACATCTGCTCGAGATTGAGCCGGTCCTGCGGTGCTTCCGCGGCCTTTGGCGGGCTGAGCGCGGTCAGAAGAAAAAGGGCGGCAAGAGTAATGCCAGCCGCGACGATGCGGCGCATCGCACCCGAATGCCCGGGCTGGCCGTTAACAGGAATACAGGCCAAGGCCACCTCCTGAAACGACCATACCATGCGCCTTGCAGAGGATGAATTCGTCCAACATGCCCGCCATTAGTCCTTAAGGTGTATCCGTGGGTGGAACGACGCTCCCACCGCACCGTGCTAGCGTTTGCCATGCCAATGCCACGAAGACGTTGACAGGGAGCGCCGAAACGCCATGCGCATCGAGTTGCTGGGCATTGTCGCGATGATCCTGGGGGCGGTGACGCTGATGGCGCCGATGCGCTGGGCCTTCCATGTCATCGTTTTCTCGACGCTGTTCGGTGCCGCCGCTGCTCTCAGCCTGCCGAGCCTCGGCGGCGCGTCCGTTCTGGTGCCGAGCCTGCTCCTCGCCTTCTATTGCCTGCGCCTTTTCAAGGCCTTTGGCGAAAGGCCGGTGCTGGCTTCGGTGACAGGCACATCCGCTGGATTCTGGCTGCTTCTTCTGACGGTTTATGCCGTTCTGACGGCTGTATTCCTACCGCGCCTGCTGGCGGGCGAGACCGAGACCATGACGGTTCTGCGCTCGCCCTTCGGCCGCAGCGCCATCAACCTGGTCCCCTTGTCGTTCTCGACCAACAACATCACCCAGTCGGTCTACGCGCTGGGAGGCCTGTTCTGTTTCGCCTTCACTTTCGCGTATTTGCGGCGCGGCGGCGCTTCATCCGATCTCGTCAAGGCGATGTTCATCGTTGGAGCGCTCAACCTCGTCTTCGCGCTGCTCGATGTGGTGACCTATTATTCAGGCACGGCCTATCTCTTCGATTTCATCCGCACGGCGAACTACGCCCTGCTGACCGGCTCGGAGAAAGCCGGCTTCAAGCGCATTTCCGGCACGTTTCCCGAAGCCTCGGCCTTCGCCGGCTACACCATCGTCCTGTTTGCATTCATTGCCAGCCTCTGGCTCGATCGGGTTCGGCCGCTTTCCACCGGCATACTCGGCGGCCTCCTCTTGCTGGCTTTGCTCTTGTCCACGTCGAGCACAGCGCTGGTCAGCCTTGCCGTGGTGCTGGTGTTCCTTTTCGCCAGGTCCGTGCCGGCGTCGACCGGACCCCACCCCGTCAGTCGCCCGGCATTCCTGATGAGCGTTGTTGTGCTGGTGCCGCTTGTCTTCCTGTTGTGTGTCGTGATGGCTCCGGGTCTGGTGCAGGAGATTCAATCGTTTCTCGACGAAATGCTGTTTTCGAAGCTCGACAGCCAGTCCGGTCGCGAACGGTTCATGTGGAATGCCGTGGCGTTCCAGGTCTTCCAGGACACATGGGGCCTGGGCGCCGGTCTCGGCAGCGCGCGCGCGTCAAGTTATGCACTGGTCCTGTTGTCGAATGTCGGCATTGTGGGCGCGGCCCTGTTTGTCCTGTTCATCGGCTCGCTCCTCCTCCAGCGCGGCGGCAAGGGCGCTTTCGAGACGGCTACTGTCCGCGCTGCCAAGGCTGGTCTGGTGGCCGGGCTGTGTGAGGCGATGGTCTCCGGCACGGTCTATGATCTGGGTCTTTTGTTCTATGTGCTGGCCGGTGCAATCGCATCGTTCGGGCGGCAGCCCGTCTTTTCCGGCGCGGGGCCAACCGCAAAGGCGGAGGCAGCACAGTGAAAGTGCTGGTCTTCAACGTCCGTTACAGCCCCAATCTGGGAGACGGGATCCTCGCTTTATGCCTGGAGAACGCCTTGCGCCGCGCAGCGCCCGAACTGACGGTGGAAACCATCGACCTTGCCGGTCGTGAAACCTACGATGGGGCCGGCGATAGGCGCCGGCTGGCCTTGACGATGCTCGGATGGCTGCCCTCCGGCATACGCCGCCTGCTCGTTGAGCGGGCGCTTGCTCGCCGCCTGGACCTCCTGAAAAAAGCGTGGTTGCCGCGCATCGCGGCGGCCGATGCGGTGGTGATCGGCGGCGGCAATCTGTTCCAGGACGACGACCTCAACTTTCCGCTGAAGGTCGGCGCGGTTCTCGAATGCGCGCGACAGGTGCGACGACCGGTCGGCGTGTTCGCCGTCGGTGTCGGCGGGCACTGGTCGAAGCGCGCGCAAACGCTGTTCGGCCAGATCCGGGCATGCAAAGTGTTTCACCTCTCGGTGCGCGACAAGGCGGCCGGCGACAATTGGCGGCGCCATTTTGACGGCTGGCGCTCGGCGAAAATTCTTCCCGACCCTGGCCTGCTGGCGCGCGACCTGATCGCCGCGCCGCAGCCGGGCGGTGGGCGGGGGGCGCCGATGATCGGCATCTGCGTCACCCATCCGGTGATCTTGCGCCGTCACAGCGAGGGCGGTCGTGGGTCCATCCCGCTGTTGAAGGCCGCGCAATATGGCGCGCTGGTCCGCTGGCTTTCGAAAGCCGGTTGCCGCGTCACCTTGTTCACCAATGGCGCGACCGAGGATCAGCGCTTCCTGGAAAGCATCGCCAGGAAACTGCCGGCCGGCGCAGCCAGGCTGCCTGGACTGACCGTTGCGCCGCCGCCGCGCACGCCGGAGGATCTCGTGGCTTTGATCGGCACGTTCGACGCGGTCGCCGCGCACCGGCTGCATGCTTGCATTGTCGCCTACGCGCTGGCGGTGCCGCATGTCGGCTTCGGATGGGACCGGAAGGTCGAGAGCTTCTTTCGCGCCGTCGGCCGCGAGCGGTTCTTTCTGTCGGGCAAGGGTGTGGGCGTCGAGCAGATCGGCGGGTGCATTCTGGCTGCCATGCGCGACGGCATTGCGGAAGAGGCCCATGCCCGGCATTTCATCGAGGCGCGCGCCGCCGTGGCGCTGCTCGCGCGCGACCTGGCCGCTGCCGTTGAGCCTGCGTTTGTCGAACAGGTCTAGATGTGAGCTTTCGCTCGTCATCCCGGCCGACCGCAGGGAGAGCTGGGATGACGACGGTGGGGTACGCTTCCGTCAGGACGTGAAACGATCTAGCGCGTCGTTCCAGGGCGCGGCGTCGGGGTCGAGCCGGTGGTCTGCCGGTCGGGTGTCGACGGCTGGGCGCTAGCCGTTGCAGGCGGGTTGAAAATCTCGGCATAGGCAGGCGCAAACCCATTGAGCGACAGCGGAATGGTGAAATCGCCCTGGCCGGGACTGACCACCATGATCGAGGCGTTGGTGCCCTTGCGCATATGCTCCGTCAGTTCATCGGGAAACAGGCTTTCCAGAAGGCAGCCCTGGAAGGTGCAGCGGCTGATGGGGAAATAGTACGCGTCGCCCTGATCGACGACGAAGCGCGCGCCACGCGACAGGTCGATGCCGAGCGGCAGGGCGATCTGCGCCCGGGCCTTGCCGCTTTCGGCGTCGAACGCCAGCGCCGTCACCATGGCGATCGCCTGGCCCTGATTGACCAGCATGCGCTGGTAGAGCTGGCAGGATTGCGTCTCGTCCGGTTTGCCGAAACATTCCAGCAGCCAGTCGCCATAGGCCTGGCGGCTCTGCGGCTCGGCGAACTGCGCCGTCTCCTGCGCGCCGGCCACGCCCGAGGCGAGCAGCCCCAGCAGGAAAAGCGGCAGAGACGCTCGGAGTGCTGTGGTGGCCATCATCCTTCCCACTCAACTGGGTTCTGGAACTGCCGCTGCGACATAGGTCTTGTGGAACTTCTGGATCAGCTCGTTCTGCAGATTGGGATCGTTGAACTGCCACAAGCCGTTGCGCGCGCCGCGTACGATCAGGCTGTAGACGGCCAGTTCGATCGCCTGGCGCACGGCAATGCCGACCGGCTCGTTGCGGGTGAAGCCGGCCTCGGCCTGAAGGATCTCGTCGATGGCGACAAACTTGAACACCGATCCGCGCAGCAGGACCGAATAGACGGTCTTGGTGGTGGTGACGGATTCGGAGACCTCGCCCGTGCCGACGCTGACGGCGCGCAGGGCGACGGTGATCACGTCGCGCCGGTATTCGGCGTTGCCGCCAATGCCGAGATAGCGCGCGCCGAGGCCGCCGGTGATGACGTTGGTGTCGAAATCGACGATGCCGCCCTCGAGGATCAGCCCGGCAAAGCGCAAAGCCGGCAGTTGCGATCCATTGGCGCCCAGATAGGCCTTGCGCGTCTGGTCGATGATGTTGCGCTCGTTGAGCAGGTTCTTCAGCCCGACTCGCTCGACCACGTTGAACCAGGCGCCGCTGCCCGTTTCCTTCAGCACGTCGATCAGGATGTCGCCGGCGCCTTGCGTCACCGCCTTGGAGAACTGGGCGAAATTGTCCTCCGGCTTTTGCTGGCCGGTCTTGTCGGCGAATTCGTAGACCGCCACGTCGATCCGTTTGGCCGGCGGGGGCAGGGCGCTGAGCTTGTAGCCGACCTCGGTCCTCGGCGTCAGCGCGGCGGGTTGAATGAGGATGTCGTCCTTGCCGCCCGGCGTCTGGCAGCCTGCCAACGCGGCAAGCCCCAGCGCCAGACCCAAGCCGGCAGCCCTACGCAGGAAACGGTGATGGCTTCGGCTCGACATGATGTTTTCCCCCGGCTTGTGTTTGCGCAGTCTTTTACTCGGAAGGAACGACCCCGCTATTGGTCTGGTTCAATGCGGGATTGTTGGTTGCCGCGTCTGTAGCGCCGCCGAGATCGATGGTGATGGGTGGGAAATTGATGCTGGGTGGGCCGCCGCTGCCGCCGCCGGACGGTTTGTGCTTGTTCTGGATGTCCGCCAGGTTGAGCAGGAATTCGTCGAGCAACGGCGAGCCGCCGAAGGAGGGATCGCCGGACCTGTAGATGAGCTGCCCCGCCTGGACGCCGGACATGGCCGCGAGCAGCGCGGCGAACGACAGCGGCAGGAGCGGTTTTAGATGCAATCTTCGGGACATCTCGGTTCCTCTTCCATTCTCAGTTGATCTTGATGCGTGTGCCGGGGGGCGCGTTCTTGATGACCACACCGCCATTGTAGTTCTGGCCCGCCTGGCCGTAGGTGACGACCGTGTCCTGGGAGTTCACGAGTCCGACCAGAGCGCCCAGCCCATTGCCGATCTGCGCGGTGGCGAGCGTGTTGCCGGCGCCGCCGACGATGGCGGCGATTGAGGTGTTTCCGTCGCCGATCTGCACCTGGCCGATGACGCTGCCGGGTGAATTGTCGATCGTCGCGATGGCGTTGTTCTGCGCGCCGAATTGCAGCGTGGCGATGCCCGCGCCCGGACTGTTGCGGACATGGCTTGCCGCTGCATTGTTCTCGCCGCGCTGCAGGATGACGACGCTGCTGCCGGCGTCGGTCAAGGCAGCCGGGTCGAGAATGCCGGCGAACGGCTCATAGTTGCGCTGTTGCTGGCCGGCGACGATCTGCTCGACGCTCGCATTGTCGACCTGGAAGGATAGGGGTTCGGCAAAAACGGGCCAACTGCCACCGGTCAGGATGGCCAGCAGCACCGGTCCCAGCAGTACGGGTCGAAGGCATCGTCTCGTCATCATTCTCATCTGCCTGGCCTTTTCCTCTGCCGTACTGGTCTCGGGTTCAATCACCCCGGTTCACTCACAATGTCGTCGAGCGGCAGGTGGCGTTCTCTGCGCCGCTTTCAAGCCTCAGTTCGACCTCGATGCGCGCCCGGGGCGCTGCCGACACCGCCATGCGCGAAACAATCGACGGCCCGCCATCGGATTCGATCACGAACGCCCCGCCTTGGCGCGACAGGGAGCGATTGGAGCCGTTGACGATCTGCGCGTCGAGCCTGTAGCGGCCGGCAAGCCCCGCCTTTCCTCCGGCAAGCCCGGTGATGGTCGTCAGCCCGCCGGATTTTTCAAAGCGGATGTCGCAATGCACCGCGTCTTCGTCCGCTAGCGCCAGCCCGGCGGACAGCCCGGCCAGCGTACACAGAACCAGGACGATGCGGAGCATTGCGACCTCCCTGATTGCGGAAGGGCGTGGGTGCCCTCCCGCGCGCTTGTCTGCAGCGGGTTCAGCGGCTGTTCTGGTAGTTGATCGCCGAATTACCGTTGCCTGTCTGCAGGATGGCGCTGCGGTTGCCATTGCCAAGTTGCAGGTTGGCTGCGGCGTTGTTGGTCGAACCGAGCGAAGCAATGCCACTGCCGCTGATGGAAGCGCCGGCCGGCAGGCTTCCGCCGAACACCATGCCGTTGATGGCGGCGAGCGAGACGGTCGTTCCGCCGCCCTGCGAGATGAAGGACTGGTTGCCATTGTCCTCCTGCAGCGAGGCTGCGGTGTTGTTCTCACCATCTTGGAAGATGACGGAACTGTTGTTGTTGCCGACCTGCGATGAGGCCATGTAGTTGTCTTCGCCGCCGACCTGCAGGCCGAACGATGTGTTGCTGTTGCCCAATTGGGCAATCGCTCCGCCATTGTCGACGCCGTCCTGGACGATCGCCGCATTGTTGCTGTTGCCGACCTGGGCGATGGCGCCCTCATTGGCTGAATCCTGCTGGCTGATCAGCGCGGTGTTGTTGTCGCCGATCTGCAGCGTGCCCGATTCCTGTTGCGTGCCGATCTGCTGGTTGATCGCCATATTGCCGTTGCCGAGCTGGAATTGGACATTGGAGTTGAAGAAGCCGCCGGAGGTGATGTCGGCCGAGCCGATGTTGTTGGGGCCCACCTGGTTGCCGTCGGTGTTGACGATCACGCCGTCGCCGACATTCGCCGCGGCGCGTGCCTCGTTCAGCCCGACGCCGCCATTGTCGCCGACTGCCGATGCGGCTTCGCCGGCAATGGTCGTGGAAGCGGAATCATCCGTGTTGATCGCCGATGAGCCGACGCCTGCGGTCGCGGTTTGAGCCAAGGCTCCGCCGCACATGAGGGCAAATGCGGAGGTGGTTAAAAGAAAGCGTTTCATGTGGTGTCTCCCTGAGAAAATTTTCTTGAAAAGACGGGTGAAACAAGCGTGTGAGACCCGCCTGCATGAACGCTAGTGAAGGCCGATGGGCGAAACAATTTGGTTCAATTGAATAGGCGTCAGTCAAATTACACGGGCATGGAGGTAGGCTCAGCACCCGGATGCCGAGCCGCCCGCCATAGTGCTGATCAATACCTCAATGCCGGTAATCAAACTTGATAAGTGGATGAAGCCACCGCCTCCCATTGGAGGAATCGAAGCGGCGCAACCTAGCCATTAGGTGAATTGTCGGGCAGCATTGTCGCGTTAAGTTTGGAGTTTGCCGAGATGCGGACGGTGATCCATGGAGACGCGTGCCAATCGGAGAGTCCCGACTTTCTTCCTGGCGATTGCCGCGCAGGCTTTGCTGAGTGCCGGGGAAACGGGCGCGCAAGAGCGCGCGCTGTCCGTGCAGGAGGATTTTCTATCGATCGAGCAGGTTCAGCCGAAGGGCGCCGTAGCCGGCGTCGCCATCCGCCAGATCGGAGACGAGCCGCCGCCTCTCGTGCGCGCGGCTCGTCCATCGACACCGGCAAAAAAACGGCCGGCGGCCTTGGTCAAAGCCCGCACGCAGGCTGCTGGCACGCACCAGGGTGTCCCGCCGCCTGGTCGCCAGAGTTTGACGCTCGATTTCGGGCGGAACTCTCAAGAGATTATGAGGCTGCCTTCCGTAAGAGAGGGGCTGAGTTCACAAACTGGTGAGAATAATTGATTTGAGTAAATCAATAAAATTCTCAATTAATTATTTTATATTGAAAAGAATATATATCAATTATACTTATTTTCTATTGTTTATCACAAAGATTGATTTTAGAGTTTTCTATATTCATGTGACGCGATTTATAGTTTGGTGGAACCAATTGCCACGTTTCGACGTTGACGACAAATCGATCAGGGAGACCGGCCATGGAGGGCCTGGTGATCGAAACAGAAATCGCTGCGGGGTCTAAAGATAAAAAGGGGGAGGGCGAAGGGGCCGAGGGTATGCTGGCTAGCGGTGCGGGGAGTTTCAGAGAGATTTTGCACTATCTTGAATCCGAGGCGGCCCCGGGTCTGCTCGGGCTCGGCGTGCGCAAGCTTGGTGGCGTTGATCTAAAGAAACGGGTCTACTCCGCCGGCACGACGATTGCCGACAGTGATGATCGGCGACGCGCGGTCTTGCTCATCATTTCCGGCTGGGTCTCGTGCGGTAAGGAACTGACCGACGGCTCGCGCACGGTTGTCGATTTCTCGCTGAGCGGGGATGTGATCACTTTGGGATCGACGGAGTGGACCCGCGAGGTGATGATGGCGCTGACGCCTGTGACCTTGTTCGAGTTTCCCGGCGCGATCTATGAAAATCTGTCGACGTTTCCTCGCCGCGTGCGTGAGTTCGTCCTCAAGGGCATGGCCCGGCGTTATGCACGCACGGCCGAGCACTTTGTCAGCATAAGCCGTCGCGGCGCGGTGGAGCGCGTGGCGCATCTCCTTCTTGAATTGTCGCACCGCGTCGGCGTGCGCGAGAACGGTGGCACCGCTTGTTTTTCGTGTCCGTTGACGCAGGTGGATCTGGGCGATGCCCTCGGGCTTTCCGTGGTTCACGTCAACCGTGTCCTGAGAAAGCTGCGTGAAGCAGGCTACGTGTCGTTTCGTGGAGGCGTCGTGGAATTCCAGGACCGGCAGCGTCTGATTGAAATGGTGGGCTTCGACGGATCGTATCTTGCGTTAAACGTCGAGTAGGCGTTTGTTTGTGTCGTCAGTAAAGAATCAAACGCAATATCGTTAATGACGCCTGTCAAAGAAGGTATGTGTTGAGTAAAAATACAACCTAAGGTTTTATAAACTGCGCATATATCACTAAATGATTAATCTTCCAATGTATTGATCCATGTTAATGCAATTTATCCCCAAATATGACGATAATGATTATCCAAGTGATGGCCGGTCATGGCGCTTTGCGGCATGAAAACCATTGCGCCGACCGATGGTCGGCGAACAAGATCGAGTGCGTCAAAAAACAATACCAGAATATAGATGATTCGCTCGTGCTTGTACGTTGGGGAAATTCGAATTCCAGTACGAGTTGGGGAGCGTGAATTATGCAACAGATAAAAGCACCACAGGAAAACATCGGCCTGAAAGCGATCATAAATTCCTCTGATCACGGCGTTCTCGCCGTCAATGATCCGGTCTGGGAAGAGGACATCGACGAGGCCGAACGTGATATGGTTTTGTTGATCGACCCCAGAGTGCTTGACCGCGAGTGCCTGGCGCGCAGCCTGATCACACAGGATCCGTCGCTCGACATTGTCGCGGTCAGTTCGGCCGCGGATTGGCACAAGCGCGGCGATCCGCGGCAGCCAGCGGCCGTCCTGCTGATCGCCGGAAGCCGGAAAATAAGCGACCAGGGCGTCGGTGGCGAGATTCAGGAACTCGTGGAGGAGTTCGCCGACCAGCCCGTCGTGGTCATCGCCGATTCCGACGATCTCGGACAGATACTCAAGGCGTTGGAGGCAGGCGCGAGGGGATACATCCCAAGCAATGTCGGCGTCGGCGTTGCCGCCGAAGCCATTCTGCTCGCCCGTGCCGGCGGGGTGTTCGTGCCGGCCAGCGGCGTCCTGGCGATGCGCGAGGTGATCAACTCCACCAGCAGCCGGGTCGTCGGACTGGGCAATCTGTTCACGGCGCGCGAAGCCGAGGTGGCCGAAGCGCTGCGGCGGGGAAAGGCGAACAAGATCATCGCCTATGAACTCCAGCTTTGCGAAAGCACGGTCAAGGTTCACATCCGCAACATCATGAAGAAATTGAACGCCACCAATCGAACCGAGGTGGCCTACAAGATCCGCGAAATGCTGCCGTGAGGCAGGCTTGGGGGGAACTATGGAGAGGTCTGCTTCGCCAGAGATAGAGTGCGCCGGCCCGTCATCCACTGGTCCAGCTTGGGCGATTGATGGCGGGCCGGTTCATGCATGCGATGATATCGCGCAGCCAGCGCCATCGCAGCCGAGACGAGGGGACCACCCTCATCTCTCAAGATCGATGTAGCTGTCCGGCACGAAGCGCGGCGTACAGATGCAGTAGAATTCCAGGTCGCCATCGCCCGTGTTGGTGATCCTCTGCGCGGCATTGGCTGGAATGACCGCCTGGTCGCCCGGCCCGAGCTGCTGCCGTACCCCGTCGATCTCGACGATCCCTTCGCCCTTGCGCACCACATAGCGTTCGCAGATGCCGGCAAGCCTGTGCAACTGGGTCGTCACGCCGGGTTCCACCCTGGCGATCGCCAGCGATGTCTCGGGCGAGGCGGGCGTGTTCATCAACTCGGTGATGTAGCAGCGCTCATCGGTCCAGAATTCCTCCTGACCCGTGTTCTCGACAAACCAATCCGGCAGCATTTCAGCCCTCATTTGCAGCATCTTCCACAATGATCAGCGTTGCTGACAATTGTCAAAGGCGCGCCGGTGCTCCACAATGCCGGGCTTGATCACCGGGTGCAACCCGGGCGCAACAGGGAGTGGCGTTGATGCGGATTTGGCGGAATTGGTTGGCGGCGGGTCTTCTTGGCGCGACGGTTTTCACGATGCCGGCAGCGGCGGCGGAAAAATTCTTCGTCTATGTCTCGCCCGACGCGATCGGCGTCAACGCCTTCCTCAAGATGGGCCAGTCGGGGATCCAGGCGGCCGGTGAGAAATACGGCGCCGATGTCGAGACCTATGAGAGCCGCACGGCGGCCGACCGCCTGGAGAATGTCAATGCGGCGGTCAATGAAGGCGCCGACATCGTCGTCATGCTCGGTTTCGAGTTCAATGACATCATCAAGCAGGTGGCGCCGACCGCGCCCGACACGCAGTTCCTCATCATCGACCAGTGCATCGACGACCGCCCGGCAAACGTCCATTGCGCGGTCTTCCGCGAGTATGAGTCCAGCTATCTGATGGGTGTTGCCGCCGGCCTGCTGACCGAGACCGACAAGGTCGGCGTCGTCGGCGCGCTCGATATCCCCTTCCTGCACCGCTACACGGACGGCTATGCCGAAGGCGTGAAGTCGGTGAAGCCGGATGCATCCGTCGATATCCGCTGGGTCGGCGGCGAAAACCCGTTTGCCGATCCGGTGCGCGCCAAGGAACAGGCGGTGGCGATGCATGCCGCCGGCGCCGACCTGATTTTCACCGCCACGGCAGGCGGCGATTTCGGTGTCTTCGAAGCGGCCAAGGAAAAGAATTTCAAGGCGTTCTCGGTCGATGTGAACCAGTGTCCCAATGCGCCGGGCCACATCGTCGACATGACGCTGAAGCAGGTCGACACCGCCATGGTGCAGGCCATCGGCGCGATCCTCGATGGCGAAAAGAGCGTCACCATGGCGCTCGGCCTGAAGGAAGGCGGCATGTCGGCCATGGCGCTGCAGGAAGACCAGATCGCCGATAGCGGCTGCCTGATCGCCGATCATCCGGAGGTGGCGGCGAAGATGCGCGAGGTGGCCGACAGCATCAAGGACGGTTCGCTGAAGCTGGAAGACCCGATGTTCGCCAAGTAGCGGGCTTCGGGACGGGTTCAGGCGATGCGCATTGCTCTCAGCGGGGTAACCGTCCGCTTCGGCCCGGTGACCGCCGTCAACCAGGTTTCGCTCGGCATCGAGCCGGGCGAGATTCATGCCCTGGTCGGCGAGAACGGCGCCGGCAAGTCGACCTTGATGAACATGCTGTTCGGCCTGGTGACGCCTGCCGAAGGGACCATCGCCATCGACGGCGTGGAGCGTCGCTGGGCCTCGCCGCAGGATGCGATCCGCGCCGGGCTGGGCATGGTGCATCAGCATTTCATGCTGCAGGATTCCATGTCGGTGCTGGAAAACATCGTCCTGTGCGCCGAACCGGTCGGCCGCTTCGGCTTCGTTGATTTCGCCGGCGCGCGCGCCAGGCTTGACGCGATCGCCGAAAGCCACGGCGTCTCCATCGATCTCGACCGGCAACTTGGCCGTCTCTCGGTCGGCGAGCGCCAGGCGGTGGAAATTCTCAAGGTTCTTTACCGCGAGGCGGATCTGCTCATCCTCGACGAGCCGACCGCCGTATTGACGCCGCAGGAAAAGGACCGCCTGTTCGACACGCTGCGCAGCTTCCGCGCCGCCGGCAAGGCAATCGTCCTCATCACCCATAAGCTGGACGAGGTGGTGGAGATCGCCGACCGGGTGAGTGTCATGCGCGCCGGCCGCCTTGTGGCGTCCTCGCCGCTTGCCGAGACCTCCAAGGAAGAGATCGCCCGTGGCATCGTCGGCGGTGCATTGCCGGCGCCCCGCATCCGCAAGGCGCAGGAGCCGGGTGACGTGGTGCTGGCGGTCGACGCATTGACCGTGCCCCGGCGCGGTCAGGATGTGGGGCCGATTTCCTTCGATCTGCGCGCCGGCGAGATCGTCGGCATTGCCGGCGTTAGCGGCAACGGCCAGGCCGAGCTGGTCCGTGCGCTGACCGGTCTTGAACGGCTGCGCTCCGGCGCCATCAGCCTGTGCGGCCAGCGCATCGAAAAGCGCGATGTCGGCGCGCGCCGCCGTCTCGGCCTGAGCTATATTCCCGAGGATCGCCAGCGCATGGGATTGGCGCTGGGCGCGTCGGTCACCGAAAACGCCAATGCCGGGCGCGACGACCGCAAATCCTTCACCATCGGACCGTTCCTCAGGCATTCGGCGATGGCGCGGTTCGCCCGGGCGCTGATCGACAATTACCGCATCCGTGTTGCCGGCCCGCGCGCCGCCGCCGCGACCATGTCGGGCGGCAACAAGCAAAAGCTGGTCGTCGGCCGCGAGCTCGGCCGCAGCACGCCGCTGGTGATCGCCGAGAATCCCACCTGGGGGGTCGACATCGGCGCCATCGATTTCATCCACGGCGAGCTGATGCGCATGCGCGATGCGGGCCACGCCATCTTGCTGATCTCCACCGAGCTCGACGAGGTGATCGCGTTGTCCGACCGCATCCTGGTCATGTATGACGGCAGGGTCTCCGGTGAAGTGGCGGGCGGCGAGGCCAGCCGCGAGCGGGTCGGTGCGCTGATGACGTCGCGTGCGGCCGATGCGCTGGGAAAGGTCGCGTGATGAAGTTCGCCAACGGCACAATGCGCGCGGTCTTGCCCTGGGCCTTCACGGTCCTGTGGATCGCCGCCATCATCTTTGCCTTGCTCCTGTTCGTCGGCGCGCCCTTCGGCGAGGCGATCTCGGGTTTCCTGCAAGGCGCCTTTGGCGGCCGCCGCCACGCCTATCTGATGGCGACGCTCAGCCGCACGGCGCTGATCACCGGCATGGCGATTTCGGTGATGCTGAGCTTTCGCGCCGGCCTGTTCAACATCGGCGGCGAGGGGCAGCTCGTCGCCGGCGGGCTGGTCGCCGCGCTGGTGGCCACTCTCCTGCCGGGACCGCCCCTCGTCGTTCTCGTGGTTGCCATTCTGGCGGCGATGCTGGCCGGCGCGCTCTGGGCGCTCATCGCCGGCGTTCTGCAGCTTTATATGGGCGTGCCTCTGCTGGTCGGTTCGCTGCTCCTCAACTATCCGATCCGCTACATCGCTTCCTATGCGGTCGCCCATCCCTTCCGCGACGTGCCGTCCGGCATGGTCCAGTCGCATCTCGTGCCGCAGGAGACCTGGCTCGCCTATTTCCCCGGCACACGGCTCGACATCGGCATTCTGTTCACACTGGCCGCGACTGCTTTCGCGCTCGTCTACAGCTACTGGACGGTACACGGCTACCACACGCGGCTGAATGGCCTTTCAGCCGATTTCGCCCGCACGGTCGGCCTGCCGGTGCGCAAGCTGACGCTGCAGACCCTGGCCATCAGTGGCGCCATCGCCGGTCTTGTCGGGGCGATTGCCGTGTTCGGCATCCATCACCGCTACATCGACGGCATGCTGGTGCAGCCGCTGTATGCCTGGACCGGCATCATCGCCGTGCTTCTGGTCGGCATGGTCCCATGGGCCGTGCCGCTGTCCGGCTTCTTCTTCGCCGCGGTCCAGACCGGGGCCGCCGGCATGGAGCGCGCCGCCGGCGTGCCGAAGGAGATCGCCCTGGTGATCCAGGCGGTGATCATCCTGTTCGTCGCCAGCCGCGTCTCCGGCGCGCTGTCGTCGAAAGAGCGAGGAGGCGGCAATGCTTGAGCTGTTGCTCGATCCCTCCTTTGCCGCCTCGATACCGCGTTTCGTCACGCCGATCCTGCTGGCAGCGCTGGGCGGAGTCCTGTGCGAACGGGCAGGCGTCTTCAACATCGCGCTCGAGGGGTTTCTGCTCACCGGCGCCTTCGCTGCCGTGCTGGGGGCCTACTTTTCCGGCTCACCCTATCTGGGAGCCGGGGTCGCTATGGCGGCCGGCATGACGATGGGGTTGATATTCGCCGAGTTCAACCTCAGGCGCGGCGGCGATGCCATTGTCGTCTCCATCGCCATCAACCTCCTGGCAGCCGGCCTCACCACCTTCCTGCTGCGCGCCGTCTTTAATGTGACCGGCGCTTTCAGCGACCCGGCCATCGCCGGTTTCGGGTCCATCCGGATTCCGCTGATCGAGGATATTCCGGTTCTCGGGCCGGTGCTCAGCGGCCAGTCGATCCTGTTCTACCTGGCGCTTGCCTGCGTGCCGCTGCTGCACGTCTTCTTGGCCCGGCATCGGCTCGGCCTGCGCATTCGCGCTGCCGGCGAGAATGCCGACGCCCTGCGCGCCGGCGGCGTCAGCCCGCGGCGCGTGCAGCTCCTGGCGCTGGTCGCCTGCGGTGCGCTGTGCGGCCTCGGTGGTGCGCAGCTCTCCATCGCCAACGTCAATCTGTTCGTCGAGAACATGAGCGCCGGGCGCGGCTGGATCGCCGTCGTCGCCGTGCTCCTGACGCGCGGCCGGCCCTGGCCGCTGTTCTTCATCGCGCTTCTGTTCGGCGCGGTCGACAGCCTGTCCTTCCGCGTGCAGGGCCTGGGGCTTGCCCAGCAGTTCACCGACATGATGCCGTATCTCGCCACGCTTGTCGTGCTGGTCGTCCTGTCCTGGTGGCGGGCCAGGCGAGCCAGGGGAGGGGCTTCATGAACGTCGACCTCGTCATCCGAAACGCCATCGTCGTTGCCTGCGACGGCAAGAACACCGTTATCAAAGACGGTGGTGTTGCCGTGCAAGGTGGTCGCATCACACAGGTCGCCGCCTCGGCGGATCTGGCGGCCGCCATCCAATCGGCAAAGACGGTCGTCGACGGCGCCGGTCACATCCTGATGCCGGGGCTGGTCAACGCCCATTGCCACGCCGCCGACAGCCTGTTTCGCGGGCTGGTCGAGGATCTGCCGCTGGAACCCTGGCTGCAGAAGGTGTGGACGGCGGAAGGCGCGATTCTCAATCCGCAAACGTCCTATCTGGGCAGCGTTCTCGGCTGCGCCGAACTCCTCCTGTCGGGCGTCACCAGCGTCATGGACATGTTCTGGTATCCGGGCGAGACCGTGCGCGCCGCGCGCAAACTGGGCATGCGGGTCGCCACCGGCGGCATCTTCTTCGACGGTCCGGGCGTCACCGGCGGCGATCTCGACAGCCGCATCAAAGCGGCGGAGGATTTCTTCGCCGCGTTCGGCGGTGCGGACGATGTCTTCGCGGCGACCATGCCGCATGGCGCCTATACGGTCGGGCCGGAGAACCTGAAGGCGGCACGCGCCATCGCCGACCGGCATGGCGGCCTGTTCAGCACCCATGCGGCCGAAACCAAGGCCGAGCAGGATGACATTCAGGGCCGCTATGGCAGATCGGTCATCCGCCACCTTGATCATCTCGACCTGCTCGACGAGCGCGCGACGCTCGCCCATTGCGTCCATCTGGATGACGAGGAAATCGACATCCTGGCGCGCACGGGCGCGACGGTCTCGCACAATCCCATGTCGAACCTGAAGCTTGCCTCCGGCATCGCCCGCATTCCCGACATGCTGTCGGCGGGCGTCAATGTGGCGCTCGGCACGGACGGGGCGATCAGCGGCAACGATCTCGACATGTGGCTGGCCCTGCGCATGGCCGCGACCCTGCACAAGGGCGCCACACAGCGCGCCGATGCGGTTTCCACCATTGAAGCGCTGGCCATGGTCACCACCACCGGTGCGCGGGCGCTCGGCGCGAGCGACCGCCTGGGAAGCCTGGAGACGGGCAAGCTCGCCGACATGATTCTCGTCGATGTGAGGCGCCCGCATGCGGTGCCGCTGTTCGATCCGGTCACGCATCTGGTCTATTCGACGGCCAAATCCGATGTACGCCATGTGTTCGTTGGCGGCGAACACGTGGTGCGTGATGGTCAACTCACGCGTCATTCCATCGACGAAACGCTTGACGAGGTGGCGCGTCTTGCGCCGCGCATCGCCGCCACCATTGCCTGAACCAGAATGCCGAAGGAGATCCGGTCATGACCGAAAGCCAACTCGCGCGCCTTGAGCGCGCCCACGCCTCCATCAGGGAGCGCGCCGGCGCGCCGGCCGCCGTCGCCATCATGCTGGGGTCGGGCCTGGGCCAGCTCGCCGACAAGGTCGAGGACGCCGTGACGATCCCCTATGGCGAGGTCGAGGGTTTTCCGGTCTCCACCGCGCCCGGCCACAAGGGCGCCTTCGTCATCGGCACGCTGCATGGCCGCCGCGTCGTGATGATGCAGGGGCGCTTGCATCTCTACGAGGGCTGGGCGCCGCGCGACATCGCGCTCGCCGTCTACCTGTTGCAGCGCCTCGGCGCCGAGACCCTCGTCGTCACCAATGCGGCAGGGTCGCTCAATCCGGACTACGCGCCGGGCGATGTGATGCTGATCGAGGATCACATGAACTTCACCGGTGTGAACCCGCTGGTCGGGCCGAATGACGATGCCATCGGCATCCGCTTTCCCGACATGTCGCGCGCCTATGATCCTGAGTTATTGGTCGCCGCGAAAGATGCCGCGAAGGCGGCAGGCATTGCCGTCCGCCAGGGCATCTATGCCGGCGTGCTCGGTCCCTCGCTCGAGACGTCCGCGGAACGCCGCTACTACCGCGCCTCGGGTTCGGATGCGGTCGGCATGTCGACGGTGACCGAGGTGATCGCCGCCGGTCATTGCGAACTGCCGGTCATCGGCCTGTCGGCCATCACCAACGAGGCGACCGGCGGCCCCGACCAGCAGGTCGACACGATCGACTATGTTTTCGCCAATGCCGAGATCGCCGGCCGCAAGATCGAAGCGATCCTCGCCCATTTATTGCCTGCCCTGAAGGGAGCCTGATCCATGCAGAACGCCATTCCACCCGTTTCCAGCCTTCTTGACCTCACCGGGCGGACGGTCATCGTCACCGGCGCCAGCGGCGGCATCGGCAGCGGCATTGCCGGACGGCTGGCCGAGGCCGGCGCCAATGTGGTCTGCCATTATCTTGGCAACCGGGCGGCCGCCGAGGCGCTTGCCGCAGGCATTGGCGAGAAGGCGATTGCGGTTCGCGCCGATCTGTCGGACGATGCCGACGTCGCGGCGCTGATGAATGCGGCGCTCGAAAGATTCGCTGCCGTCCATGCGCTGGTCAACAATGCGGGCTTCCAGCCGGTCGCGCCCCTGATGCAGATTTCACAGGAGGACTGGGCGCGGATGATGGCGGTCAACACCGCCGCCCCCTTCCTGCTGACGCGCGCCTTCGCCGCCCATGTGGAGCAGCGGGGTGGTGGTGGCGCGGTGGTCAACATCGCCTCCATCGAGGGGCATCAGCCGGCGCCCGGCCATGCGCATTACGCGGCCTCCAAGGCGGCGCTCTTGATGTTCACCAAGGCGGCGGGCCTCGAGCTTGGCGCGCGCGGCATTCGCGTCAACGCCATCTCGCCCGGTCTCATCCATCGCGACGGCATCGAGGAAGGCTGGCCCGAGGGCGTTGCCCGCTGGAAGGAGGCGGCACCCCTTGGCCGTCTCGGCCAGCCGCAGGACATCGGCGACGCCGCGCTGTTCCTCCTCTCCGATGCGGCGCGCTGGGTGAGCGGCGCCGACCTGATCGTCGACGGCGGCGTCAGCACCCGCTCGACCTGGTGAGGTTCGGTTCTGAAAACAAGCAGTTATGACGAACAACGGAATCAGTTTGCGAGGCAGTTGAATCATTATGGGAACGACAGACATGCAGCCGCTTGAAGGCAGGGTCATTGCGGTCACAGGCGCGGCTGGCGGCATTGGCCGCGGCATCGCGCAGGCCATACTGGAAGCGGGCGGGCGGGTGGCCCTCCTCGATCTGCCGGGCGCCAAGCTGGATGAGGCGGCGGCAGCGCTGGGCGCTGGTGAGCGCGTTGCGACGGCCACCGCCGACGTCACCGATGCGGCGAGCCTCGAGGCGGCTTTCGCGGAGATCGTCGCGAAGACAGGCCGGCTCGATGGCCTGGTCAACAATGCCGGCGTGGTGCGTCTCGGCCCGGCGGATGCGATGAAGGCCTCCGACATCGACCTGGAAATGGCGGTCAATGTGAAGGGCGTTCTGCTCGCCGCCCAGGCGGCCGCGCGCCGTTTCGGCGCCGAGGGCGGGGCGATCGTCAACATCGCCTCCAACGCCGGCAAGGTCGGCTATCCCAACATGGCCGGCTACAACGCCTCGAAGGCGGCCGTCATCAACCTGACGCGCTCGCTGTCGCTCGAATGGGCGGCGCGCAACATCAACGTCAACGCCGTCTGCCCCGGCGGCGTGGCGACGGACATGCTGAAGAGCGTCGCCGATTTCATCGTCGGCGGCGACAAGGAGAAATCGGATGAAATGATGAAGGCGATGGTGCCGCATCAGCTCGGCCGCCACATCCAGCCGATCGAGGTCGGCCGTGTGGTGGTGTTCCTGCTGTCCGATACGGCGAAGATCATCCGTGGCCAGTCGATCACCATCGACGGCGGCGACACGCCTTACTGACGGGTTGGAAACACTGTGAAGTCAATGCCTTGCCTTGCAAAGCGGATTCAGTTCCGCAAGGCGGCTCAGTCGTCGGGCTCTTTGCCCGGCGGCATGGATCTGACCCGCACATCCATCTGCAGCGCCTGGTCGGCGCCCCAATCGTAGAGCGCCTGGAGGACTGCGCGCAGCGATTCGCCGCGCTGCGTCAGCCGGTAGAACCGCACGGTTCCGCCCTCGCTCGGCTCGACGGTGACCAGCCCATCGGTCTCCAGATCCTGCAGGCGCTGCGTCAGCATCTTGTCGCTGAGGCGCGGCAGGGCGCGCCTCAGATCGCTGTAGCGCATCGGCTGCTGCTTGAGGCGGGCGAGGATGACGGGCTTCCATTTGCCGCCGAGGATGCTCAGCGAGAACTCCACCGGGCAGCCGAAGACGGGGTAGCGCTTTCCGGGGCTGGCTCTGTCCATCTGCTTACCATCTGGTTCGTTGAACTGTTTCGTCCGCCGCGCTTATCTGCGTGGCGAGGCCGGGCGCTACCTTAGCGCGTGGATCGAAGACTTCCACCTCTTCAGCATGCATGGATGGCGACTATGAACGACCCGACGGACCCCGCATCTGACGACACCGCCCGCACCGCCGCGCGCGAACCGCTTGACCGGGAGCGCGAGCCGACCTTGTACGAATGGGCTGGCGGCTATCCGGCCCTGCTTGCCATGACGACCATCTTCTACACGCGCCACGTGCCGGATGACCCGCTGATCGGCCCGCTCTTCGCCGATATGCTGCCCGACCATCCCGAGCGCGTCGCCGCCTGGCTCTCTGAGGTGTTCGGCGGGCCGAAGCTCTATTCGGAGCGCTATGGCGGGTATCGGCGTATGGTCTCCCAGCATGTAGGCAAGAAGATCACGCCCGAGCAGCGCGCCCGCTGGGCGAGCCTGATGGCCGCGAGCGCCGACGAGGCGGGTCTGCCGACCGACCCGGAATTCCGCGCCGCCTTCGTCGCCTATATCGAATGGGGTTCGCGCATCGCCGTCGAGAACTCCCAGGTCGATGCCGTGCCGCCGCCGCACATGCCCGTGCCGCGCTGGTGGTGGGTGTGCGATGCGACGCCCGGCGCGCGCATCTCGGCGCTGCAGCAGGAGGAGGAGCGTTCGGTGCCGGCGCCCCCGCTGCCGGGCGAGGGGGAGGCCGTCGGCTTTGCCGAGCATATCCGGCCGCTGTTCCGTCAGGTCGACCGCAATTCGATGCGTTTCGCCTTCGATCTCTGGTCGCGCGACGATGTCGAGAAGCACGGCACGGCGATCCTGCACAGGCTGCGCGCCGGCACTATGCCCTGCGACGGCGCCTGGCCGGCGGAACGGGTTGCGCTCTTTGCCCGCTGGCTGGAGGCGGGCGCGCCGGAATAGAGAACAGACGTGACGAATTGCGGAGCCCTGATGCGGGCCTTGCCCAACCACGAGAGCCGGATGCCGGGCGAGAGGGTTTGGATGAAGCGCCCGGAAACCGTTTCTGCAGATACGGCGAAAAGTCTGTGAAATCAGCGCCTTGAGCGCATCTTCGGAATCGCTTTTCGAGGCCTGTCAGGCGGCATCGGCGTCGGCGCGATCGGGGAACAGGTTCCTCAATCCCTTGGCGGAAGCCTCGGCGATGCCGCGCTCGGTGATGAGACCGGTCACCAGCCGCGCCGGGGTCACGTCGAAGGCGGGATTGCCGGCGGGCGTCGCTTCGGGCGAGATGCGCACCTGGCGCACCTGGCCAGCCTCGTCCTTGCCCCACACCAGCGACACCTCGTCGCCCGAACGTTCCTCGATCGGAATTTCCTTCACCCCGTCGCGCACCGTCCAGTCGATGGTCGGCGAGGGGAGCGCGACGTAGAAGGGCACGCCATTGTCCTTCGCCGCCAGCGCCTTGAGATAGGTGCCGATCTTGTTGCACACGTCGCCATCGGCCGTCGTGCGGTCGGTGCCGACGATGACCATGTCGACCATGCCGTGCTGCATCAGGTGGCCGCCGGCATTGTCGACCACCAGCGTGTGCGGCACGCCATGGCCGGCCATCTCCCAGGAGGTCAGGTGGGCGCCCTGGTTGCGCGGCCGCGTTTCGTCCACATAGACGTGGACCGGGATGCCTGCCTCGACAGCCAGATAGATCGGCGAGGTGGCCGTGCCGTAGTCGACGGTGGCAAGCCACCCGGCATTGCAATGGGTGAGGATGCTGACCGGCTCGCCGGGCTTTTTCCGCGCGGCGATTTCGCGAATGATTTCGAGCCCATGCCGGCCGATGTTGCGGTTGAGCTCGACATCCTCGTCGGCGATCTCGGCGGCGCGCGCATAGGCGGCCGCGGCGCGCTCCGCCTCCGGCAGCTTGCGCAGCATGGTGCGCATCGCGTCGAGCGCCCAGCGCAGGTTGATCGCCGTCGGGCGCGTCTCGTGCAGCGTCTCCCAGACATCGTCGAGCGCTGCATCGGAGGGGGCCTCGCCCATGCGGATCGCCACGCCATAGGCGGCGGTGACGCCGATCAGCGGCGCGCCGCGCACCCACATGTCGCGGATGGCGGTGGCGATGCCGTCGACCGTGCCAACGGTCTCGATGCGCAGTTCATGCGGCAGCCAGCGTTGGTCGATCAGGTCGACGGACCGTCCATCCTCGTTCAGCCAGATGGTGCGATAGTGCTTGTCGGCGACCTTCATTTCAGTTTCCCCTGGTCCAGTGCTTCAGCCAGCGCGTCCAGTTCGGCCAGCGATTGTATGGTGTTGCGGTTGACGGTGACGTGGCGGCCGAACTTCAGCGCCGCCGCCTCGCAGGAGGCGCGCAGCGCCTCGTCCTCGATCTCCTCGAAATCCGCATTGTGCGCGAGGCCGAGGATGCGCCGGTGCATCTCGATGCCGGCAAAGCCCAGCATGTCCGTCCACAGATCGTGGATCACATGGTTGAGCGCCTGTTCGGCAGCCAATCCGTCACCCTGGTCTTCATATAGGGCGGCTTGATGGAGAATCCCGCTGCGTTCGGTGCGCCAGAGACGGGCGAATTCCTCCCGGAAGACAGTCCAGGTCTCGTCGACGACGCCGAGCAGATAGACCCGCATCGGGTCGCGGCTGCCGCCGCCCTCGTGACCACGCTGCGAAAAGTAGGCCATCCAGTAATTGGCGAGCAGCATGCCGACATCGAAGGCCATCGGGCCATAGAAGGCGAATTCCGGGTCGATCACCCTGGTTTCGTCGTCCGTCACCATGACGGAACCCGAATGCAGATCGCCATGCACCATGGTCTCGGCCCTGGTGGCGAAGATGTGCTTCATGCGCTGGGCGGCGACCTTGAGGTCGCGGTCGGCACGCAACTCCTTCACCAATGCATCCAGGCCCGGCGTGTGCCGGTTCATCGGCGCTTCGAAATAGGGATCGGAAAAGACGAGGTTTTCCGTGATGTCGCACAGTTCCACATTGTCGGCGAACAGCGCCAGGTCCGCCTTGCGCTCGGACGCCTTCATCGAGAGGTCGGAGCCGCGGAACAGCGTGTGCGCCATGAACAGGCCGAGGTCCCGGCCGATCTTCGGCAACTGCCGGCCCTCGATCAGCGCGCGCCTGAGGATGACGTGCAGCGATAGATACTCCATCACGATCAGCGCCTGCGCCTCGTCGAAATAATGGAGCGCGGGGACCGTGCCCGGTGCGCGGTGCTGTTGCCGGGTCAGCGCGTGATATTCGAAGAAGGAGCGTTTCAGGGGCAGGGGCCAGCTGTCGCCGACGAGGCGCACATAGGGCAGCGCCTGCTTGACGATGACGGTTTCCGTCGCGCCCTCGACGATGAAGACGAGGTTGAGGTTGCCGTCGCCGACTTCCCGGACTTTCCAGCCGTCCGGCGCACCGCCGACGCGCGCGGCGATTTCGTCGATCGCACCGAGCCTGGCCGGCAGCGTCTCCACCGTCAATGCCTCGAAGGCGTTGTCTTTCATGCTTCCTGTCTCCTCCATGCGCGCCGGACGCGTGACGCTCGCCTCTCACCCGCCTGCCGGCACCTTCTCCCCGCGCGCGGGGAGAAGGAGGATAATCGCAACGTGGGCACCTCCCTCTCCCCGCGAGCGGGGAGAGGGTAAGGGTGAGGGGCGGGCGCCGCCATAGTCACCACGCTATCAATGCTCTGTCATTTGTCAATCATGTTGACAATTGCTTGTTTGCTGGTAGCGTCGGAATGGGAGGAGAGCATGGGCGAAGACGCCATTTTTCGCATTGCCGGGTTGACCAAGGCATTCGGCCCCAACGCCGTGTTGCGCGGGGTGGGGCTCGACCTGCACGCCGGTGAGGTCACCGTTTTGATGGGCGCCAATGGCGCCGGCAAGTCGACGCTCGTCAAGATCATGAGCGGCGTTCATCGCGCCGACCGTGGCGTGATGATGATGGGCGACAAGCCGTTCTCTCCCATTTCTCCCGCCGAGGCGATGCGCGCCGGCGTGGTGACGGTGCACCAGAACATCAATGACGGCGTGGTCGGCGCGCTCGACGTCGCCACCAACCTCGTGCTCGACCGGCTGAACGGCGCTGGTCGCGGACTGTTCTTCAACCCGCGCCGCATCAGGCGTGAAGCGCGCGACGTCGCCGACCGGATGGGGCTCGGCATCGATCTCGCCGCAGAGGTGACGGATCTCTCGCTGGCCGACCGGCAGATGGTCGCCATCGCCCGCGCCATGGCGCATGAGCCGCAGGTGATGATTCTCGACGAACCGACCTCGTCGCTGTCGAGCAACGAGGCGGAACGGCTGTTCGCCCTGATCGACCGGTTGCGCGCGCGCGGCGTCGCGATCCTCTACATCTCGCACCGCATGTCGGACATTCGCCGCCTGGCCGACCGCATCGTCAGCCTGCGCGACGGGGCGATTGCCGGCCGGTTCGAGGACAAGCCGCTCGACTATGAGGGCGCGGTGAACGCCATGCTCGGCCAGAATCTCGGCCTGCACGGCATCGACGCCCGCGATGCCGCCGAGCCGGTCTTCTCGGCCAGCCGATTGACCATCGCGCCCGGCGCCAAACCACTGTCCATGGCATTGGGCGCCGGCGAGGTGGTGGCGATCACGGGTCTGGTCGGCGTCGGCAAGACCCGGCTTGCCGAAATCTTGTTCGGCATCCATCGGCCGTTTTCGGGGACCATGCGGCTGGATGGCCGGCCCCATGCGCCGCGCAATGCGGCGGACGCCATTCGCAACGGGGTCTTCCTGGTCGCCAAGGATCGCGCCTCGACCGGCATCGTGCCGGATTTCAACATCTACGAGAACATGAGCCTGCCGTTCCTGCCACGCTTCTCGCGCCTGAGCGTTGCGCGCCGCCGCGCCGAGCGGCAGACGGCCCGCACGCAGATCGCCGACCTGAAAATCGTCTGCCGCACCGAGCGCGACGATCTGGCGACCCTGTCGGGCGGCAACCAGCAGAAGGTGACGGTGGCGCGCTGGCTGACCCAGCCTTCGCGGCTGCTCATCCTCGACGAGCCTTTCCAGGGCGTCGATATCGCCGCCCGCCACGACATCGCCGCCAAGCTGCGCGAGAGTGCCGGCAGGCGGGCGACCCTTCTTTTCCTGACCGAACTGGATGAGGCGCTGGAAACGGCGGACCGCATTCTGGTCATGTCGGAGAACACCATCGTCGGCGAGCATCGCAACGCCGATGTGGATATGGACAAGCTGCTGGCCGAGGTCGCCGGAAAGCAACACGAAACCGCAGGGAGCGTTTAGAGAATGGACAGCCGGACGGCGGAGAAAACACCGGTCGAAACGCCTCAGCCGCCGGCAGCGCGCCTTTCGGCGCG
The DNA here is from genome assembly GCF_001050155.1 of Nitratireductor soli. GTDB lineage: Bacteria > Pseudomonadota > Alphaproteobacteria > Rhizobiales > Rhizobiaceae > Nitratireductor > Nitratireductor soli. The sequence continues at coordinate 177,934 of NZ_LFVY01000004.1, forward strand.
CGAACTGGCGATCCGCTACGGCTTCCTGGCGCTGCTCGTCGGCCTGATCGTCTTTTTCTCGCTCGCCACGCGCGGCTTCACCTCGCCGCAAGCCGCTGTCTTCATCCTCCAGTCCGTGTCCATCACCGGCATCCTGGCGCTGGGCGTCACCGCCACGCTGGTGGTCGGCGGCTTCGACCTCTCCATCGGCTCGATCGCCACCAGTTCGATGATGGCGGCGGCCTATGTGATGGTGGTGCTGGAGCAGAACGCGCTGGTCGCCGTGATCGCCTGCCTGGCCATCGGCGCGCTGGTCGGCCTGATCAACGGGCTGATCATCTGCTATATGCGGGTGCCTGACCTGCTGGCCACGCTCGGCATGATGTTCCTTCTGATCGGCCTGCAGCGCATCCCGACCGAAGGACGCTCCATCGCCACCGGCATGACCCTGCCGGACGGCTCGACAGCCGAAGGCACGTTCAGCCCGGCCTTCCTGGCGCTCGGGCGGCACCGGTTCGACCTGTTCATAGACAATCTGGTGCCGGCCTCCGTGGTGGTGCTGATCGTGCTGGCCATCGTCATCTGGTTCTTCCTCGAATACACGCGCTTCGGCCGCATGATGTATGCGGTCGGCTCCAATGAGCGGGCGGCCGAGTTCGCCGGCGCGCCGGTCAAGGCCTACCGCATCTGGGCCTATGTGATCTCGGGTGTCTTCGCCTCCATCGGCGGCATTCTGTTGGCCGCGCGGCTCGGCCGTGGCGACATCGCCTCCGGCAACAATCTGCTGCTCGATGCGGTCGCCGCCGCGCTGATCGGCTTCGCGGTTCTGGGCGCGGCCAAGCCGAACGCTTTCGGCACGGCGATCGGCGCGCTGTTCGTCGGCGTGCTGCTGCAGGGGCTGACCATGATGAACGTGCCTTATTACACGCAGGATTTCGTCAAGGGCGCGGTGCTCGTCATCGCCTTGATCTTCACCTTTGCGCTTCTGGGGAGGAAAGCCCGCTAGCGCCCGCATCGATTGAAAACGAGTAGAAACAGTATGGAGGAAAGCATGCAAATTTCACGCAGACTGTTGGGCAAGATGGCGGCGGCACTGGCCGGAGCCACGATGTTGCTACCCGCGGCCGCGGTGGCGCAGGACAAGCCGGCCCCGTTCGACAATCCGGGCGACGTCGAGATCGCGCTGGTGCGCTATCTCTCGACGGGCGATTTCTTCCAGGCTTATCTGTCGGGCGTCGAGGCGCAGGCCAAGGCTCTGGGCGTCAATCTGCGCGTGCTCGACAGCCGCCAGGACGCTGCCCTTCAGGCCGACATGGTCGACCAGGCGATCGCGCTCGGCGTCGATGGCATCATCATCCAGCATGGCCTGACCGAATCGATGAAGGAAGCAGCCCAGCGGGCCGTCGACGCCGGTATCAAGGTCGTCGCCTTCGACGTGAATGTGGAAAACGACGCCATCCCGCAGGTCGAGCAGTCCGACCGCGATCTGGCGCGCCTGGCGCTGGAGCAGGCCATTGCCGACAATGGCGAGAGCTGGAAGGCCGGCTATGTCTATGTGGCCGGCATCGCCCCGCTCGACCGCCGCGACGAGACCTGGCGCGAATTCAAGGAAAAGTATTCGGGCATCGAGGAAGTGGCGATGTTCGGCACGCTCGACAACCCGATCGCCAATTCCGTCGCCAACCAGGCACGTTCGGTGGTCACCGCGAATCCGGACATCCAGGTCATGTTCGCGCCCTATGACGAGTTCGCCAAGGGTGTGAAGATCGCCGTCGACGAGGCCGGCATGTCCGACAGCATCAAGATCTACTCGGCCGACGTCTCGACCGCCGACATTTCGGCCATGCGCGAGCCGGGCAGCGCCTGGGCGGCGACCGCCGCGACCAATCCCGCCGTTGTCGGCGAGGTTTCCGTGCGCGCGCTCGCCATGCTTTTGGCCGGCGAGGAGCCGGGCAAGAGCGTCATCGTTCCGCCGACGCTGATCACCCAGAAGGCGCTCAACGACGGCGACATCAAGAACATGGATGAACTGGCGCAGAAATTGCCGCAGTTCGCCCACGCCGATGTGGCGGTGCCGGCATGGATGCCCCTGCCGCCGCGCGACTGAGGCGCGAGCGGTAAACCAGATAAGGTAGAGGGCGGCTCCCGGGCCGCCCTTTGGCATTACGGGTCTGTTTTCTTCCTTGGTGTTACTTCTGAAACGCTGTCCACTCGACGACCGGTGGCTGCGTCATCGTGCAGTAATCACTTTCGGCGGTGCAACCAACCGCGGCCGTCTGGCCAAGCAGAAGCGGCCGATTGTGACGCCCATGGCCAACGCTTGGGAAGTAAAAGACCGGGCGGCCGAACCGTTCGGCAAAGCGGCGTATGACGCTCTTGTAGAGGAGCCGCTCGGCATCTGACGCGTCAAGCGGGAAAAACTGCCCGAAGATGATGCCGTTGACCTGCAAGTCCTTTTTGAACAGGAGCTGCTGCAAGGCGCGGTCGAGCTGGCGTGGACTGACATTGACGTCTTCGAGAAAGAGAAGTTTCTCGGCATAGTCAGGCTCCCAGGGCGTTGAGATGGCGGCCATCAAGAGTGTCATGTTGCCGCCACGCAACTCACCGGTGACACCATCGCGAGCGGCCTGGTTCAGCGGCTGGAAGCTGGTGTACGCGAGGCCCTGCTTGGCGATATCCGGGATCCATGGAAGCGGCTCCAGGTCGTTGATGGTGCTCGAGCTTATGCCAAGCGCTGCCATCTGCTGATTTAGCGCGGCAAGGACGCCGTGGATGGAAGGCCATCCGAGTTGCTCGTTCAGCCATGAGTGGATCGCTGTGACGTCGCTGTATCCGATGATGTACTTGTGCCGCGCATTGGCCAGATCGGGCTTCCGCTGATCGAGATATGGCATCAGGTTCATCGCGCCGCCACCGCCGCGCATGAACCAGATGATGTCGACTGAGTCGTCCAGCAAGGCATCAAGCAGCTGACGCGCCCGCTCGCGGTCCGTATTGACATAGCCGAAATCAGATATGATCTGCTGGAAATACCGATCGATAACTTCGTATCCGGCGTCTTCCAGCATCGACTTCATCGGCGCGATCATGGTCTCGTCGATGGCACTGGACGAGGACATCAGCGCGACCGTGGGGCGCGATTTCTCGGTGTCCGCCTCGGCTGGTGAAGACCACAGTGGCGTGCAGCTTAGGAAAAATAGAAAAAGTATAAAACGGTAAAAACCCAAGTTACTCGACTCCTGAAAAAGTACTAATATATGTAAAGATAATATTTATATAAGGAAATATAATATTAATATTGGTATTATTATAATATATAATGCTTCTGGAAATTCCAGTCTCTTTCAAAAGATTCGTTGTTTGGAGCGGAGCAGACAAAAATGGCGGCATTGAGCCGCCAGATTTTCTGGTTGTGAGCATCCGCCCTCTCGCTCGCATGGAACGGAAGCCGGAGGGCGGACTTGGCTATCGCAACGCCGCGGCGATGTTGCCACCGTCGACGGTGGTGACATCGGCGGTCGTGCGTTCGGCGAGTGCCTGGTGCAGGAAGGCTTGCGCAACGTCTTCGGCGCGCACCTCCAGGCCGAGCAGATTGCCGCCCATATAATCCTTCTCCGACAGGCCACGCGACGTCGAGCGGCTGGCGATCATTTCGTCGGTCAGGAGACCGGAGCGGATGCGGTCGGCGTTGACGGCGTTCGAGCGCACGCCGATCGAACCGTAGTCGAGCGCATATTGCCGCGACAGGAACAGGGTTGCCGCCTTCGGCAGGCCATAGGCGCCGAAATTCGCACCGGGATTGACCGCCTGCTTCGAGGCGTTGAACAGCAGCACGCCGCCCGTGCCCTGCTGCTTGAATAGCCTGACGGCATTCTGCGCGACGCTCTGATGGGCAAAGAAGTTGAGTTCGAAGCTCTTGCGCAGTGTGGCGTCGTCCAGTTCGCCGATCTTGCCTTCCCAGGCGGCCCCGGCATTGGAGACCACGATGTCGACGCCGCCGAACACGGCGCGCGCCCTGTCGAAGGCGGCGCGCACGGCAGCCGGGTCTGTGACGTCCGCGCCGACGCCGATCGAGGCGTTGCCGGCCTGCTTGGCGGCGGCCTGCGCCTTGGCTTCATCGAGGTCGACCACGACCACATGCGCGCCCTGTGCGGCGAACAGCTTTGCGGTGGCGGCGCCGATGGCGCCAGCGCCGCCTGTCACCAACGCCACCTGGCCAGACAAGGGCTTCGGCTTGTTGGAGGCAAGCTTTGCCTGCTCCAGAGACCAGTATTCGAGCTCGAACAGGTCGGACAGCGCCAGTGGATGGAACGAACCGATGGCCTCGGCTCCCGTCACCGCCTCGACCAGCATTTCGCCGACATCGGCGGCGATCTTCGCCTCCTTCATGCTGCGGCCATGGCCGAACAAGCCGAGCCCGCGCACCAGCGTCAGGCGCGGCATGGTGTCGAGCATGGTGCGCTCCACATCGTCGGCCGCGTTGTTGGTCTCGAAGTAGTTCTTGTAGCGGGCGGCGTATTCGGCGACCTTCTCGCGGATCACCTTGCCATACTGGTCGAGCTTGCCCGCCTCGGGCGCCGGCAGCACCATCGGGCCGGTCTTGATGCGGATCGACAGATCCGGCGTGGACACGCCGCGCGTCGCCAACTCTTCCGCCGTGTCGGCGTTCACGTAGTCGAGGATCTTCGGCGAGGTGCGGAAATCGCAGACCATGCGGCCGAACTTGCCGTCGCCCTCGGGAATGGCGATCGCGCCGCGCAGATAGGGCTCGATCTCGGCCGGCGCGGCGGGCTGCGCGGGCAGGGCGACGGGCTTGAACGGCGCCTTGCCGTTCCTGGCGACGTAATCCTCGGCCATGGTCACGTATTGGATCATCAGATCGTAGGCGTCCTTCGCCGTCTCGGCGAAGGTGAAGATGCCGTGCTTGTCGAGGATCAGGCCGTCGACTTGAGGGTTGGCGTCGTAGATGTCGGCGGCCGCCTTGGCCAGATCGAAGCCCGGTTTGATGTAGGGCACGAAGCCCATCTTGGCGCCGAACACCTTCTTGCACAGCGCTTCGCTGTCCTGCTGATCGACCAGTGCCAGGATCGCCGTCGAATGGGTGTGGTCAACGAACTTTTGCGGCAGGAAGGCGTGCAGCAGCGTTTCGATCGACGGGTTCGGGGAACCGGGGTCGATCAGGCTGGCGCGCTGCATCGCCACCATGTCCTCGTCGCCGAGCGTGCCAAGGCTGCGGGCGGCCAGCAGCGTGTCCATCTTCACCGCCGGCAGGCCGGCCGGCTCGATGACGCCCATGTCCCAGCCGCTGCCCTTGACGCACAGCACCTCCCATTCCCGGCCCAGTATGTCGGTCGTCGTGGTCTTCAGCGAGGTGTTGCCGCCGCCATGCAGCACCAGCCGCGGCTCGCCGCCCAGCAGCCGCGTCGTATAGACCCGCAACGCCAGATCGCGGGCGACGCCCTTCTTCGCGTAATCCTCGACCAGCTTTTCGGCGTGGCTGTCATTCCAAAGGTTCTGCATCGTCTTCCTGTTTATTGACTTGGGTTTTGGCTTGCCGGCCGTGATCTGGACGATGATCAGGCCGGCACTGGTTTCGCATGATGCTCGACCAGCCGTTCGGCCATCGAGGACGTGGTCACCAGGTGGGTGAAGAACCGGCCGGCGATGGCAGCCAGAAGCGGCTCGAGTTTCTCGTCTTCCTGCACGACCATCAGGCGCCTGGGAATGGCCCGGATCGCGTCGAAATCGGCCGAGATCATGCGCCGGTTGTAGTCGCAGTCGAGCAATTTTCCGTCGGCGCCGATCATCTGTCCGGCGATGACGCCGGCGGCGCCCAGCGCCTTCAGCTTCGCCAGCTCATCGAGGCTGAGCGCCCCACATTTGATGACATGGCTGTCCGTGTCCAGCGCGCCGACCGTGAACAGTGCCAGATCGCAATCGCCGATGCCGTCGAGCTGTTCGCGGATCACCGGTTCCTCGCGCAGTTCGCGCGCCAGTTTCTCCGTGCTGAGCACGAGCGGCGCATAGAAGTTCAGCCCCCTTGCATTCAGCCGGCGGGCGATCTCCATCGTGCATTGGTCGGGGCGATAGGAGTAGGGCGAGCCGAGATTGCCGCACATCTCCACCACGGTCACGCCCTCGCGGTCGGCGTAGTTCATCGCGTCGGCGATGGCGTAGACGGTGCGCCCCCAGGCGACGCAGACGCGGCCGCCATTCTCCACCATCTCGACGAAGACATTGGCGGCAAGCGTTGGAATTTCGGCGGCCGGCGTGGCGGCAAGTCCCTCCTCGCCGGTAAGCCAGACCGTATCGAGACCGAACGCGTCTTCGACGCGGCGCGCCAGGCGATCGTCGCGGAACAGGTGGGTCGATGTCGAGATGTTGACGATGCCGGCTTCCCGCGCCTTGCGCAGGTAGAGTGCCACGGAGGCGCGCGAGATGTTCAGCCGCTGCGCAACCTCATCCTGGCGCAGGCCGTGCGTATAATAAAGCCAGGCGGCTTTATGAATGATCTGATCCGTGGGACGATAAGCCATGCCGCTCCTCCGCTCGACATTATTCATGTCGATTGACAAAAGTCAATTCGAGCTCGTGAGAAGGGGGATGGAAAGGGTCAATACGAAAACGTGGCCGATACGAAAGGCCGGGATGCGAACACCCCGGCCTGATCGGTTCAAGCGGTCGGCTGACGTCTATATGCCTTGCGGTCAGTAGCCGCGTGGGCAGCGCGCTTCGTAGCGGCGGCCATATTCATCGCGGTAGACGCAGCGGTTGCTGTTTTCCGATGCACGTCCGACGAGAGCGCCGGCCACCGTGCCGATGGCGCCGCCGATAATGGCGCCTTCAACCTTGTTGCCGGAAGCGAGCGCACCGATGGCCGCGCCGCTGGCGCCGCCGAACGCCGCGCCCTGTTCCGTGGGCGTGCAGGCAGCGATGCCGAGAAGCAGTGCCGGTATAAGAAGAATGCTCTTTTTCATGGGTCCTCTCCAGGTGTCCTTCGATCATAAAGTCGCAGGCGGCGATTTGGTTCCGCAAGCGGCAGTTCAAACACATGTCCCTATGGCGACATAATCTAGGAATTAAATCAGGCCAAATTCCGGCCTACAAGTGCAGTTTGCTTCGACTTGTACGCTTTGCCGGGCTTGCGGCCTCCGGTCGAGCCGATTCTTGCGCCGGCAAAGATTTTGGCAGGTTTTAGGCAAGTTTTTGTCCTCCAGGGGTTCCATCCCGGCGTCATATGGCCGAGTTTGGTCTCAATCCACACCTTCGAAGTCGCATTCAGGCCATGCGCGATGGCGCTTTTCGGCCACGCTTTGATGTGTGGAGGAATGTTCCGGCGGCGGGCGGCTGTGAAAGTCGTTTGCCTCCAGCCATCGGACAGAAATGGAGTGAAAAATGTCTGAAACAACCCTCGAGGAGGATCACGGACTAGAAGCTGGGCAGGACAATGTTCGCGTGCTCGGCCTTGATGTTCACAATCCCGTTTTCTTCGTCTCCGCGGTGCTGATCACCGCTTTCGTCATCGTGACGCTGATCTTTCGCGATGTGGCAGGCGAGGCGCTTGGCGGGTTACGTACCTGGCTGACCTCGACCTTTGATTGGGTCTTCATGCTGTCGGCCAATCTTTTTGTCTTGTTCTGCCTCGTGGTGGCGGTGTCGCCCTTCGGCAAAATCAGGCTTGGCGGCAAGGATGCTGTTGCCGAATATTCCTATTCCGGCTGGTTCGCCATGCTTTTTGCGGCCGGTATGGGCATTGGCCTGATGTTCTTCGGCGTGCTTGAGCCGATGTATCATTTCAACAATCCGCCCCTCGGTCTGGAAGCGCCGGTTGTCGATGGCGCGCTCGTTGCAAGCGCGGTGCCCGCCGCGCGCGAGATGGGCATGGCGGCGACGATCTTCCACTGGGGCCTGCACCCCTGGGCGATCTATGCGGTTCTTGCCCTGTCCTTGTCGCTGGCAAGCTACAACAAGGGATTGCCGCTCTCGATCCGCTCGGCATTCTATCCGATCTTCGGTGAGCGGATTCGCGGCTGGATCGGCCATGTGATCGACATCATGGCGGTGTTCGCCACGCTGTTCGGCCTGGCCACATCGCTCGGTTTTGGCGCTTCGCAGGCGCTTGCAGGCTTGAACGAGCTCTACGGCGTGCCGAACACGGACACCATGAAGGTGCTGTTGATCCTGGGCATTACGGGCGTTGCCCTGGTCTCGGTCGTGGCGGGGCTCGATGCCGGCGTGAAGCGCCTGTCGGAGATCAACATGGTGCTGGCGCTGCTCCTGCTCGTCTTCGTCATCAGCTTCGGGCCGACGCTGGCCATCGTCACCGGCTTCTTCTCGAACACCTGGGCTTACGTCAAGGAACTGCCGGAACTGTCGAACTGGGTCGGCCGCGAGGACACCGACTTCATGCACGGCTGGACCACCTTCTATTGGGCCTGGTGGATCTCCTGGTCGCCCTTCGTCGGCATGTTCATCGCCCGCGTCTCCAAGGGCCGCACGGTGCGTGAGTTCATCACCTGCGTGCTGCTCATCCCGACTTTGGTATCGATCCTGTGGATGACGACCTTCGGCGGCACGGCGCTCGAACAGTATCTGGCCGAGGGCTACACCGGCGTGCAGCAGACGGTGGTCGACTATGTGCCGGAATTGTCGTTGTTCGCCATGCTGGCCGATCTTCCCTTGGCCGGCGTGAGTTCGCTGATCGGCATCATCCTGGTGATCGTCTTCTTTGTCACCTCGTCGGATTCCGGCTCACTGGTCATCGATACGATCACGGCCGGCGGGAAGATCGACGCACCGGTTGCCCAGCGCGTCTTCTGGGCGCTGTTCGAAGGACTGGTGGCAATCGTGCTTCTTCTGGGGGGCGGGCTTGCGGCCCTGCAGGCCGGGGCGATCGCAACGGGCTTCCCCTTCGCCATCCTGCTGGTGGTCATGCTCTATGCCACCTACAAGGCGCTGCTGTCCGAACACCGGGCTTAACGCGCGGACCATGCGGTCATTGAACAGGTGAAAGGCCCCGGCGCTTGGCGCCGGGGCCTTTTCAATTGCCGCTCAGGTGCCGCCGTCCGCGGAACCCCCGGTCGCCGGATTCTCGCCTGAATTCTCGCCTGGGCGCTGCGCCAGGTAGTCGCGATAGCTCACGCATTGCACATCGTCCTTGACGCAGACCTCCCGCGCAAAACGCTCCATCGCATTCCAATAGGCGCCGTCATTCATCAAGGTGAAGTGGAAGCCGAGTTGCACGGGCGTCCGCTTGCCGGTGTATTCCTTCTCGAAGCTGGCCAGGAAAGCGTCGTAGGCGCGCTGCTCGAAGGTGGAGGCCTCGTCCGGCTTTTCCTTGCCGCCGGAATGGCGGACATAGAGATTGTAATCCATCGCGATGATCTGTTTCTCGCGCGGCCCCTCGGGGATCAGCGGCAGGGAAAAGCGCGTCACGCCGCCCTGCGCCTTCGGCGCGACGGGGCCGCGTGAAACCGTGCTGGCGTCATAGACGAAGCCGCGGGCGCGAAGGGCTGTGTAAAGTGCCGGACTGGTCGAAAGATAGGGCGCGCGGAAGCCTTGTATCTCCTTGCGGACGAAATCCTGCCAGGCTTCCGGCTCGCCCTCGATCCCGTTCAGTGTCCAGACATTGGCAACGATGCTCGCGAACTGATCGAACTCGCTCTCCCAGTCCCCGGCACTCCAGTCCTTGCCGTCGAAATGGCCGCAGGCGTGGCTGGCGATCTCGTGGCCTTCCGCACGGGCTTTCCACACCTGGCCCAGCCGGCCCGCCACATCCTCGCGCGAATAGCCGCTGCCGACATTCGAGCGGCCGGGCCGCATGCCGGGAGCCTGGTATTCCTTGCGCGTTTCCGGCGACAGGAGGTAGACGCAGGACAGGAAGAAGGTGAAGCGCGCGCCCGTGTTGCGTGCCAACGCCCGGCTGCGTTCCCACTGTTCCAGATGCAGCGCGCCATCGAAGGAGATGATGACATACTGTGGAGTGGTCGAGGCAGGGCCTGACGATGCCGTGGCATCATTGGCAAAACAAGGGCCCGCGAGCGCCAGTGCCAGCGCCCCGGCGCAGAAAGGTCTCAACATGAAAATGGCTTCCAGAAAGTGCTGATTGTTCCGATCGTGACCTATCGCGAGAATATGGCCGAGTTTGGAACGCATGCCGCCCTCGCGGAAACCGGCCCTCAAAAGGCCTGAAATGGACAGAAAACCTGCGAAATGTCCGCGCCCCCTTCCATGGCGGCGAATTTCGTCTAAAAAGCCGGGCAATGAGGTCATTGCGGGGCATGCCCCGCCAGAAACGGTTCGCACATGTCCGACGACAGTTTCATCCGCGAAGTCAATGAAGAGATCCGCCAGGATCAGCTCAAATCCATCTGGCGCCGATTTGGCCCTGTCGCCATAGGCGCCGCGGTGGTGTTCATCCTGGCGACCGCCGCTTATGTCGGCTACGAGCGCTGGACCGCATCGCGCGCCAATGCATCGGGCGATGCCTTCTCCCAGGCGCTCGACCTGGCGCGCAAGGGCGAGAATGACGAGGCGCTTGCCGCCTTCAAGGATCTGGAAACCACAGGCTACGGTTCCTATCCGCTGCTGGCGCGCATGCGTGCGGCCACGGTGCTTGCGGCAGATGGCGATCCGGACGCCGCCGTCGCCGCCTTCGATGCGATCGCCAATGACAAGTCGATCACCGATGTCATCGCCGATACCGCCAGGCTGCGGGCCGGCCTTCTCCTGGTCGATCACGGCTCCTATGCGGATGTCGCAGCGCGCGTCGAGCTCCTGACCGCCGACGGCAACGCGCTGCGCCACACGGCGCGCGAGGCGCTGGGTCTGGCCGCCTGGAAGGAGGGCAAGCGCGAAGACGCCCTGCAATTGTTCCAGCAGATTTCCGGCGATGCGGCCGCCCCGGGCAACACGCGCCAGCGCGCCGAGCTGATGTCGGAATTGATCGCCGGATCGAGCCCGGCCGAATAATGGCCGGAGCCGGGGTGACCCCATGACATTCAAACTCGCGATCATCGGCCGGCCCAATGTCGGCAAGTCGACGCTGTTCAACCGGCTTGCCGGCCGCCGCATGGCCATCGTCGACGACACGCCCGGCGTTACGCGTGACCGTCGCTCGCATCCCGCGCGCCTGCAGGATCTGCGTTTCGAGGTGATCGACACGGCGGGGCTCGAAAGCGCCGCCGCACCGACCCTCGAGGGGCGCATGCGCGTCCAGACGGAACTGGCCATCGACGAGGCCGACATCGTGGTCTTCATGATCGACGCGCGCGCCGGCATCATGCCCGACGATTCGACCTTCGCCGAGCTCCTGCGGCGCAAGGGCAAGCCGATCGTCCTCGTTGCCAACAAGATCGACGTCAACGCGGCCGCCTCCGGCGTTCTGGACTCCTGGGAGCTTGGTCTTGGCGAGCCCGTCGCCGTGTCCGCCGAGCATGGCCTTGGCATGTCCGATCTGCGCGACGCCATCGTCGCCGGCCTCGGCGAAGACGTGGCGCTGGCCGAGGATATCGAACCCATCGCCCTGCCGGGCGAGGAAATCTCCGTCGGCGAGGACATCGATCCGGATGCCGAGGAGGTTCCCTACGATTCCGGCAAGCCGCTGCGCATTGCCGTTGTCGGCCGGCCGAACGTCGGCAAGTCGACGCTGATCAACGCGCTGATCGGCCAGGACCGTATGCTGACCGGTCCGGAAGCCGGCATCACGCGCGATTCCATTTCCGTCGATTGGCTGTGGCGCGAACGCAAGATCAAGCTGTTCGACACGGCCGGCATGCGCCGCAAGGCCCGCGTGCAGGAAAAGCTCGAAAAACTGTCCGTTGCCGATGGCCTGCGGGCGATCCGCTTCGCCGAGGTGGTGATCGTCGTCTTCGACGCCACCATCCCCTTCGAGAAACAGGACCTGCAGATCGCCGACCTGGTGATTCGCGAAGGCCGCGCGCCGGTACTCGCTTTCAACAAATGGGACCTCATCGAGGACCGCCAGGAGATGCTGGCCGAGCTGCGCGAGAAGACCGAGCGGCTGTTGCCGCAAGTGCGCGGCCTGCAGGCCGTGCCGATCTCTGGTGAAACCGGCCGCGGGCTCGACAAGCTGATGGAAGCCGTCGAGCGCACGCACCGCACCTGGAACAGCCGCGTTTCGACCGGCCGCCTGAACCGCTGGCTGGAGGCGGCGACTGCCCAGCATCCGCCGCCGGCGGTTGCCGGCCGGCGCCTGAAGGTGAAGTACATCACGCAGGTCAAGGCCCGCCCGCCGGGCTTCGTCGTGTCCTGTTCGCGGCCGGATGCGATGCCGCAATCCTATGTGCGCTATCTGGTGAACGGTTTGCGCGAGACGTTCGGCCTGTCCGGCGTACCGATCCGCATCGCCCTGCGGGCCTCCGAAAACCCCTATGCCGGGCGAGCGAAGAAACGCGGCTGAACGCGTTTTTCGCCAATGCTGCCTTTCGCCGAACGGGAGCGCTCCGAGCGCATTCCTTCCTTGCCGTTAACCAGCGGTCAAGGTTAACCAAATATAGTCATCGCAACTGGGGTCTAGTGCAACGCTTCAGTTGAAATGAAGGCTTCGCATCCATTTCAACTGAAGCAAAATTGCCCTAGAATCAATAACTTAGTGGCCTGTTTGCCCCAGTCCAGACCTATCGGTTTGGCTGGGGCAGGACACTAGTTGCGTTGCGGAGAGTGCGGGTGCGTCGTCGGAATGGAAGAGCGTCGCGTGCGGCGAAGGGTGATCATCGTTCTGTTCTGGCGCCGGCGCTCGTCGCGCTGGGTTTGTGGATCGGTTTTCCCGGCATTGTCGCGCATCAGGACATGGCAAGCTTCATTTCCGGCGATGAGCGCGCCGGTCAGCGTTGGTCGAATTTCGTCGAGCGGTCCGTCGCAGGTTCCGTACACAGGGCGGAAATGCCGTTCCTCGATTCGGGGCTGACCACCGGCAGCATTTCCGGTTCCGGCGTCCGCGCGCCCGGTATTGGCGCCGTCGCCTTGCGCAGCGAGAAACGTCTCGCGCCGGCGACACCCGATGAAGAGCGCATCAATCGGGCCGAAAAGAGCGGCCGCCTCGTCGAGGTGGCGCCGATGCTTCCGCCCAAGCTGTTCAATGCCGGCTCCATCTTCGAACAGCACAGCTCGCTTTTGCGGCAGAAGCCTTCCGACGGACCCTTGATGGCTTTCGTCAAGCCGGACATCAAGGGCAAGGAAGTCAGCATCGCTTCCGCCTTCTACATGAAGCAGGAAAGAAGGAGCCGCAGCGGCCTGCCGACGGCGATCGCCGAGTTGGTCAACAATGACCGCCCCGACATTCTCGCCACCGCCTATGCGCCGCCGGAGCCGGATTACGCCAAGGCGTCGCCCTTCGCCAGCATCCTGCGCGACGAGCAGCCGGATGCCGGCCGTTTCATTCCGCCGGTTGGCGCGAAGGACCATCCCTGGGCCGGGCAGGCGCTGCCCGCCAGCGTTTTTTCCAAGAGCGAGCAGCAGTGTCTTTCCGCCGGCATCTATTTCGAGGCGCGCGGCGAAACCGTGAAAGGGCAGGCTGCCGTCGCCCAGGTCATCCTCAACCGCGTGCGCAACCCGACCTATCCGAACTCCATCTGCGGCGTCGTCTACCAGAATGAAAAATGGCGCAATCGCTGCCAGTTTTCGTTTGCCTGTGACGGCATTCGCGACCGCGTGCAAAGCCCGGCCCATTTCAAGATGGCGCAGGATGTCGCCATGGCGACCACGGCGGGCAAGATATGGCTGCCCGAAGTCGGCTCTGCCACGCACTACCATGCCACTTACGTGCACCCGCGCTGGGCGAACGCGATGGAGCGCGTCAAGAAGATCGGCCAGCACATCTTCTACCGCACCTATGGCGGCGGCTGGAACTGACGCCCTGAACGGACTATTGACGGGAAACGCCGCTGCCGGCGGGTGAAATCCGCCGGACTTCTGCGGCGATTCCCGCCCACATGGCCGCTTGATGCGGCGCGCGCTTTGTCGCACTTGTGTAATATTTTGATTTTATTGGATTTCTAGCCTTTGTGAATGGCCTCAACAGCGGCTTGACTGGGGCGAGGGCGCTCACTATGTTGCGCGCGACTTTCAAGCGGAGAGCTGCTGACCAGCAAACCCGGTACGGAGATTGCGGTGGCCAATCAGGATCGACCGGACGATTTGGAACGTCGGAGGCGCGATCTGGAGAAGGCTCTCGCGTCGAAGATGCCGGAGAAGCCGGATGGCGGTGCGGGGAAGACACAGGGTGGCATGGCGGGTTTCGGCAACGCGCTGAAACTGTCCAGTGAGTTCATTGCCGGCATCGGTGTCGGTGTCGGGCTTGGCTGGTTCATCGATCGGATGGCCGGGACATCTCCCTGGGGCTTGATCATTTTCCTGCTTCTCGGTTTTGGGGCGGGCGTTCTCAATGTCCTTCGCTCCGTGGGACAGGTTGCGGAATTCGGGGCCAAGACGCCGAAAGACGGCAAGGGTTCTGAGAAGAAATAGTCGGCGCATAGGCGCCAGCCAGAAACGAGGGGGTCCAGGTGGCCAACGATCCGATCCATCAATTCCAGATTTCCAAATGGATTCCGATCGAGATCGGCGGACTGGATTTCTCGTTCACCAATTCTTCCGCCTTCATGGTTGCAACGGTCGCCGCCGCCGGTGCATTCCTGTTCCTGACCACGTCGAGCCGCGGCCTGGTGCCGGGCCGCCTGCAGTCGATCTCGGAAATGGCCTATGAGTTCATCGCCTCCATGCTGCGCGATGCTGCGGGATCCCAAGGGATGCGGTTCTTCCCCTTCGTGTTTTCCCTCTTCATGTTCGTTCTGGTGGCCAATCTGCTTGGCCTGTTCCCCTATTTCTTCACGGTGACCAGTCACATCATCGTCACCTTCGCGCTGGCGCTTCTGGTGATCGGCACGGTCATTGTCTACGGCTTCTGGAAGCACGGGCTTGGTTTCCTGAAGCTGTTCGTGCCCGAAGGGGTGCCCGTCGTTCTGATGCCGCTGGTCATCCTGATCGAGATCGTCTCGTTCCTGTCGCGTCCCATCAGCCTGTCGGTGCGTCTGTTCGCCAACATGCTGGCTGGGCACATCACGCTGAAGGTCTTCGCCGGCTTTGTCACCTCGCTGAGCGCGCTCGGCGCGGTCGGCGTCGCCGGCGCCGTGCTGCCGCTCATCATGACGGTGGCGATCACCGGCCTCGAGTTCCTCGTGGCTTTCCTGCAGGCCTATGTCTTTGCGGTGCTGACATGCATGTACCTCAACGACGCCCTGCACCCGAGCCACTGACGGATGGTGTGAGAGGCGAGGGATACATCGACGCTGCTCGACGCAGGAATAATCTGAGTTCACCGGCGGTTACCGTCAAGTCTGAAGAAAACGCTTAAATACGCGATCACAAGGAGTCATAAAATGGAAGTAGAAGCAGCAAAGGCCATTGGCGCGGGCATCGCCTGCCTGGGCATGGGCGGCGCCGGCATTGGTCTCGGCCACATTTTCGGCAACTATCTGGCGGGCGCTCTGCGCAATCCGTCGGCTGCCGACGGCCAGTTCGGCCGCCTGATTTTCGGCTTTGCCGTGACCGAGGCGCTCGGCATCTTCTCGCTGCTCGTCGCACTGCTCCTCCTCTTCACCTAGTGGTCTGACCGAAACAGATGGTCCCGTCTGTTTCGAAAAGTCAGCCCACAAGCTGTCGATGCGGTGGGGCGATTTTTCCTAACAGATGGGTATCATCTGTTAGGATCGCACCGCCAAGCGCGTCAGCGTGTGGGGTCGGCCGCGCAAAGGCGGCCGGCCGGTTTTCAAAGAGGTAGACTATGTTTGTGGCATCGGCATTCGCAGCCTCGGCGCAGGACGCCGCGGAGGCGACCCATTCGGAGACCGGCGTCGCGTCGGAAGGGGCGCACGCGCCCAATTTTCCGCCGTTCGATTCGTCGACGTTTCCCTCGCAGCTTTTGTGGCTGGCGATCACTTTCGGGCTGTTCTACCTGTTCTTGAAACGCGTCGTGCTGCCCCGCATCGGCGGCATTCTGGAGGTGCGGCGCGACCGCATCGCCCAGGATCTCGACCAGGCAGCACGTATGAAGGAAGAAGCGGACGAGGCTGTTGCTGCCTATGAGCAGGAGCTTGCCGAAGCCCGCAAGAAGGCCAATGTCATCGGCCAGGATGCGCGCGATGCCGCCAAGGCGCAAGCCGATGTCGAACGGCAAAGCGTCGAGAACGAGCTTGATGCCAAGCTCGGCGAGGCGGAGAAGCGCATCATGGCGATCAAGGACGCCGCCATGAAGGACGTCGGTGCGATCGCCGAGGAAACCGCGGCATCCATCGTCCAGGAACTGGTTGGCGGACGTCTCGACAAGACCGCCGCGGCAGCAGCCGTCAAGGCCGTGAAGCAGTAGGAGAGAACCTCATGGATGCGACATTCTGGGCTTTCGTCTCCCTCATCATCTTCCTCGCCGTTCTGGCCTATTACAAAGTGCCGGCGCTGATCGGCGGATCGCTCGACACACGCGCCGCCCGCATCCGCAACGAGCTGGACGAAGCGCGCAAACTGCGCGAGGACGCCCAGCAATTGCTGGCCGAGTATCAGCGCAAGCGCCAGGAAGCCGAACGTGAGGCGCAGGACATCGTTGGCGCCGCCAAGCACGAGGCCGAGCTGATCGTCAAGGAAGCCAAGGAAAAGACGGACGAATACGTCGCGCGCCGCACCGTTCTGGCCGAGCAGAAGATCGCCCGCGCCGAGCAGGAGGCGGTCAACGAGGTGCGTGCGAGCGCCGTCGATCTGGCCGTAGAGGCGGCACGCAGCGTGCTGTCGGACAAGGTTGATGCGAAGACCGGCGGCGACCTCTTCAAGGCTTCGCTGCAGGATATCAAGGCGAAGCTGAACTGATCTTTCGGCATCTTGCCGTTGATTGAAAATGCCGCCGGTCTCCCGGCGGCATTTTTTGTTTGCAAGACCCGTTTGTGAACAGCGTCAGGCGTCGGGCGCCGTGTAGGCGACGTCGAGCAATTGGCAGAGCTCCCGCAGGCATTCCTCATAGACGGGTGTCATGTCGCCATAGGCGAAGTCGATCTGCCGGAAGATTTCCATGCACAAAAGACCGTAGAGCCGCATCCAGCAGGCAAGGAAGACATGCGCAGCCTCCGGCGGCAGCAGTCCGTCGATCTTCTCGCTGAAGGCGCGCAACTGTTCGGCTTGTACGGTGGGCATGTCCTCAAGGCTCTGGATGGGAAACCGCTTTGCCTGCCAGATACGGACGATCTGCTCGAGAAACACTTGGCCGAAGGCCTGACCCATATCCCGCTTCGCCGCATCGCGCGGGCCGGGCTGAACAGCAGTGGCGGGGCTGGCGAAAAGCCAGCCGAACTCGGCGGGATGGGCCGTGGCCCAGCCGCGCAGAGCGCGGCTGGTGGCAAGCAGCCGGTCGCCGGGCAGCCCGGTGGTGCTGCGCGCACCGGCCTGCTGCATCGTTGCTATGAGTTCGCTGTAAAAGTCGGCGCGCAACGCCTCGATCAGCGCGGCCTGGCTCGGATAGTATCGGTACAAGGCCGGGCCGCTGAGCCCCATGCGTCGGGCGATGGCGTTGATCGTCACGGCGCCGCCGCCGCGCTTGACGAGCAGGCGGCGGGCGGTGCTGCGGATTTCCGCCTGCGTCGCTTGCCGCTGCTTTTCCTTGCGGCTCAGCGGTTCGCCGGGTTCTGCAAGATCGCGATTGTGCATGTTGACACGTTATATATCATAATTTTAGTTAGACTATATAACTTTAGTGATTTATGCAAACGCCGCGTGCTGGCGCTGGCGCCAGTCGTGGCCATCCAGGCCGCATGGGATCCCATGGAGAGTGTCATGCCGGTGCTGATTGTCGGTCTTGTCCTGTTTCTTGCCACCCATTCACTGCGTATGGCCGCACCACGGGTCCGGGCACGCATCATCGCGCAAAGCGGCCTGCGTGCGTGGCTGCTGCCCTACACGCTGCTTTCGATCATCGGCTTCGTGCTGATCGTCTGGGGCTATGGTCTGGCGCGGCTTGATCCAGTCATTCTGTACGCACCGCCGCTGTCGCTGCGGCACCTGGCCCTGCTGCTGTTGCTGCCGGTCTTTCCGCTGCTGATCGCCGCCTATGCACCGGGCCGCATCAAGGCGGCGGTCGGCCATCCGATGCTTGTGGCGACGATCTTGTGGGGCCTGGCGCATCTTCTCGCCAATGGCACGCTGGCCGACCTGCTGTTGTTCGGCGGCTTTGCCGCGTGGGCGGCGATCGACTGGGCGTCGGCTGTGCGGCGGCCGGACATGGCGCAGCCAACCACAGGGCGTGCCCGGGTCAATGACGCCATCGCCATTGGTGGCGGACTGATCGCCTATGGATTGTTTATCGGCTGGCTGCACCAATGGCTCATCGGCGTGCCGCCCTTGTGACGCCATCGCCGCATTGACGGTGGATCAGCCTGTCGATTTCAGCGGCGCGAAGCTCATGCGATGCAGCCGGACGATCGGGCCATGCTGGGTGATGGCCAGCCGATGGCGCTTGGTGGCGTAGCCCATATGCGCCTCGAAACCGTGATGCGGGGCGATCTGGGCGGCCCGCGCCATCATCCGGTCGCGCGTCACCTTGGCGATGATCGAGGCGGCGGCGATCGATTGGCTGCGCTGGTCGCCCTTGACCACGGCGCGCGCCGGGCAGGGCAGGCCGGGCGGAATGTCGCGGCCGTCGGCCAGCGCGAAGCGCGGCACGACGCACAGGCCGAGCGCTGCCCGGCGCATGGCCTCCAGACTGGCGCGCAGGATATCCGAGCCATCGATGCTGGACGCCGAGAGCGAGGCGACCGAAACGCAGACAGCACTCTCGACAATGGCCTGAAACAGGCGCTCGCGCGCGTCTGCCGAAAGTCGCTTGGAATCGTCCAACCCCTCCGGCACGCCGTCGGCATCGAGAATGACGGCGGCCGCCACGACCGGTCCGGCAAGCGGCCCGCGCCCGGCCTCGTCGAGGCCGGCGACGGGCATGTGTCCCTCGCGCATCAGGCCGGCCTCCATATGGAAGTCTGGGCGGATGGGCAGGTCGAAAAGAACCGGAGAATCGGAACGCGTACGAGCCATGGTGCGGCGATGCTCGCATCGGTTCCGATTCTCCGCAAGGTCTTCCCGGCAACGAGGGGCGGAAGGCGCCGGGAAGCTTCCGCCGGCCTTGGGGGAACAAGAGCCGGACGGGAACGCTGCGCCGCGTCATCGCGGCGCTTATCAGATGTGCAAAAGGGCTACAGAAGAACGAGTTGTTCCCCTTGCGCCCGTGGTGGCGTGAACAAATCGTATCTCAGCTTGCGCCTCTCGACGTTGAGACCGAGCCGTTTGGCGGCGATCTCGAAACGGCGGCCGATCTGCCAGGCATAGGGTCCGTTGCCCTTCATCCGCTTACCCCACTCCGCATCATAATCCTTGCCGTTGCGCATGGAACGGATCAGCGACATCACATGCCGGTAGCGATCCGGCGCATGGCGCAGCAGCCAATCCTTGAAGATCGGGCTGACCTCCAGCGGCAACCGCAAGATGATATAGCCCGCCTCGCGCGCGCCGGCGGCAGCCGCCGATTCCAGGATGCGCTCGATTTCGCAATCGGTCAGGCCGGGAATGACCGGCCCGAGCATCACCGAGGTGGGAATGCCTGCCTCCGTCAGCGCCCGCACCGTCTCCAGCCGGCGCGGCGGCGTTGCCGCCCTGGGTTCCATGGTGCGCGCCAGCTTGCGGTCTAGGGTGGTGATCGACAGCGCCACCTTGGCAAGCCCCTGCTCGGCCATGCGCGCCAGAATGTCCACGTCGCGCAGGACCAGTGCCGACTTGGTGACGATGCCGACGGGATGCTTGTGCGCCTCCAGCACTTCGAGGATCTCGCGCATGATGCGGAATTTCTTTTCGATCGGCTGATAGGGATCGGTGTTGGTGCCGATGGCGATGGTTCTCGGCTGATAGCCGTCCTTCGCCAGCTCACGCTCCAAAAGGCGCGCCGCATCGGGTTTGGCGAACAGCTTGGATTCGAAGTCCAGCCCCGCCGAAAGCCCCATATAGGCATGCGTCGGCCGCGCGAAGCAGTAGACGCAGCCATGCTCGCAGCCGCGATAGGGATTGATCGAGCGGTCGAAGGAAATGTCCGGCGACGAATTGCGCGTGATGATGGTGCGTGGGCGTTCCACCTGCACTTCGGTCTTGAAGGGGGGCAATTCCTCGATTGAACCCCAGCCATCGTCGAAGACGTGCCGCGAAACCGGTTCGTAGCGGCCGGAGGGATTGATGCCGGCAGCCCGCCCGCGGCGGCGCTCCGCATCGATGCGAATGCCCGATTGGTCGATCATCGCATTGGCCATGGCGGCACCACCGCCTTCGAAAGCTGCCCCGCTCTCAAAAGCTGCAACGTCCGCGCTGACAATCTGTTCCATGGGGGTCTCCATGCTGGGCGACGCCGAAACCGCTGGCTTTCATCAACGCGGGACTTGAAAACAACCGGACCGGCATCGCCTCCGATGAATCTATTCCTATTTCAAGAATTGGAACAAAGCAAGAACTTTTTGCGTCAACCGCAGCCGCGGCCGATTGTCCACAGGCACAGGGAAGCGCTGGAAAGCGGCGAAATGCGCAGTCAGGCGGGCTTGCCGGCGCCGCGCTTGAGATGCTCGGCAAGCCGCGGCATGATTTCCACGAAATTGCAGGGCATGTGCCGGTAGTCGAACTGATCCTTCAGGATCCCGTCCCAGGCGTCGCGGCAGGCGCCGGGCGAACCCGGCAGGGCGAAGACGAAGGTCTGGTCGATCAGCCCGGCGGTGGCACGCGACTGGATGGTCGACGTGCCGATCTTGTCGAACGACAGGCGGTGGAACACCTGGGAAAACCCGTCCATCCGCTTGTCGAACAATGGCTCCAGCGCCTCGGGCGTCACGTCGCGGCCGGTGAAGCCGGTACCGCCGGTGGCGATGATCGCGTCGATTGCCGCGTCGGCGCACCACAGGCTGACGGCCATGCGGATGGCGGCGACGTCGTCCGGCACGATCCTGCGGTCCGACAGGATGTGGCCGGCCGCCTCGATCCGCTCGGCCAGTGTCTGGCCGGAGCGATCGTCCTCCATGCGCCGCGTATCGGAAACGGTGAGCACGGCGAAGCGCACGGCGATGAAGGGGCGTTCCATCCTATCCTGCATGGGCCTATCCTGCATGGGTTTTCTCCGCCGCCTGCGTCCCGGTCGTCAGAACGAACCAGTCGGGACGCGCCTCCGTCAAGGCCCTTCCGGCGCGCCGCGCCGTGAAGGGGGAGGAAAAGACGCCGAAACAGGTGGCGCCCGAGCCGGACATGCGCGCTGTGAGCGCGCCGATTTCACCGAGCGCCCGCAGGACGTCGGCAACCTGCGGCACGAGACCGCGCGCGGCGGGTTCCAGATCGTTGCGGGCAGCGTTCAGCCATTCGGCAGCCGCCGCGATGTCGCGTAGGGGCTTCAGCGCTGGCAGGGGAGGGTTGTCGCGCCGAGTGAGGACTGAGAACACTTCCGCCGTCGCCAGCGGAATGCCGGGATTGACCAGCACCAGCGGCAATGGAGGGAACTGCGGCAATTCCTCGATCGCCTCGCCGATGCCGCGCGCCATCAGCGGTCTGGCCGACAGGCACATGGGCAGGTCCGCGCCAAGCCGCAGGCCGAGCGCCGAAAGCTGCGCGTCGCTTGCCGAAAGGCGCCAATGGGCGCGCAGCAGGCGCAGCGCGGCCGCCGCGTCGCTCGATCCCCCGCCAATGCCCGAGGCGACGGGCAGGTTCTTTTCCAGATGAAGACGCACGGGACCGCTCGCCTGCGCGCCGAACGAAGCGCGCAACAGATCGCGCGCCTGGGCAATCAGGTTGCCGCCGCCGATCGGCACATGGGCAGCGAAATGGCCTGAAACGACGATCTCGTCGGCCTCGGCCGTCTCGACGTCCAGCCGGTCTCCGGCATCGGTGAAGGCGACCAGGCTTTCCATCAGATGATAGCCGTCATCGCGCCGCCCGGTGATGTGCAGCGCCAGATTGACCTTGGCCGGTGCGGTCATGCTGGATGAAGTGGTCATGGGGATGGCGACGGTGTCCGTCAATCCTTGGCGAGACGGTACTCGCCTGTCTCCGGGTCTTCCACCAGCGTGCCCATGCTGCCGGTCGCCGCTTCCTGTCGGGCGCGGCGTGCCTTCGCCGTCACGCGTTCGGCCTCGCGGACGAACTTTCTGTAGCCCGCATAGGCTGCCAAGCCCACCAGCGCGAAGAAGATCAGTTGCGGCATCGCAGAGCCTCCGGTTTCATGCCACCAATACTATCCCGTGCAGGCCCCGGGATCAAAGCCCGAAGCGCCGCCACAATGCCTGTTCCTCGGCCGCCTCCAGAAGGCCGGCCGTCGCGCCACTGGCGAGCGAGGCGCCGAATTCGGGTGACGCAAGCCCGCTGCCGAAGACGCCGAGCTTGCGGCCGAAAAGCCCGCGCGGCTGCGTGATCAGGGCGAGCCGCGTCTTTTCGCCATAGCGTTCCTTGAGGAAGGAGCGCATGTCGCCCAGCCCGTCGACGAGGCCGAGCGCCAGGCCGCGTCCGCCGGTCCAGAACAGGCCGGTGAACAGCTCCGGATCGTCGGCAAGCCTGGCGCCGCGGCGCGCCTTGACCATGTCGATGAAGATTTCATGGATCTCGAGCTGCAGTGCCTTCAGGCGCTCCACATCGGCCTTTTTCTCCGGCTGGAAGGGGTCGAGGATCGCCTTGTTCTGTCCGGCCGTGTGAACGCGCCTCTCGACGCCGATCTTCTTGATCATCTCCTGAAAGCCGAAGCCCGCCGAGACGACACCGATCGACCCGACGATGGAGGAGGGGTCGGCGATGATCTCGTCACCGGCAAGCGCGATCATGTAGCCGCCCGAGGCGGCCACGTCCTCGACGAAGACGAACACCTTCTTGTTCTTTTCTTCCGCCAGGTCGCGGATGCGCTTGTAGATCAGCCGCGCCTGCACAGGCGAGCCTCCGGGCGAGTTGATGGCGATGGCGACGGCCGGCGCCTCGGAGACGGCGAACGCCTTTTCGATGACGCCGGCAACCGACGCCAGCGACAAATTCTGGCGCATGGGGCTGTTGGACGGCATGATCGCGCCGGAAAGCCGCACGACAGGAATGGTGACCGCATTGCCGCGCAGGCGTTTTGGGACGAGTCGGCTGAAAATGCGTCGCACGGGTTGGTTCTCTCCAATGGCATCATTGCTGCTTGAGTTCCAAGCATGTAGGCATTTGCGCCCGTCGCGCAATGGCGCGCTGGCTGCTCAACCGGCGAAAAGCGTCGCGCGCCCATTGGTCAGAGCGTCGGCGCGCCGGCTGATCCTTCCGTCTTCTTCGTGCAGGATCAGCGGCGGCATCAGCGACAGGCCGGCACGGCTGCCTTTTTGCGCGCGCAGCACGATGCGGATCGCCGCGCGCCCGGCATCGGGATGCACCGGCAGCACCTGCGCGCCGCCAAAGCGCCGGTCGAGCGCCGCCAGGATCGGCGCCAGCGAAGCGGGCCGGGCGATCAGCGCCAGCACGCCGCCCGGCCGCGCAATGGCCGCCGCCGTCCTGATCCAGCGTTCGAACAGATCGTCCGGCATGACATGCGCGGCACGTTTCAGCGCATCGGGCGTCGCCCGGTCGCTCGCCTTGTTGAAGGGCGGGTTCATGACCACCGCGTCGAAAGCATCGCTGGCAAGACCTGCCGCCGTCCGCTGCCCACCGGTCAGGGTTACGTCCGCCTCGATGACGGACAGTCGAGGCCTCAATTGGGCATTGTGCGGCAGGTCGATGCTCAGGCGGGCGCATTTTGCCATTTCGGCTTCCTGCTCGACCAGCACCACACTGGCTTGCCGGCAACGCGCCGCGACGGCAAATCCGGCAGCGCCGGCGCCGGCGCCGAGATCCGCGACCGTTCCACAGAATTCATCGGGCAAAGCAGCGGCGAGCAGCATGGCGTCGATGCCGGCGCGATGGCCGTTGCGCGCCGGCTGGACGAGGCGAAACGCATCGCGGTGAAAGGAATCTATGCTAAACCTGTCGTCCAGCAGCGGATCAGCCATCGCCATGCGGAAGCTTGGCCTCGTCGCCGATGCCGGCGTCTTTCAGCAATTGCCGGGCCCGTTCGGCATCGTCCTCACCAATCATGACGCGGCGCGGCAGGATGCCGAGCGAGCCTTCCATGATGCTCATATTCTGGTCGGCGACGAAGAAACCGATGTCTGAATCGCGCAGCAGGCTTTCCACGAAGGAAATCAGCACGGGGTCGTTGGTACGGATGAGTTCGAGCATGCCGCGACGTTGACAGCTTGTGCGCCGGCTGTAAACGGTTTCGTGACGGCGGCAGGGTGCCGCCGCGCGCATTCGCCGCTTGCCCCGTATGGTGCGCCGGCTTTAAAGTCACGGTGAGTTTGTCGATCCCGTCCCGGTCGCGATTGGAGGTCCATCTGTGGGTGTTGTGTTGAATCTTGACGGCAAGCGTGGAGCGGCTTCGGTCGCCAGCCTGGTCGGTCTCACCAGTGACGAGATGGGCCGCGTCAACGAACTGATCCTGTCCAAGGCCGGCTCCGACGTCGACCTGATCCCAGAGCTTGCCAAGCACCTGATCGATTCAGGCGGCAAGCGCCTCCGACCGATGGTGACGCTCGCTGCCGCCCAGATGTTCGGCTATTCCGGCGAGGGCCATGTCAAGCTTGCCACCAGCGTCGAGTTCATGCACACGGCGACGCTGCTGCACGACGACGTGGTCGACGAGAGCGATCTGCGCCGTGGCCGCAAGACGGCGCGCATGATCTGGGGCAACCAGGCAAGCGTTCTGGTCGGCGATTTCCTGCTCGGCCAGGCGTTTCGCATGATGGTTGATGTGGGCTCGCTCGAGGCGCTCGATATCCTTTCCGCCGCAGCTACCGTCATCGCCGAGGGCGAGGTGATGCAGCTCGGGGTCGCCAAGAATCTGGAAACGACGGAAGACGATTACCTGGCGGTCATCAAGGCCAAGACGGCGGCGCTGTTTTCGGCCGCCGCCGAAATCGGCCCGGTGATTGCCGAGGCTTCGCGCAACGACCGCGCGGCGCTGCGTTCCTACGGCACCAATCTCGGCCTGGCGTTTCAGCTCGTCGACGACGCGCTCGACTATGGCGGCAAAAGCAGCGATCTGGGCAAGAATGTCGGCGACGATTTCCGCGAGGGCAAGGTGACCCTGCCGGTGATCCTCAGCTACCGGCGCGGCAGCGCCGAGGAGCGGGCCTTCTGGAAGAGCGCGATCGAGGACAATCAGTGCGATGATGCGGCGCTTGAAAAGGCGATCGGCCTGATGAAGCGCAACGGCGCCATCGGCGACACCATCGCCAGGGCGCGTCATTTCGGCGAGATCGCCCGCGACGCGCTGGCGCCGCTGCCGCAGACCCCGCAGAAGGAAGCCCTGCTCGACGTCATCGATTTCTGCATCAGCCGGGTGATGTGATCGGCACCGCCAATCAGCGCGGGCGGCATTGCGGCATTGAAGCGCCATCGCAAAAAGGCCATGCTTGTCTGCTCTAGCATTTTGCAGTCAGGTGGAATCACCTGACGTTCGCATGAATGCGGAAATGTAGGGTTGGAGCGACAGATTCCTTTCGTCTTCGCGTTGGCGGAGGAAAGAAGACACGAGGACCGCATGCGGCAGGACGGCATATGAACAGGCGCTACAATTCGAGATTGCTGGCGACGGTCGGTTTGGCGGGCCTGCTGGCCATGTCCGTGTCGACGGGGTTCGCCAAGGGCGGCGCCGATGACAAGGCCGTCATCGCCATCTCGTCCTTTTCAGGCGCTTTTCTGGCTGCACGCGCCGCAGAGGCGGACAACGACCTCGACAATGCGATCAGCTACTATGAGCGCGCGCTCACCTACCAGCCGGACAATCAGGCCATCCAGCAGAGCCTTCTTCTGGCATTGATTTCGCAAGGCCGGTTCGAGGCGGCGCTGCCGCACGCGCAGGCCCTCAAATCGGTGCCCGAGGTGGAGCGCTTCTCGCGCCTCGGCCTGGCAGTCGATTCGTTGCGCAAGGAAAAATACGCCGACGCCGAGAACTGGCTGAAACTCGTTCTGGAATCAGACCTCGACAGGCTCATCACCGAAGTGATGTCCGGCTGGACCAAGGTCGGCCAGGGCAATGCGGGGGAAGCGCTGGCCGATCTCGGCAAGCTTGAAGGGCCCGAATGGTATGGCCTGTTCCTGCGCTATCACCGGGCGCTGATGGCTGCCCAAAGCGGTCTGGACGATCGCGCCGGCGAGGAGTTCGAGGCGCTGATGAAAGCGCCTGCGGCAGGCTCGGCGGCCCCCGACACATACATGCGGGCCGCGGAGGCCTATGCCGCGTGGCTCGCCAGCCGGGGCGAGAAGGACAAGGCGCTGGCGGCACTCGATGAAGCGGAGAAATTCATCACCGGCCGCGCCGCGACCGAATTGCTGCGCGAGAACATCCGCTCCGGCGGGAAAATCGAGCCGCTCATTGCCGATCCGCGCGCCGGCGCCGCGGAAATTCTTCTCAACATTGCCACGGCGCTGAATCGTGGCGGCGGCGAGCCCTTCGTCAAACTCTACCTGAACTACGCCCTGGCCCTGAGGCCGGACAGCGATGATGTGCTGATCCAGCTTGCATCGGTGGCCGAGCAGCAGAGCCAGCCGGAAACGGCCATCGCCTATTACGACCGCATCAAGCCCGGCTCGCCCTGGCGACGCATGGCCGAATTGCAGACAGGGCTCAATCTCGCCGATCTCGACCGGCACGACGAAGCGGTTGCCTATCTCGACGCGGCGGTCGAGAAGGAGCCCGACGACATGCGCGCCTATCTGTCGCTCGGCCGGGTGCAGGCGGTGCGCAAGGATTTCCGCGCAGCGGCCGAGGTCTTCGACCGCGCCGTCGCCCGGCTGAAAGACCCGCAGCGCGAGGATTATGCGATCTTCTACCAGCGCGGCATCGCCTATGAGCGGCTGAAGGAATGGGACAAGGCCGAGCCGAACTTCCACAAGGCACTGGAACTCTACCCGGACCAGCCGCAGGTGCTGAACTATCTCGGCTATTCCTGGGTCGATATGAACATCAAGCTCGAGGAGGGGCTCGATCTCATTCGCCGCGCGGTCGAGTTGCGGCCGAATGACGGCTACATCGTCGATTCGTTGGGCTGGGCGCATTACAGGCTCGGCAGCTACGACGAAGCCGCAGTGGAACTCGAGCGCGCCGTCTCGTTGCGTCCGGACGATGCCGTTCTCAACGACCATCTGGGTGATGCCTATTGGCGCGTTGGCCGCCGGCTCGAGGCGACATTCCAATGGGCGCACGCGCGCGATCTCGACCCGGAGCCGGAATTACTGGCGGAGGTCGAAAAGAAGCTGAAGGACGGTCTGCCCGAACCGGAGCCGAAAACGCTCGCCGAGGCGGCGTCGCCCGACAAGCCCGACAAGGTTGTAACCGATGGCGGCACGCCGGCTGCCGAAGATCCGGCAAAGATGGAGCCGGTCGAGAAGCAAACCGCACCGGAAGCCATGCCGAAAGCCGCGATGGAACCCGCCGCGCAGCCTGAAAAGAGCGCCGCCGGCGCCGCCTATGTCATCAAGCCGGGCGAGACGTTGTGGTCGATCGCCGTTGATCAACTGGGCAATGGCGAACGCTTCCGCGATATCCTGGCGATCAATCCGGCGCTCAAGCGCAATCCCGATCTGCTCCGCGCCGGCCAGGAAATCCGCTTGCCGGAATAGAAGGCGCGCCATCATCCTTCCGGGCGCACAAGACGCCTTTTGCTGTCCGGTTTCCTGCATTCGTCCGCAGGTGCGGTGATTTTGGCCGACTGGCAAAATGCCATAGGCTCCGTCCCGCGCCTTGACGCTTGCCGGGGCGGGGAATAGGACGTGCCGGCATCCAGTCCGGAGAAGCGCCGTGAACGCCCCCAGCACCGACCTGCCCAACACCCATCCGACCCGCTCGTTTCAGGGCCTGATCCTGACCCTGCACAATTACTGGGCCGCGCATGGCTGCGTCATCCTACAGCCCTACGACATGGAAGTGGGCGCCGGCACGTTTCATCCGGCCACGACGCTGCGCTCGCTCGGGCCAAAACCGTGGAACGCCGCCTATGTCCAGCCCTCGCGCCGCCCTTCCGACGGGCGCTATGGCGAAAACCCCAACCGGCTGCAGCACTACTACCAGTATCAGGTGATCCTGAAGCCCAACCCGTCCAACCTGCAGGAGCTCTATCTGGGTTCGCTGCAGGCCATCGGCCTCGACATGGCCGTTCATGACGTGCGCTTCGTCGAGGATGATTGGGAAAGCCCGACGCTGGGCGCCTGGGGGTTGGGTTGGGAATGCTGGTGCGACGGCATGGAGGTTTCGCAGTTCACCTATTTCCAGCAGGTCTGCGGCATCGAATGCGCGCCGGTTTCCGGCGAGTTGACCTACGGTCTCGAGCGGCTGGCCATGTACGTGCAGGGCGTCGACAACGTCTACGACCTCAATTTCAACGGCCTCGAGGGCGACGCCAAGGTGACCTATGGCGATGTCTTCCTGCAGGCCGAGCAGGAATATTCGCGCTTCAATTTCGAGTTCGCCAACACGGACCTGCTGTTCCAGCATTTCCAGGACGCTGAGGCCGAATGCCGCGCATTGCTGGCCGCCGGCGCGCCGAGCGATGCCGACAACCAGCGCCTGCACAAATGCGTGCTGCCGGCCTATGACCAATGCATCAAGGCGAGCCATTTGTTCAACCTGCTCGACGCGCGCGGCGTGATTTCGGTGACCGAGCGACAGAGCTATATCCTGCGCGTGCGCGAACTGGCGAAGGCCTGCGGCGAGGCGTTCCTGCTGACGGATGCCGGCGGGGCGATGCTCGTGGCGGTCGCCTGAGGTTCCTTCTGCCTGTCTACGCGGAAACTGCGACCCAGGGAGCCGTAAGAGGGGTGGTGAGCGACATGGCTGCGGGCTTGTCCATCGTCTGCAGCGCCCGCCGGATTCCCGCCGGCCTTTCGGCGGCGCCGGGCATGGCCTGGATCGCCAGGCAGGCGCTGAGCGCGATGGAATGCAGAAGGGTCGATGCGGTGCTCATGGTCGGTTTCCAGACAAAGCGGTCTCTCTGAAGCGTTGGTCGCTTCAGCGCGGCATTTGGTTCAATCTGTTGCGTGGGTGGTTCGCTCAAAGGACGGGGAAAGCGGCACCGATCCGACAGGGGCGCGAAAAGTTTCTCATCGCCGTTCGCACGCGCGCGGCGGGAAGGGTGACATTGTCCGACGGAGTTGCTATTGCCGCTGCCGACACAGACCGCTCTCCAGAGATCCCCGATGCCCGATCTTCTTCTCGAACTTCGCTCCGAAGAAATTCCCGCCCGCATGCACGCCCGCAGCGCCGCAGGCGCGAGGATGCGCAATGGTGAAGGCGGCATGCGGATGGAGGTGCTCTGATGCCCGATCTTCTTCTCGAACTTCGCTCCGAAGAAATTCCCGCCCGCATGCAGCGCAAGGCTGCCGGCGACCTGAAGAAATTCGTCACCGACGGCCTGGTGGAAGCGGGTCTGACCTATGAGGCGGCCACCGAATACTGGACGCCGCGCCGCCTGGCGCTCGACATTCGCGGCGTCACCGCCCGTTCGAAGGATGTGCGCGAGGAGCGCAAGGGCCCGCGCACCGACGCGCCGGAAAAGGCCATCGAGGGGTTTCTGCGCGGCGCCGGGCTTTCCTCCGTCGATCAGGCTGAAATCCAGTCCGACCCGAAGAAGGGCGATTTCTACGTCGCCGTGATCCAGAAGAAGGGCCGGGCGGCGGACGAGATCGTCGCCGAGATCATGCCGGGCATCATCCGCAACTTCCCCTGGCCGAAATCCATGCGCTGGGGCGCGGCATCGGCCAAGCCCGGCAGCCTGCGCTGGGTGCGGCCGCTCCAATCGATCCTGTGCACCTTCGGCCCGGAGACGGAAGAACCGGTCGTGGTCGATTTCGAGATCGACGGCATCCGCGCCGGCAACCTCACCTACGGCCATCGCTTCCATGCGCCGGAGGCGATCACCGTACGCCGCTTCGAGGATTATTCCGAAAAGCTGGAGGCGGCGAAGGTGGTGCTCGATCCCGACCGCCGCAAGCACATCATTCTCGACGACGCGCGCAACCTGGCCTTCGCCAACGGGCTCGACCTCGTCGAGGACGAGGCGCTGCTGGAAGAGGTCTCCGGCCTGGTCGAGTGGCCGGTCGTCCTGCTCGGCGCGTTCGAGGAAGACTATCTGTCGATCCCGCCGGAGGTGATCCGGCTGACCATCCGCGCCAACCAGAAATGCTTCGTCTGCCGCCCGCAAGGGCAGACGGACGGATTGTCGAACCGCTTCGTCATCACCGCCAACATCGAGGCGACGGATGGCGGCAAGGAAATCGCCCACGGCAATGGCAAGGTGGTGCGCGCGCGCCTGTCCGATGCGCTGTATTTCTGGAAGACGGACCAGGCCGATCTGCCGGACCTCGGCAAGCTCGCGGCATCAGCCGAAAAATTCGACCTCGACCTGAAGAAGCCGCTCGACCAGCGCATGGCGAGGCTTGATCATCTGGGCGTGACCTTCCACGCCAAGCTCGGCACGCAAGGGCAGCGCGTGACGCGCATCGCCGCGCTGGCGAAGGAGCTGGCGCCGGTGGTGGGAGCCGACCCGGCGCTGGCCGTGCGCGCCGCGCATCTGGCCAAAGCCGATCTGCAGACCGAGGTGGTGGGCGAGTTCCCGGAGCTGCAGGGCTTCATGGGACGCAGATATGCCGGTCTGCAAGGCGAGGCGGATGCGGTGGCCGCGGCAATCGAGGACCATTACAAGCCGCAGGGGCCGAACGACGCCGTGCCGACCGACCCGGTCGCCGTCGCCGTGGCGCTGGCCGACAAGCTCGACATGCTGGTCGGCTTTTGGGCCATCGACGAGAAGCCGACGGGGAGCAAGGATCCCTACGCGCTGCGCAGAGCGGCGCTGGGCGTGATCCGCACAGTTATTGAGAACAAACTGCAGATCAAGTTGATCGAGCTTTGCCGTTGGATAGTAAACACGCCAGAGGCCAGGCCAATTATAGGCAAAGCAGTCGAAAGGGTCGAAGATCAGGACGTGTTCGAGACCTACACTTTCGACCTCCTCTCCTTCTTCCACGACCGCCTGAAAGTCTATCTGCGTGACCAGGGCGCACGCTACGATCTGATCGATGCGGTTCTGGCAAGCGATGGCGCCGGCCCCTCATCCGACCCTTCGGGCCACCTTCTCCCCGTAAACGGGGAGAAGGAAGAGGCGGCGGCGTTGACGACCCCCTCGCCCCGTGAACGGGGAGAGGGTAAGGGTGAGGGGCAGCGACTGGCGGCCAATCAACAGGACGCCAACGACGATCTCCTCCTGATCGTCCGCCGCGTCGAGGCGTTGTCGGAATTCCTGGCCACGACCGACGGCGAAAACCTGGTCGCCGGCACCAAGCGGGCCGCCAACATCGTTGCCGACGCCGAGAGGAAGGGCACACGGATCGCCGAGACGGTCGATGCGGGTCGGTTCGCGACGGACGAGGAGCGCGCCCTGTTCGACAGCCTCGAGGAGGCGGAGAATTTCGCCGGACAGGCCATCGCCGCCAACGACTACGTAAAGGCGCTGTCTTTCCTGTCGCAACTGCGCCAGCCGGTCGACGCGTTCCTGGATGGCGTGATGGTCAACGCCGAGGACGAGGCGCTGCGCGCCAACCGCCTGGGCTTGCTTTCCCGCGTCCGCCGCGCCACCGGCCAGGTGGCGGATTTCTCGAAGATCAACGGCTGACGCATTTTGCAGTCAGGTGGAATCACCTGGCGTCGCACAAATGCGCTGAGAAATGCATCAGCCGAAGACGTATACAGCCAGCGCCACGGCGATGTAGGAGGCCAGCCCCGCCAGCGGCCCGAGCTTCTGCAGGATCGCCGGCGGCGGGGTTCCGGGCTTGGCGCGCTTGACGGCGACGAAGCCGGCAATGGCGACCGCCAGGATGAAGGCGGCGGCAATCAGCTTGGCGATGAACGCGCCGCTTAAAAACGCCCCGTCATAGCCGACCAGCCACAGCCACAGGCCCGTCAGCCACAACAGCAGAACGCCGGCCAGCGTGATGGTCGAGAAGCGCGGCCTGAGCGCCATCAGCGCCGGGGCCGGCGCGCCCTGCGAACGCTTGGCCTGGATGGCCACCATCATGCCGCCCAATCCGCCGGCGGCCCCCAGCATCAGGCCGAAGAAGTGCAGGATTTTCACGAAAGTCAGCATGGTCTTATCCGTTCCAGGCCAGAGCATTTTTGCCGTCAGCTGGACTCACCCGACGTCCGCGCAAATGCGGAAAAACCAGAGATTTGGAGCGGAAGGTGCTGCGGAAACGGCCAAACGTCAAGCGTCGGCAAACCGCATGCTGCCAGCCGATGTCAGGAGCGCTTACAGCGGCGATCCCGGTTTTGTCGCCGGCAAGGTCACCTCCTCGTCCTCTTCCTCGGCGGTCTCGTCCTCGAGACCGGGCTTTGTCTCGGCGGGTTTCGGTGCGGGGGCGCGCGGTGGGGCGATTGCGTACATGACCGGTTCCGTCTTTACACCGGCGCGAATGAGTATCGGCGGGAGATTGAAACGACGCTTGGGTTTGGTCGCGACGGCGGCGGTCGTCTCGTCGGTCGCGACCGGAGCGTCCGGCAAGGCCGTTCCAACGGCGACCATCGACCGGGTGAGGCGGAAGGGTTCGGCGCTGACCGTGGCGTCGAAAGAGGGCGTGGGATAGGAAAGCGGCACCGCCCTGGCGGACATGCCGGCATCGACCGTGGGATTGGCCTCAAGAATCGCCGTCGAAGCGCCGCGTTGCGGCGAAGGGCTCCCGACAACGAGGATGGACGACGCCTGCGCGCTCCCTGCGGCAAATGTGCCAGCCAGAAAAAGAAGTTCAAGCAGCCGCATTCCCCAACTCCCCTTGAACCCTCATGCTGATGGCGGATTTCTCAGCCGACCCGCTTCAGGGCCCGGTTTCGCCAACCCTTAGCATTCTGGGAATTAACAAATGGGTGACGCTGCGGAACTTGCCGCCGCGGCGCTGGCGCGATAGGCAGCGTGGACAATGCGACAGGAGCAAGTGTTGGCCGAAATCCTGCCTGAAAGCGAAGCGCTACAGCGCGCCGTCGAACTGCTCGGCGCCGGCGCCGTCGTCGCCATCCCGACGGAGACGGTTTACGGATTGTCGGCCGATGCGACCAATGGCGAGGCGGTGGCGCGCATTTACGAGGCCAAGGGCCGGCCGCGCTTCAACCCGCTGATCGCCCATGTGGCCGATATGGAGATGGCCGGGAAGATCGCCGTGTTCAACCCGCTGGCGCGAAAACTGGCCGACGCCTTCTGGCCGGGACCGCTGACGATGGTTCTGCCGCAGCGGGAGGGTTCGGGCATCCACCCGCTGGTGACGGCCGGGCTCGACACCATCGCGCTGCGCTGCCCGAAAGGCTTCGCCACCCGCGCCATCGCAGCCCTCGGCCGGCCGCTGGCCGCTCCCAGCGCCAATTCGTCGGGCCGCATCAGCGCCACCACGGCGGCCGCCGTCGAAGCCGATCTCGGCACGCGCATCCCGCTCATCGTCGATGGCGGGGCGACGGCGGTCGGGCTCGAATCGACCATCCTCAAGGTGGAGGACGGCCGGCTCACCTTGCTGCGCCCGGGCGGCGTGGCCGCCGGCGATATAGAGCGCGTCGCGGGCCTCAGCCTGGCGCGCGGCGCGAAAGGCATCCAGGCGCCGGGCATGCTGGTGTCACATTATGCGCCCCAGGCATCCCTGCGGCTGAATGTGGACGAGGTGCGCGGCGGCGAGGCGCTGCTGGCCTTCGGGCCGCGCCGCGCGACGGGCGTCGATAAGGCGGTGGTCGTCCGCAACCTGTCCGAAAGCGGCGATCTGCGCGAGGCGGCGGCCAATCTGTTTTCCCATCTGCTGGCGCTCGATGGCGCCGGCGCTGCCATCATCGCTGTCGAGCCGGTGCCCCTTGCAGGGCTGGGCGAGGCGATCAATGATCGCCTGGCACGCGCCGCAGCCCCCCGCGACGCATGAAGCGACGCATGACAAGGAACCGCGTTAACTCATGACAATCGCAACCGACCTGCTCGACCGTTTTGCCCGGATCGTCGGCGATCGCCACGCACTGCGCCAGCCTGCCGACATCGCGCCTTACCAGGAAGAGCCGCGCGGCCTGTTTGGCGGGGTGACGCCGCTGGTCCTGCGGCCAGGTTCGGTGGACGAGGTCAGCCGTATCCTGGCGCTGGCCAGCGAGACCGGTACGCCGATCGTGCCGCAGGGCGGCAATACGGGTCTGGTCGGCGGCCAGATGCCGGATGGGCAGGGGGGCGAGATCGTCCTGTCGCTGTCGCGGCTCAACCGCATCCGCGAGATCGACACCAGTTCCAACACGGCCACGGTGGAGGCCGGCGTCATCCTGCAGATGCTGCAGCAGGCGGCCGCCGAAAAGGATCGCCTGTTCCCGCTGTCGCTCGGTTCGCAGGGGTCCTGCCAGATCGGCGGCAATCTGTCGTCGAATGCCGGCGGCGTCGGCGCGCTGGCCTATGGCACGGCACGCGACCTGTGCCTGGGCGTCGAGGTGGTGCTGCCGACCGGCGAAGTGTTCGACGATCTGCGCAAGCTGAAGAAAGACAACACCGGCTATGATTTGAAGGATCTGTTCGTCGGCGGCGAGGGAACGCTGGGCGTCATCACAGCAGCCGTGGTCAAACTGTTTCCCCTGCCGAAGGGCCGCGAACTGGCCTGGGCGGCACTGGCCTCGCCCGACGACGCGCTGCGCCTGTTCGCCCTGGCCAATGACCGGGCCGGCAATGGGCTGACCGCCTTCGAATTGATCGAGCGCACACCGCTTGCCTTCACGCTGGCGCATGTTTCCGGCGCTGTCGACCCGCTGGCCGACCCTCACCCCTGGTATGTGATGCTGGAGATTTCCTCCGGCCGCTCGGCCGACGATGCCAGCACCCTGATGGAGGAAGTGCTGACCACCGCCTTCGAGGCGGGGCTGGTGGCCGATGCGGCGATCGCCCAGAACGAAACCCAGGCCGCCAGCTTCCGCCATCTGCGCGAATCCATGTCCGAGGCGCAGCGTGCCGAAGGGGGCTCGATCAAGCACGACATTTCCGTGCCGGTGGCGGCGATCCCGGAATTCATCGAGCGTGCCGGCCACGCCGCGCAAGAGGTCTCGCCGGGTTGCCGCGTCGTCTGCTTCGGCCATATGGGCGACGGCAATCTGCACTACAATGTCAGCCAGCCGGTCGGCGCCGACAAGGCCGCCTATCTGGCGCTTTACCGGCCGATGAACGATGCCATCCACGCCATCGTCCGCCAGTTCGGCGGCTCTTTCTCCGCCGAACACGGCATCGGCCGGATGAAGCGCGACGAGCTGGTCGCCACCCAGCCGGCCATCGCCACGGAGCTGATGCGCCGCCTCAAGACCGCCTTCGACCCCGCCGGCATCATGAATCCCGGCAAGGTGATCTAAGTGGAGGCCGGCGACGAGCGCGTCGGCGCACCGCCGCTGGAGATTGACAAAAGCCCGCTGGCGTTGTCATCTCACGGCATGGGGATTGCGAACTCCCCACGAGGCGACAGCCGAAGCTCGCGTTCCAAGCCCTCCCACGAGAAGGAACGCCGACATGCCTGTGCCAAACGCCATCACGCCCGATAAACTCTCGAAGCTGATCGGAACGCCGCGCTGCCCGGTCCTGCTGGACGTGCGGACCGACGCCGACTACGCCACCGATCCGAGGCTCGTTCCGGGATCGCGAAACGCCGATGCGACCCGCGTCGCCGAACTGGCGCCGCGCCTGGCCGGCCAGGCGGTGGTGACGATCTGCCAGGCTGGCCACAAGCTCAGCCAGGGCGCGGCCGCCTGGTTGCGCCAGGAAGGCATTGCCAGCGAATATCTGGAAGGCGGTTTCGCAGCCTGGGCCGAGACCGGGCAACCCACGATCAGGCCGCAGAAGCTGCCCAGGCGCGACGAAACCGGCCGCACGATCTGGGTGACGCGCTCGCGGCCGAAGATCGACCGCATCGCCTGCCCGTGGCTGGTGCGGCGCTTCATCGACCCGCAGGCGATGTTCCTGTTCGTCGCGCCGTCGGAGGTGGTCGGCGTCAGCGAGAAATTCGGCGGCGCGCCGTTCGACATCGAAGGGGTCTTCTGGAGCCATCGCGGTGAGTTGTGCACCTTCGATGTGATGATCGAGGAGTTCGGTCTCGACATTGCCGCGCTGGAGCGTCTGGCCCGGATCGTTCGCGGCGCCGACACGGCGCGGCTCGACCTGGAGCCGGAGGCTGCCGGCCTGCTGGCGGCATCGCTCGGGCTGTCGCGCATGTACGCGGACGATCTCGAACAGCTCGAGGCAGGCATGCTGCTCTATGACGCCTTCTATCGATGGAGCCGCGATGCCAGCGACGAGACCCACAACTGGCCGACCAACAAGGCAAAGCCCTGACATGACCGACGCCGAAACGACGCATGCCGAGCCGGAGGCGGATCGGACGCCATACCCCACGCTGTCCGAGGCGTTCGGCATCTGGGCGCGCATCGGCCTGTTGAGCTTCGGCGGGCCGGCCGGCCAGATCGCCATGATGCACCGCATCCTGGTGGAGGAGCGGAAATGGCTGGGCGAGCGACGCTTCCTCCACGCGCTGAACTTCTGCATGCTCCTGCCCGGCCCGGAGGCGCAGCAGCTTGCAGTCTACATCGGGTGGCTGATGCACCGGACCCTTGGCGGCATCATCGCCGGGGTCCTTTTCGTCCTGCCCGGCCTGATCTCCATCATGGTCCTGAGCTGGGTCTACGCATTGTACGGCAATACCGGCCTTGTCGAGGCCCTGTTCTTCGGGCTCAAGGCGGCGGTCCTGGCGATCGTGCTGAACGCCGTCGTCCGGATCGGCCGCCGCGCCCTGAGAAACGGCGCGATGATCGGCGTCGCGGCCGCCTCGTTCATCGCCATATTCGTGTTCGACCTGCCGTTCCCGCTGATCATCGCCGCTGCCGCGCTGGTTGGCTATACGGGCGCGCGCATGGGGCTGGCGGCTTTCGAGCCGGGCGACGGGCACGGCGCACCCGGCGGCCGGGCCATAGCCGATGCCGAGACCGTCCTTGGCGACGACATTCCCGCGCACGCCAGGCTCGACCGATCCTGGGCGTTGCGCATCTCCATGTTGTTCCTGCTTCTCTGGCTGACGCCGACGGCGCTGCTGGTCGCCATGCTGGGG
The DNA here is from genome assembly GCF_001050155.1 of Nitratireductor soli. GTDB lineage: Bacteria > Pseudomonadota > Alphaproteobacteria > Rhizobiales > Rhizobiaceae > Nitratireductor > Nitratireductor soli. The sequence continues at coordinate 215,152 of NZ_LFVY01000004.1, forward strand.
CCCGACAATGTCTTCTCGGCGATCTCGGTGTTCTTCAGCCAGATGGCGGTGGTCACCTTCGGCGGCGCCTACGCGGTTCTGGCCTATGTGGCGCAGGAGGCGGTGAGCGCCCATGGATGGCTCGCGCCGGGCGAGATGCTCGACGGCCTGGGCATGGCGGAGACGACACCCGGGCCGCTGATCATGGTGACGCAGTTCGTCGGCTTCATGGCCGCATACCGCGACGCCGGCGCCATGCCGCCGCTGCTTGCCGGGACGCTGGGCGGGCTGCTCACCACCTGGGTCACCTTCACGCCGTGCTTTCTTTGGATATTCCTCGGGGCTCCGTTCATCGAGGGCTTGCGCGCCAACAAGGCGCTTTCCGCCGCGCTGACGACGATCACCGCCGCGGTCGTCGGCGTGATCGTCAACCTGGCCATCTGGTTCGGCCTTCACGTGATGTTCGACCAGGTGATGACCTATCGCGGATACGGCCTTGCGCTCGACCTGCCGGTGCTTTCCGCCATCGACCCGGCCGCGACCGTGCTGGTTGCCGCGGCCCTGGCGGCGGTCTTCCGTTTTCGCATCGGCGTCGTGCCCGTGCTGGCCGGCTGCGCGCTGGCGGGCGTCGTCCTGCACGCGGCTGGGCTCGCGTGAGGCGGGTCCCGCGCCTTGTGGCGTGCCTGTTGCCTGGCGGGCGTTGCGGCGGTTTACGCTTCGGTGATGTCCCTTTCCAGGTCGTTACACCCGGTGTCAAAGCGCTAACCAATTGTATGATCAGCAAAATTTAACCGACTTTCTAAGCCTGACGGTAACGCCCTCGGCGCTAGGGTGATCTCCATAACGAGGCCGCAAAGGCCCGGCGAGAGAACCGGAAAACCGGCTCTCAGGAGTGACAGGAAGGCTAACAATGAACAGTGGGCTCAAGCCAGTATGGGCGGGCCGCGCAATGCGGCTCGACCCTTTTCGTCTGCCACAGGCGGTCAGCTATGCGGCAATGGACGATTTCGGCGAAGTATCCTTCAGCATCGACAAGCGCGGCGTGCGCATGAAGCGTGTCCTGAGCCGCAGCGGCTTGCCGGTTACCTTCGCCCTGCCGCCGCGCGCTTTTCGCGGCATCGCTGCCCGCGCCATCGAGGATGAACTGGGCGACGTCACGGTGACGCTCGAACTGCACCATGTCGATCCGATGTTGTGCGTGCCGCTGCTGGTTGCCGGCGACCTGGACGACGTGGCCGCCGATTGGCGCGCCTGGTCGGAGGCCTATGGCCTGCCGATGCTGCTCATCGAGGCGGATGGAATTGCCCACGCTCTGGAAGAATCGATCGGCGAGGTCAAGGCGGCGCCACCGGCAGAGCGCCGTCAGGGACGGCCCGTCCGCGCCCGCCGGCCGCGTTTCCTGGCGCGCCGCAAATGCGGCAGCCTGGGCGTGCGCGTCGTCGTCGGCGGTGACGAGATCATCGCCCGCGACTGAATGCGGGCTGAAAGCGGAGCTTAGACCGGTTCAACGTTTCATAGAAACGTTGAACCGGTCTATCTCTTTGTTTTTCCGCATTTATGCGGACGTCAGGCGATTCCACCTGACTGCAAAATGCTCTAAAAGTGTGGGCTCACCACGGCCCACACGCCGCCGCCGATCAGTCCGAGGAAGATCAGCCAGCCGACCACATTGTTCGACTTGAACAATGCCAGGCACTGGTCCGGGTCGTCGATGTCGAGCACCCGGACCTGCCGCGCCATATGCGCGCCGGCGGCAACCAGCCCGGCCAGCGCCGGCATCGGCACCTCGGCCAGGGCGAAGGCGACGGCGAAGAACAGCAGCGCGCCGGCATACAGGGCGACCAGCCATTGCTTGGTCCGGTCGCCGAACAGCCGCGCCGTCGAGCGAACACCGACCAACGCGTCGTCTTCCTTGTCCTGATGGGCGTAGAGCGTGTCATAGCCGATCACCCACAGGATCGACCCGCTATAGAGCAGCAGCGGCGCCAACGTCAGGTTTTCGAAATGCGCCGCCCAACCCATCAGCGCGCCCCAGGAAAAGGCGAGCCCGAGGAAGAATTGCGGCCAGTCGGTGAAACGCTTGGCAAAGGGATAGACGGCGACGGTGGCCAGCGAGGCAAGGCCGACGGCGATGGCGAAGCCATTCAACTGCACCAGCACGAGAAGACCCAACAGCGCCTGCGCCATGAGAAACCCCCAGGCCTGGCCGCGTGTCACCTGGCCCGACGGCAAGGGCCGCGAGCGCGTCCGCTCGACAGCGCCGTCAATCCCCTCGTCGATGAGATCGTTATAGGTGCAGCCGGCGCCGCGCATGGCGATGGCGCCGACCAGGAACAGGGCGAGGTGCCAGATCGACGGCAGCACGTCGAACAGGGCAGCGCCGGGCCTGGCGAAGGCGCTGGCGGCAAGCGCGGTCGACCACCAGCAGGGCCACAGGAGAAGCTGCCAGCCGATCGGCCGGTCCCAGCGGGCAAGCTGCGCATAGGGCCACATCCCGCGTGGCAGGAAGCGGTAGACCCAATGTCCGGATGGCGCATCGGCAACGCGACCCTGGCCTTTGCGGGACTGGATCTCTTCCATGCTGTGCCTTTCCACTTCACGCTCGCGACAATCAAGCATGGAGTGGCAAGGCGGGCGCGGTACGTCAAGCTTTTCTCCTGAGGGAAGTTGCGTTCAACGCCTTGACCTGCGGCGTGATCGGCCATAGTGCAACGCTTCAATCGAAATGAAAGCTTCGCATTCATTTCGATTGAAGCAAAGTTGCCCTAGATTCAATAATTTAGTGGCCTGCTTGTCCCAGTCCAAACCTATCGGTTTGGCTGGGGCAGGACACTAGCCCGATGCGACATTCAACCAGCGGGAATTAAGAGCATGAAGGTTCTTCTCATCGGGTCCGGCGGTCGCGAGCATGCGCTGGCATGGAAGCTGGCAGCCTCTCCGGTGCTGACCAGGCTTTATGCCGCGCCCGGCAATCCGGGCATCGCAGCGGAAGCCGAATGCGTGGCGCTCGATGCGGCCGATCATGCGGCGGTGGTCGCATTTTGTCGTGACAAGGCGATTGATCTCGTCGTCGTCGGCCCGGAAGCGCCGCTGGTGGCGGGGCTGGCCGATGCGCTCGCCGGTGCGAAGATCCGTGTTTTCGGGCCAAGCGCCGCCGCTGCCCGGCTCGAAGGCTCGAAAAGCTTCACCAAGGAATTGTGCGACCGCCAGGGCATCCCGACGGCTGCCTATGGCCGCTTCGACAATGCGCTGGCGGCCCACGAATACATTCGCCAACACGGCGCGCCCATCGTCATCAAGGCGGACGGCCTGGCCGCCGGCAAGGGCGTCACCGTCGCCATGACCGTCGACGAGGCGCTGGCGGCGGTGGATGAGTGTTTGGACGGCGGTTTCGGCGCGGCCGGCGCCTCAGTGGTGGTGGAGGAATTCCTCGAAGGCGAGGAGGCGAGCTTCTTCTGCCTGTGCGACGGCAAGACGGCGCTGCCCTTCGGCACGGCGCAGGACCACAAGCGCGTCGGCGAGGGCGACACCGGCCCCAACACCGGCGGCATGGGCGCCTATTCGCCGGCCCCGGTGATGACCGAGGCGCTGATCGAACAGACGATGAAGGAGATCATCGAACCGACGATGAGAGGCATGGCCGAGATGGGCGCTCCCTTCACCGGTGTGCTGTATGCCGGCCTGATGCTGACCAAGGACGGGCCGAAGCTGATCGAATACAATGTCCGCTTCGGCGATCCCGAATGCCAGGTGCTGATGCCGCGGCTGAAGGAGGACCTGCTCCTGCTGATGAACGCCGCCGCCGACGGGCAGTTGGCGCACATGTCGGCGCGCTGGCGCGACGAGGCTGCGCTGACGGTGGTGCTGGCGGCGAAGGGCTATCCGGCGAACCCGGAGAAGGGGACGATCATTCGCGGGGTCGAGCAGGCGGCGGACGGCGAGGACGTGTTCGTCTTCCACGCCGGAACGGCGTTGCGCGACGGCGCGCTGATGGCCAGCGGCGGGCGCGTGCTGAATGTGACGGCGCTGGGCGGAACCGTTACCGACGCACAAAGGCGCGCCTATGCGGCGGTTGACAAGATCGACTGGCCCGAGGGATTTTGCCGCCGCGACATCGGCTGGCGTGCCGTGCAGCGGGAGGGCTGACGTTTCCGCCTGCCGGCCCAATGTCAGAGGCAGGCCGCCGATTAGTCGTCCTCGAACGGATCGGGAGCGGGCTTGTCCCGCAGCGTTCCTTCGGCGGCCCGCTTTTTGTGATGCGCCAGCGAGCATTCGATCGAGCACAAGATGCCGCGATCCGTCCAATAGGCCGGACCGTGCTCGATGATTCCCTCATGATAGGCGAAGCCGGGCATGCCGAACGCCTTTCCGCATTCGACGCAGCGATGTTTCTCCGGACGTGCGAGCATCTTCGTTTCCCTTCTCGTCGGCGGGTTCTATCCAACCCGGCTGCCGGAAGCAAACATCCGAAGATTGACGTTTACGTAAAAAGAAACTAGCAAACTTGCGTCAAGGTATGATGGCGGGTCACGACCCCAGAGGTTAGGCTCGGCCTTGCATCCAGGAGGAGAACAGCATGTATCGAGCGCCGGTCGATGAAATCGCCTTCACCCTGAAACATGTGACGGGTTTCGCCGCCGACCTCGATGCGGGCCGTTTCGGCGACCTTTCGGACGATCTGGTCGATGCGATACTGGGCGAGGCCGGACGCTTCGCCGCCGAGGAAATCGCGCCGCTGGCCAAGATCGGCGACGAGAAGGGGGCGGTGCTGAAGGACGGCGCGGTGACGACGCCGACCGGCTGGGCCGATCTCTACAGGCGCTGGTGCGAAGGCGGCTGGAACGGCCTGTCGGCGCCGGAGGAATTCGGCGGCCAGGGCCTGCCGACATTGCTTGCCGTGGCGGCGCTCGAAATGTGGAACTCCGGCTCGATGGCGTTCGCCATCGGCCCGACATTGACCATCGGCGCCATCGAGGCGCTCGACAAGCACGCGACGCCCGAATTGCAGGCGACCTATCTGGAAAAGCTCGTCTCCGGCCAGTGGATGGGGACGATGAACCTGACCGAGCCGCAGGCGGGTTCCGACCTGAACGCGCTGAAGGCGCGTGCCGAGCCGGCCGGCGACGGCACGTACCGGATTTTCGGCCAGAAGATCTTCATCACCTATGGCGAGCACGATTTCACCGACAACATCGTGCATCTGGTGCTGGCGCGCTTGGCCGACGCGCCGGCCGGCACCAAAGGGCTGTCGCTGTTCCTGGTGCCGAAATTCCTTGTCAACGACGATGGAACGCCAGGCGCGCGCAACGATGTCTTCTGCGCCTCGATCGAACACAAGCTCGGCATCCATGCCTCGCCGACCTGCACCATGATCTATGGCGACGGCAGGTTCGGCGAGACGCCGGGCGCCGTCGGCTGGCTGATCGGCGAGGAGAACCGCGGGTTGGCCTGCATGTTCACCATGATGAACAATGCCCGGTTGGCGGTCGGCATGCAGGGTGTCGGCGTGGCCGAGGCAGCGACGCAGCGCGCCATGGCCTACGCCGCCGAGCGCCGCCAGGGCCGCGCGCCGGAGGCAGCGGGCCCGGGCATGAGCCCGATCATCGAACACCCCGATGTCAGGCGCACGCTGCTGACGATGAAGGCGATGACGCAGATGGCGCGGGCCATCACCTATTGCTGCGCGCATGCCATCGACATGGCGCGCATCGCCGATGGCGCGGCGGCGACATCCTGGCAGGCGCGCGCCGACATCCTGACGCCGATGGCCAAGGCGTTCTCCACCGACATCGGCGTCGAGGTGGCCTCGCTGGGCGTCCAGGTGCATGGCGGCATGGGCTATATCGAGGAGACGGGCGCGGCGGCGCTCTATCGAGACGCGCGCATCGCGCCGATCTATGAGGGAACCAACGGCATCCAGGCGATCGATCTGGTGATGCGCAAACTGCCCTTGCAAGGCGGCGCGGCGATCGACGGCTTCCTGGCCGGTCTGCGCGAGGATCACAAGGCGATTGCCGCCATTGGAGATGCCGGCCTGGGCATGACGGCGGACAAGATCGCGTCCGCGCTCGACGATCTGGAAGCGGCGACGGCGTTTCTCATCGAAGCTGTCGGGGCCGGGCGGATCGAAGCGGCGCTTGCCGGCGCCACGCCCTATCTGCGCCTGTTTGCCCTGACCATCGGCACGGTCTTCAATGCGCGGGCCGTCGCCGGTAATGAAAATCCCGGGCATGCGCTGCTTGTCCGCTTCATGGCGGAAAACCTGCTCGGCGAGACTGCTGTCTTGAAACGGCGCGTAACCGAGGGCGCCGACAGTCTGCAGGCTGCAGCCGACACCTTGCTCGGCGCATAGGCCATTCCAAAGGGAGGCGTTGGTGAACGACCATGTGAGGATTGAGCGCCGTGGCGCGCTGCAGGTGATCCGGCTCAACCGGCCGGAGAAGAAGAACGCCATCACGCGGGCCATGTATGCGGCAATGGCGGCGGCGTTGACGGCCGGCGACGCCGACGACGGCGTGCGCTGCCATGTGATCCTGGGGCAGCGGGGCGCTTTTTCGGCCGGCAACGACCTCGCCGATTTCCTCGCCGTTGCCACTGGCGGCGAGGGCGGCCAGGAGGTCTATGATTTCCTCCTGGCACTGGCCAAGGCCGCCAAGCCGCTGGTTTCCGGCGTCGATGGGATCGCCGTCGGTATCGGCACGACGATGCACATGCATTGCGACCTGACGCTGGCGACGCCGGCAACGGTTTTCTCGACGCCATTCGTCGATTTGGGCCTGGTGCCGGAGGCAGGCTCGAGCCTGATTGCGCCGATGGTGCTGGGACATCAGCGCGCTTTCGCCTTGCTGGCGCTGGGGCAGGGGCTTGTCGCTGAAGAGGCGAAGGCCGCAGGCCTTATCCATGCCGTGGTCGATCCCGACGCGCTGGACGATGCGGTCTACGAACTGGCCGAGAGACTGGCGGCCAAACCGCCCGAAGCCCTGCGGATCGCCCGCGACCTCATTCGCGGTCCGCGCGAGGCCATCATCGCGCGCATCGGCGAGGAGGCGGAGCATTTTCGCGCGCGCCTCAAATCGGACGAGGCGCGCACGGCGTTCATGGCCTTCATGAGCAGGAAATAGCGGGCGCAGGGGGCTTTGCGCCAGCAGTCAGGGATAAAGACGCTTCGTCTGCCAGCCGCCATCCGCGCTACGGCTGAACACCACCCGGTCATGCAGGCGGAATGGCCGGTCGTGCCAGAACTCGATGGTCTGCGGCAGGATGCGGAACCCGGACCAATGGTCCGGTCGCGGGATGGCGCCGATGGCGTATCTGGCGGTGTATTCGGCGACGGCTTTTTCCAGCGCGAAACGGCTTTCCAGCGGTCGCGACTGTTTCGAGGCCCAGGCGCCGATGCGGCTGCCGCGCGGGCGCGAGGCGTAATAGGCGTCGGCCTCCTCATCGCTGACCTGCTCGACCGGGCCGCGCACCCGCACCTGGCGGCGCAGGCTCTTCCAGTGGAAACACATGGCGGCCTTCCTGGCGCCCAGGATCTCGCGGCCCTTGGCGCTTTCGAAATTGGTGTAGAAGACGAAGCCGCGTTCGTCGAACCCTTTCAGAAGCACCATGCGGACATTCGGCATGCCGTCCGCATCGACCGTCGCCAGCGCCACCGCGTTGGGATCGTTCGGCTCCGACTGCCCGGCATCTTCCAGCCATTCGGCAAACAGCCGGTAGGGCTCGTCGCGCTCCGTGAAGTCACCGGATTTTAACCTGTCGTCAATCATGATGAATGCCTGGATCGTTAAGCTGTACGGGGAGAATGCCGATTGCCGGGGGCAACGCAAGCGCCAGTTGGGGGCAGGGCCTTGGCTCTGCGCTTTTTCGGTCGCGCCACGCTTGTATCCCTCTTGTCGCTTGCCGCCGGCTGCACGACCGGGGTGCTGGATCCGGGGCAGCCGGAAATCGACCGGTCTCTGGTGACACATTCGATCCCGACCGCCATGCCCGAGGGCCTTTCTGTGCCGGCAATTCCCGGCACGTCCGCTGTTCAGGCGAAGCTCGCCGCCGCCATGGACGGCGACGGTGCCGCGCTGCCGTTGGCTTGGGAAGATCCCGACAGCGGCACGCGGGGGATGGTGACGCACGTCGCCGCCGGTAAGCGCGATGCATGCAGGGATTTCGTTACCACCCGCGAGAGTTTCGACGGAGTGAGTCTCTATCGCGGCGAGCTGTGCAGCGACGATGCGGCCGGTTGGCAAATCCGCGCATTTGGGCCTCTATAGGCTCGAACAGCGCGGCCTGGTCTGGAATTTCTTCCTAGCCAATCGCATATTATGAACGACACCCCCATTTCACGACCGTTTTGCCGTACAATGCGCGACGGTCAGCAACAGAGCAGCACATGCGTGATCCTTACGACATACTCGGCGTGGCGAAGAAAGCCTCGGCCAAGGACATCAAATCGGCCTACCGCAAGCTGGCGAAGAAATATCATCCGGACCAGCAGCCGGACGATCCGAAGGCCAAGGAGCGGTTCAACGAGATCGGCCAGGCCTACGAGCTTCTCGGCGACGAAAAGAAACGCGGCGCCTTCGACCGCGGCGAGATCGATGCCGAGGGCAAGCCGCGCTTCCAGGGCTTCGAGGGCGCGGGCGGCGGCGATCCGTTCGCCGGTTTCCGCCGTTCCGGCCGGGCCGGTCCCGGCGGCCAGCAATTCGAATTCCGCACCGGCGGCGCCGACGGCGCCGGCTTTGGCGGGGCGGATATCTTCAGCGAGATTTTCGGCCAGGCCTTCTCGCAGGGCGGCGGTGCCGGCCGGACACGCCAGGCCGGGGGCGCCGGGCGGCGCCCGAGCGGCATGGGCGATCTCAACGCGACGCTCGACGTCGACATCGAGGATGTCGCCAAGGCTGCCAAGGTGACGGCGATTTTCCCCGGCGGGCGGCGCATCGCCGTCAAGCTGCCGCACTATGTCGAGGACGGCCAGGTGATCCGCTTGAAGGGGCAAGGCGACGAGACGCCGTTCGGCGAGCGCGGCGACGCGCTGGTCAAGCTGCGCTTCAGGAAACATCCGCGCTATAGGGTCGAGGGGCGCGACCTGCATGTCGACCTGCCGGTCAGCCTGCGCGACGCCGTTCTGGGCGCCAAGGTGGCCGTCGAGACGCCGGCCGGCAAGATCGCCGTGGCGGTGCCCGCCTGGTCGAGTTCGGACCGCACCCTGCGCCTGAAGGGGCGCGGCCTGCCGCGCAAGACCGAGGGGCACGGCGACCTCTACGCCCATGTGCAGATCATGCTGCCGGAAGGCGGCGATCCGGCGCTGGAGGCTTTGTTCCGCCAATCCGCTTGATGCATCCGTTGGGCTGTGCGATAGGGCTGCCGGCTTGTCGCATTTTGCAGTCAGGTGGAATCATCTGACGTGCGCATAAATGCGGAAAAACAAGAAGACCGAGCGTCCTTTATGCGTCCGAATGGACGCATGGCGCTCTAGAGCGTCGCCGGGCAGGGGAATCGCCCGTCCGAAGATGCGCGAATACGGAGTGAGGAAGTGCCGCGCTTGGGATGAGCGCACGGCGCTTCGGCAACAGAGTTCGGAGAACCATTCCATGGCAAACGGCAATGGCCTGATGGCCGGAAAGCGCGGCCTCGTTCTGGGGGTCGCCAACAATCGCTCGATCGCCTGGGGCATTGCCAAGGCGTGCGCGGGAGAAGGCGCGGAACTGGCGTTGACCTATCAGGGCGACGCCCTGAAGAAGCGCGTCGAGCCGCTGGCCGAGGAACTGGGCGCGATCGTTGCCGGCCATTGCGACGTGACCGACATGGACAGCGTCGATGCGGTGTTTCAGACCGTCGAGAAGGCATGGGGAAAGCTGGACTTCCTCGTCCATGCCGTCGCCTTTTCCGACAAGGATGAATTGACCGGGCGCTATGTCGAGACGACGCGTGATAATTTCCTGCGCACCATGGACGTCTCGGTCTATTCGCTGACGGCGGTGGCCAAGCGCGCCGAGCCGCTGATGACCGAAGGCGGATCGATCCTGACGCTGACCTATTACGGCGCCGAGAAGGTGATGCCGCACTACAACGTCATGGGCGTGGCCAAGGCGGCGCTCGAGGCGAGCGTGCGCTACCTGGCGGTCGACCTGGGCGGCAACAACATCCGCGTCAACGCCATTTCGGCCGGCCCGATCAAGACGCTGGCCGCCTCCGGCATCGGCGATTTCCGCTACATCCTGCGCTGGAACGAATACAATTCGCCGCTGAAGCGCGTCGTCACCACCGACGAGGTGGGCGATTCGGGCCTCTACCTGCTGTCGCATCTGTCGCGCGGGGTGACCGGCGAGGTGCTGCATGTGGATTCGGGCTATCACGTGGTCGGCATGAAGGCCGTCGACGCGCCGGATATTTCCGTCGTCACGGAATAAGCCAAGAGCCGACCTTGACGCCACCGATCTACATTTCCCGCCACGGCCAGACCGACTGGAACGTCGAGGAACGGCTGCAGGGCCAGGCCGACACGGACATCAATGCCATCGGCCGCGCCCAGGCGGATCGCAACGGAACGCGGCTGGGGGAACTCATCGGTCAGGCTGAGGGCTTCGATTTCGTCTGCAGCCCGCTGCGCCGCACCCGCGAGACGATGGAGCGCGTGCGCGCCAGGATGGGGCTCGACCCTGCCGCCTATCGCACCGATCCCCGGTTGATGGAACTGCATTTCGGCGCCTGGCAGGGCTTCACCTATCAGGAGCTCGAGGCAGCCGAGCCGGGCTGCACGCAGGCGCGCTCACGCGACAAGTGGCGCTTTGTTCCGCCGGGCGGAGAAGCGGAAAGCTATGAAATGCTGGCGGTACGCGTGAAAACCTGGCTCGACGATGTGCGGCAGCCGACGGTCTGCGTCACCCATGGCGGGGTGATCCGCGCGTTCCTGTATCTGAACGGGTTGGTTACGTCGCACGAGGCGGCCAACCGTGGCACGCCGCAGGATCGTATCCTGCGGCTGCATGATGGCAAGGCGGAGTGGTTGTGAACCCTATTCGGGCAGCAGCATGTCGGTGATCTGCTTGACGCCGTTGTCGACCTCGCGATAGGCGACCACCACATCCATGCCCTGCTCGATGACCGAAACATCCATCTCGGTCGGCAGTTTGTAGGTCTGGCCGTTTTCCAGTGTGATCGTCAGGTTTTCCTGGTCGATCTTGGTAATCTTGCCTTCCGCGTCGGCGGCGAGCGCCGGAAAGGCGAAGGCACATAAGGCGAGTGCTGCTGCAAATTTGCGCATTCGGGACCTCTTGAATGTGGCTTTAGCGTCGAGCGCCTAAAGCGCGGAATCACCGATTTCTATAGAACAATCCAAATGTGTCAAAACTGGTGCGGAGCGGATCGTTTCGCGCCTGGCCAGCCGCGGTTCCCGCGCCTCCGCGCCGACTTCATTCCTCCTCGGGAATTCTGAGGATCACGGCGTCGTCCGGACCGACGGCGCGCCCGTCCCGCGCGCGGATGTCGAGGTGAACCGGCAATCCCTGCGCACGATCGACGAGGACCGAGTGTTTCTCGCCCGGGCCGAACAGATGACGCTCGCCGAATTGACGCAGCGCGACCATCACCGGAAACAGGTCCTGCCCCATCTCCGTCAGGCGATACTCCATGCGCGATCCGCTGTCGCCGACGGGGATCGCCTCCAGAATGCCGCGCTCCACCAGCGTGCGCAGGCGGTCGGTGAGGATGTTCCTGGCGATGCCCAGGCTCTTGCGGAACTCGCTGAAGCGCGTCAGGCCGTCGAAGGCGTCGCGCACGATCAGCAGGGACCACCAGTCGCCGATCACGTCCAGCGAGCGGGCGCTGGGGCAGTAGTCTCCCTTGAGGCTCTTTCGCCCGACCATCGATTTGGCTCCGACACGAGAATCCGGCTGCTATCCGATTTTTGGTTGCATTATAAAACCAAAAAAGATATCCGTCTTAAGGTCTCATAATACAACCAAATTTGACGGAAGTTTGCAATGGATTCGATCGATGACGACGCGCCGCGCGGCGCGGCGAACGATGTTTTGCGCTCGGACGAAAGAGGCGCAAGCGGCGATGGAGACGGCGAGAGGACTGTGGCGGCATGCACGCCCGATGCCGGCACGCCGGCGCTCACCCCACCGGTTATCCTCCTGTTCGCGGTGGCCAGTGGTCTTGCGGTCGCCAACGCCTATTTCGCCCATCCGCTGCTCGACGTGATGGCCGACGATCTCGGGCTGACGCTTTCCGTCGCCGGCCTGATCGTCGGCGCCACGCAATTCGGCTACGCGGTCGGCCTCATCCTGCTGGTGCCGCTCGGTGACCTCATCGACCGGCGCAAGCTGATCGTCGGCCAGTCGCTGCTGTCGGTCCTGGCGCTCGGCTGCGTCGGTTTCTCCGCCACCTCGGCGATGCTCCTGGCGTCGATGGCGGCCGTCGGCCTGCTGGCCGTCGTCACCCAGGCGCTCGTCGCCTATGCCGCGAGCCTCGCCCGGCCCGCGGAGCGTGGACAGGTGGTCGGCGTGGTGACGAGCGGCATCGTGCTCGGCATTCTCCTGGCGCGCACCGTTGCCGGTCTCCTGACCGATCTTTCCGGCTGGCGCACCGTCTATCTGGTGTCAGCCGTCCTGACGCTGGCGATTGCCGCGCTTCTCTACAGGGTTCTGCCGCGCCAGGACAAACCGAGGGCGCGGATCGCCTATCCGCGCCTGATCGGCTCCATGCTGACGCTTTTCGTCGAGGAGCCCGTGCTGCGCATCCGCGCCGTGATCGCCATGCTGATCTTCGCCAACATCACGACGCTGCTTGCGCCGTTGGTGCTGCCGCTGAGCGCGCCGCCCTTCTCGCTCTCGCATACGGAGGTCGGGCTCTTTGGACTGGCCGGCGCCGCCGGCGCGCTCGGCGCGGCCCGTGCCGGCCGCTGGGTCGACCGGGGTCACGGTCAGCGCACGACGGGTATCGCGCTGGCGCTCATGCTGGTTGCCTGGCTGCCCATCGCCCTGCTGCCGCACTCGATCCTGTGGCTGATCCTCGGCGTGTTCGTCATCGATTTCGGCCTGCAGGCGGCGCATGTCACCAATCAGGGCATGATCTACCGCGTGCGGCCCGACGCGCAGAACCGGCTGACCGCCGCCTACATGATCTTCTATTCCATCGGCAGCGCGGCCGGCTCGTCGCTGTCGACCATGGTCTATGCGCGCGCCGGCTGGGAGGGCGTCTGCCTGATGGGGGCTGGCATCGCCGCCGCGACGCTGGTTTTCTGGGCCGCGACGCTGCGGGCGACGCCCTCCGCCGCCACGCGGCGGATCGCGGCGGGCATGTCGGACGAGGAGCGCAATCCGGTTTGACCGCGCGCCGAAACGCCAATAGAAGCGAGGCAATCGGGCCCGGCCGGTCTTCGGGCTGTCGGAATCCTTGCCTTCTGAAAGCCTTTCCCATGTCGCACAACACATTCGGTCATCTGTTCCGCGTCACCACCTGGGGCGAGAGCCATGGGCCGGCGATCGGCTGCGTGATCGACGGCTGCCCACCTGGCATCCGTTTCACCCAAGCCGAGATCCAGGCCGATCTCGACAAGCGCAAGCCCGGCCAGTCGCGTTTCGTCACCCAGCGCCGCGAGCCGGATGAAGTGAAGATCCTGTCGGGCGTGCTGCCCGACGAGGATGGCGAGACGCTCATCACCACCGGCACGCCGGTGTCGATGCTGATCGACAATGTCGACCAGCGTTCGAAGGATTATGGGGAGATTGCCAGGCGGTTCCGGCCGGGCCACGCTGATTTCACCTACGAGACGAAATACGGCTTGCGCGATTATCGCGGCGGCGGCCGCTCCTCGGCGCGCGAGACGGCGACCAGGGTTGCCGCCGGTGCGCTGGCGCGCAAGGTGGTGCCCGGCATGGTGGTGCGCGGTGCGCTGGTCTCGATGGGCGACAAGGCCATCGACCGGGCCAATTGGGACTGGGATTTCATCGGCAGCGCCGACAACCCGTTCTTCACGCCGGACCCGAGATCGGTGCCGGTCTTCACCGACTATCTCGACGGCATCCGCAAGGCGGGGTCCTCCGTCGGCGCGGTGATCGAATTGGTGGCCGAGGGCGTGCCGGCTGGCCTCGGTGCGCCGATCTACGCCAAGCTCGACCAGGACATCTGCGCCAATCTGATGTCGATCAACGCCGTCAAGGGCGTCGAGATCGGCAATGGCTTCGAGGCCGCCCGCATCACCGGCGAGGAGAATGCCGACGAAATGCGCATGGGCAATGATGGCAGGCCGCATTTCCTGAGCAACAATGCCGGTGGCGTTCTCGGCGGCATCTCCACCGGCGAGCCGATCGTCGCGCGCTTCGCCGTCAAGCCGACCTCGTCGATCCTGACGCCGCGCAAGAGCATCGACAAGGACGGCAACGACGTTGATGTGCAGACGAAGGGGCGGCACGACCCCTGCGTCGGCATCCGCGCCGTGCCGATTGGCGAAGCGATGCTCGCCTGCGCCATCGCCGACCACTATCTGCGGCACAGAGGACAGACGGGGAGAGGGTGAATCGTCAGGAACATCTCCTGGGGCATTTTGCAGTCAGGTGGAGTCACCTGGCGTCCGCATAAATGCGGAAAAGCAAGGAGCTGGAGCGGTTCAGCGTTTCCATGAAACGATGAACCGGCCTACCGTGATCCAGAGAAACAGGCCCCGGTTTCCCGGAGCCTGCAATCAGCCTGTAGTCAATCTGCGATTCCGACAATGATCGTCGTGGCGATCATCGCATCGATCATTCCGCTGGCTGGGCAAGCGGCATGGACACCGCGCCGCGGCGTTCGCCCGCAAGGCTCCTCTGGCCCAGCAGCACCGTCAGGAAGGATGCCGTTCCTGCTGCCACCGAGACCCAGAAGCCATTGTGCGGCCCGTAGGTATCCACAACCCAGCCGGTCAGGGACGCGCCGAGCGCCATGCCGATGCCGATGCCGGTCATCACCCAGGTGATGCCTTCCGTCAGCATGGCCTCCGGCACGCGCCGCTCGATCAGGCCGAAAGCGGTGATGAAGGCTGGCGAGACGGCCATTCCGCTGATGAACACGGTGAGGGCGAGCAGAGCCACGGTGTCGGCGAAGAGCAGCGGCACGGTGGTGAGCGCGATGATGGCGACGGCGATGGCGAACTGGCGCTGCAACGGCATCTTCAGGTTCAGCGCGCCGACGATGATGCCGACGACGAACGAGCCGACGGCGTAGACGCCGATCACCAGGCTGGCGGCGCCCGGCTGACCGAGCTCCTTGGTGATCGCCACTGCGCTCACTTCCGCCGTGGCGAAGATGGCGCCGACGAAGATCAGGGCAAGCGTGATGATCTGCACCGGCCGCAGGCGGATCGCCGAACCCGTGGCTCTACCCTCCGAGGGGCGCACGCGCGGCTCGCTCGAGCGCTGAAGGACGAAGGCCGCAACGCCAAAAGCGAGGAACAGCGTGCTGACCAGCATGCCCGCCTCGGGAAACAGGGAGACGCTCAGGCCGACCGACAGCGACGCGCCGGCGATATAGACCAGCTCGTCGGCGACCGATTCGAAGGCGAAGGCGGTGTTGAGCTCCGGCCGGTCGCGGAAAAGCTCGGTCCAGCGCGCCCGGACCATCGCCGGGATGCTCGGCATCGTCGCTGCCAGGAGCGCCGAGGCGAACAATGTCCAGACGGGCCAATCCTGGTTGGCGGCGAGGATCAGAGTGAGAAAGGCGGCTACGGAAATGGCGCTGGTGGGCGCCAGCATGGTGGTCTGGCCGTGGCGGTCGACCAGCCGCGAAATCTGCGGCGCCAGAAAGGCATTGGTGAGGGCAAATGTGGCCGAGACGGCGCCGGCGAGCCAGTATTCGCCATGGGTTTGCGACAGCATGGCGACGATGCCGATCGGCGCCATGGCAATGGGTAACCGGGCAATGAAACCTGCGGCGGCAAAACCCTTGGTTCCCGGCGCCTTGAAGATTTCACGATAGGGATTAGGCATTGGAGCGGTCCTTGATACGGGGTCTGATCGGGTTTACATACGTTGCGTATGCAGATCAGATAGTGACATACGTGGCGTATGTCAATTAATATACGAAGCGTATGTGAAGGGAAAGCCGCCATGGCGCACAAACCGCGCAGCGAGATGATCGCCGAAACCCGTGCCAAGCTGGTGGCAGCTGCCCGCCAAGCCTTCGGCACGGTCGGCTATGCGGCCGCCTCGATGGACGATTTCACCGCCGAGGCCGGCCTGACGCGCGGCGCGCTATATCACCATTTCGGCGGCAAGGAGGGGCTGCTGAAGGCGGTCGTTGCCGAGATCGACGCCGAGATGAGCCAGCGGCTGAACGGGATCTCGGCAAGCCACGCCAGCCCCTGGCAGGGTTTCGTCGCCGAATGCGTCGCCTATATCGAGATGGCGCTCGAACCAGAGATCCAGCGCGTCATGCTGCTCGACGGGCCGGCCGTTCTGGGCGACCCGTCGACCTGGCCGAACCAGACCGGCTGCATCAATTCGCTCACCACCAATTTGAAGCGGCTTCTGCAGGACGGGATCATCGTCGATACCGACCCCGAGGCGATGGCCAGGCTGATCAGCGGCGCCAGCCTTTATGCCTCGCTGTGGATTGCCAATGCCGACGATCCGCAAGCCACGTCGAAAAAAGCCGTCGGCGCATTCAAGCTTCTGCTCGACGGATTGTTGGCGGATGGCCGAAAATCCAGTTGATTGCCGCGGTTTGACCGCGCCGAATCGTTGACAATCCCGAAGCCCCGTTCAACCTCTCAGTCAAAATCAGGAAGGGGTGACAGCATGTGGGATTTTGACATCGGCCGGACATTGGCAATCATGGCCAGGACTTGGCCGTTCATCGTCTTCCGCATGATCGTCTATTTCGGCATCACTGTCGCCTATATCTTCGCCACCGGTGCGGGCGCCGGCATCGGATATGGCGTCGGCCACATCGCGAGTGACCCGGACGGCCCCACCTCCTTTGCCCTGTGGGGCGGCATTGCCGGCTTCGGCCTGGTGTCAGTCGTCGTCTACTGGATCCGCGAATACATCCTCTACATCGTCAAGGCGGGCCACATCGCCGTGATGGTGCACCTGATCGACGGGCGCGACGTGCCGGGCGGGCAGAACCAGATCGCCTATGCGCGCGGCGTGGTGAGCGAACGCTTCGCCGAGGCCAATGTGCTGTTTGTCCTCGACCAGCTGATCAAGGGCGTGATCCGGGTCCTGACCGGGCTGCTCGGCGGGGTCGCGGCCTTCCTGCCCATTCCCGGCCTCGACACGCTGGTGCGCTTCCTCAACACGGTGATTCGCCTGTCGCTGACCTATGTCGACGAGATCATCCTTGGCTACAACATCAGGCTCGGATCCAACGCGCCGTTCGAGACGGCCCGGCAGGGCATCGTGCTCTATGCGCAGAACGGCAAGACCATGGTCAAGAACGCCGTCTGGCTGGCACTGTTCATGTGGATCCTGGCCTTCCTCGTCTTCCTGGTCATGTTGGCGCCGGCCGCCGCCATCCTCTACGCCATGCCTGGAGAACTTGCCGGCTGGAGCTTCGTTCTGGCCATCGTCTTCGCCTGGGCGGTGAAGGCCGCGCTGATCGAACCCTTCGCCATCGCCGCGCTGATGTCGGTCTATTTCAAGGCGATCGAGGGGCAGGTGCCCAACCCTGAATGGGACCGCCGGCTGAGCGACGCGTCAAAGCAGTTCCGCGAATTGAAGGACCGGACGCTGGGCGCGGTCGGGATGGGGAGCGTGGCTTGAGGTGATTGTCGGATTTGCCTGGTCATGCCAATGTGGATTGCCATGAACGAAGAACAATCTGAAGCAAAAGCGCTGAATGACGTGAACGAATACGGGTGTCACGTCCTGAAGGTCTTGGGAGGCGATGAAACGCCGAAGTTTGCCTATTCGATAGGAATTGAAGCCACCTCAAAACAGCCGGATCTTCTCGTAACTGGTCTGAGCCATGACGTGGCGCATTGGATAATAAACGAATACAATTCCAGGGTGCGAAAAGGTGAAGTTTTTCTTAAGAATAAATTCTATAACGGCTTCATTGATAGTTTTCCTGTTATGTTTAGTCATGTCTTGAAGGAATTTTATAAAGAATATCTCGGATTCGGCTTGTGGCTTTATCGCGGTGACGGATTTCGCTCGTTCCAGCTGATCTACCCAGATTTGTCAGGGCAGTGGCCTTGGGATGAATCCGCAAGCGCGGATTTCAAGTGGCATATGCGGATGCTGTGTGAACCTCCCAGATTGGTCGAATGACCACGCCATCCGCCTGGCTGCCTGCGCCCGTTCTGCGGCAAACGTCCGTTCTCCGCCCGACCCGGGCATTCGATGCTTCATTGTGAGCGGCGATTTCTTATCGAGGTGAGGAGCGAGCAGCCTACGGAAATCCTGTGCGACGACAGACGCCTGCTCGACAACCAGAGAAACAAGCGCGTGCGCTCCGGTCTCGCTCTCTCTTGCCGCATTCCAGCCGAAACCCTGTTGACACAATCGCTCCCTACCGCCTGGTGTCATGGCCAAGCCATGCAACGGCCACTACACTTATGGTATGAAAACCCGTTTCTACACGCATCCCATCTGCCGCGAGCACCTGACGCCGCCCGGCCATCCCGAGCGGCCGGACCGGCTGCGCGTCATCGTCGACCGGCTGGACGACGAGCCTTTCGCCTATCTCGACCGGCGTGAGGCGCCGCTGGGCGAGGAGGCGGCGGTGCTTCTGGCGCATCCGCGGCAACATCTCGACAAGGTCAAGGCGGCGATCCCCGAGGAGGGGCTGGCGCGCATCGACGAGGACACCACCGTCAGCCCGAAAAGTTTCGAGGCGGCGCTGACGGCGGTCGGCGGTGCGACGGCTGCGGTTGACGACGTGTTTTCCGGCGAGGCGGGCAATGTCTTCGTGGCCGCCCGTCCGCCCGGCCACCACGCCGAGAAAACCAGGGCGATGGGGTTCTGCCTGTTCAACAATGCTGCCATCGCCGCCCGTCATGCGCAGAGGGCGCACGGCGTCGAGCGCGTCGCCATCGTCGACTGGGACGTCCATCACGGCAACGGCACGCAGGACATCTTTTGGGACGACCCGTCGGTGCTGTACTGCTCGACGCACCAGATGCCGCTTTACCCGGGCGGCGGAGCGCGCGAGGAGACGGGCGCCGGCAACATCGTCAACGCGCCGCTCGCGCCGGGCTCCGGTTCGGACGCGTTCCGCCAGGCCTTCGACACGCTGGTCCTGCCCGCGGTCGAGCGTTTCGCCCCCGACTTGATCATCATTTCAGCCGGCTTCGACGCGCATCGCCGCGACCCGCTGGCGGAGATCAATCTGGAGGCCGAGGATTTCGACTGGGCGACGGGCAAGCTGATGGACAAGGCCGACCGTTTGTCACAAGGCCGCCTTGTCAGCCTGCTGGAAGGTGGCTACGACCTGCAGGGGCTTGCAGTGTCGGTTGCCGCGCATGTCGGCCGTTTGATGAAGGGATGAGAGATGGCCGAAGACGCCAACAACGACATCAAGGCGATGAGCTTCGAGCAGGCGCTGGAGGCGCTGGAGAAGATCGTCGAGGATCTCGAGCGCGGCGATGTGCCGCTCGACCAGTCGATCAAGATCTACGAGCGCGGCGAGGCACTGAAAAAGCATTGCGACACGCTGCTGAAAGCCGCCGAGGACAAGGTGGAGAAGATCCGCTTGTCGCGCGAGGGGCAGCCGGTGGGCGGCGAGCCGCTGGACGAGGCCTGAACACAAGCGGCCGCAAGGGCAGGCGTGGCTCCGGTTTGCGTTTACTTTGATCACCCGAGGGCCTATGCCGTTGTGACCTTCAACAGCCGAGGTGACGCGCGTGAAATCGCCGCCCGACACGCCCCTTCTGGACCAGGTCGTCTATCCCGCCGACCTCAAGCGTCTCCCGGAGGAGAAGCTGCCGCAATTCGCTGGTGAGCTCCGCGCCGAGCTGATCGACGCCGTCTCCAAGACCGGCGGGCATCTGGGCGCCGGGCTTGGCGTGGTCGAATTGACCGTCGCGTTGCACTACGTGTTCGACACGCCGGATGACCGCGTCATCTGGGACGTCGGCCACCAGGCTTATCCGCACAAGATCATCACTGGCCGGCGCGACCGCATCCGCACGCTGCGCCAGGAGGGCGGACTGTACGGTTTCACCAAGCGGGCTGAAAGCGCATACGACCCATTCGGCACGGCGCATTCCTCCACATCGATCTCGGCCGGCCTCGGCATGGCCGTGGCCCGCGACCTGGCCGGCGAAAAGCGCCACGTGATCGCCGTCATCGGCGACGGGGCCATGTCGGCCGGTATGGCCTATGAGGCGATGAACAATGCCGGCGCGCTGAACGCTCGGCTGATCGTCATCCTCAACGACAATGACATGTCGATCGCCCCGCCGCAGGGCGCGATGAGCGCCTATCTGGCGCGGCTCGCCTCCGGCCGCACCTACCAGGGCGTGCGCGACCTCGGCAAGAAACTGACCTCCTATCTCGGCAAGGGCGTCGACCGGGCCATCACCCGCGCCGTCGAGCACGCGCGCGGCTATGTGACCGGCGGCACGCTGTTCGAGGAGATGGGCTTTTTCCACATCGGCCCCATCGACGGGCACAATCTCAAGCACCTGGTGCCGGTGCTGAGGAACGTCCGCGACAATGGCGACGGGCCGGTGCTGATCCATGTGGTGACCAAGAAGGGCAAGGGCTATCCGCCCGCCGAGGCAGCCGATGACAAGTATCACGGCGTCAACAAATTCGACGTCATCACCGGCGCGCAGGCCAAGGCGCCGGCCAACGCGCCGAGCTACACCAAGGTGTTCGCCCAGTCGCTGATCCAGGAAGCGCGCGAGGACCAGCGCATCGTGGCGATCACCGCCGCCATGCCTTCGGGCACCGGGCTGGACCTGTTCGGCCAGGAGTTTCCCGACCGCACCTTCGACGTCGGCATTGCCGAGCAGCATGCGGTGACCTTCGCCGCCGGCATGGCGACGGAGGGGTTGCGCCCGTTCGCGGCGATCTATTCGACCTTCCTGCAGCGCGCCTACGACCAGGTGGTGCACGACGTGGCGCTGCAGAACTTGGCCGTCCGCTTCGCCATCGACCGCGCCGGCTTCGTCGGTGCCGACGGGCCAACCCATTGCGGCGCGTTTGACGTCACCTATCTGGCGAGCCTGCCCAATTTCGTCGTGATGGCGGCAGCCGACGAGGCGGAGTTGCGCCACATGGTGCGCACGGCGGCCGAGCATGATGCCGGGCCGATCGCCTTCCGCTACCCGCGCGGCGACGGCGTCGGCGTCGACATGCCCGAGCGCGGCGAAGTGTTGGAGATCGGCAAGGGCAGGGTGCTGCGCGAGGGCAGCAAGGTCGCGCTCCTGTCCCTCGGCGGGCGCCTGCAGGATTGCCTGAAGGCAGCCGAGGAGCTGGACGCGGCAGGGCTTTCCACCACCGTCGCCGATGCGCGTTTCGCCAAGCCGCTGGATGAAGAGCTGATCCGCCGCCTGGCGCGGGGGCATGAAGTGCTGATCACCGTCGAGGAAGGCTCGATCGGCGGCTTCGGCTCGCATGTGCTGAATTTCATGGCGCTGGAGGGGCTTCTGGAAAGCGGGGTCAAGGTGCGGCCGATGGCCATGCCCGACCGCTTCATCAACCACGCCAAGCCCGAACGCATGGTCGAGGATGCCGGTCTTGACGCCGCTTCCATCGTGCGCACCGTGTTTGCGGCTCTGGGCCAGCAGTCCGAGCGCGCGGCGCGCGCGTGAGCGCGATCATGAGGCTCGACCAATGCCTGGTGGAGCGCGGCCTGTTCGACAGCCGCGCCCGCGCCCGCGACGCCATTCTGCGCGGCACGGTCACGGTCGATGGCCTGCCGGCGAAGAAGCCGGGACAGGCGGTTTCAGCCGATACCGGGATCGCCGTCGATGATCCGGCAAGCGCCTATGTTTCGCGCGCGGCGCTGAAGCTCAAGCATGGGCTCGACGTTTTCGGCCTGGAGCCACGCGGGGCCGAAGCGCTGGACCTCGGCGCCTCGACCGGCGGCTTCACGCAGGTGCTGCTGGAGCGCGGCGCGGCGCATGTGACGGCGATCGACGTCGGCAGCGGGCAGATGGATGCCCATCTCGCCGCTGATCCGCGCGTCACCGCGCTCGAAGGCATCAATGCGCGGTATTTGACGCTGGAAGAGATCGGCGGCCGGCGGCCGGATTTCATCGTTTCCGATGTCAGCTTCATCTCGCTGAAACTGGCGCTGCCGCCGGCGCTGTCACTGGCCGCGCGGGGGGCGCGGGGCCTGTTCCTCGTCAAGCCGCAATTCGAGGCGGGGCGCCAGGCAATCGGCAAGGGCGGGCTGCTGCGCGATCCGGCACAGGCGGACGTCGTCGCCGAGGATCTGCGCGACTGGTTGGAAACGAACGACGGATGGCGTGCGCTCGGACTTGTGCAATCACCCATTGAAGGCGGCGACGGGAACCGCGAATTTCTCCTGGCAGGACACAAGACATGACGCGCGAGACGCTGATCATAGACCATCTGGGCGCGCAGGGGGACGGCGTCGCGCAGACGCCGTCGGGGCCGGTCTTCGTGCCGTTCGCGCTGCCGGGCGAAACGATCGAGGCGAACGTCCACAAGGGGCGCGCGCAGAAAATGGTTCTGCGGACCGCATCGCCGCGGCGTGTGGAGCCGGCCTGTCGCCATTTCGGCGCCTGTGGCGGCTGCTCGGTGCAGCATCTGGATGATGCTGCCTACCGTGACTGGAAGCATGACAAGGTGGCGCGGGCGCTTGCCGCGCGCGGCATCGAGACGACGGTCGAGCCGTTGGTTGCCTGCGCTCCTGCGGCGCGTCGGCGCGTGACCTTCACGGCCAGGCGCATGGGGCCGGATGTTCTGCTGGGGTTTAACGCGGCGCAATCGCACCACATCGTCGTGACTGAGGAATGCCCTGTTGCCGAGCCGGGCATCGTCGCGGCGCTGGCTGATTTGCGACGGCTCGCAACCATGGTCGCGGCAACGCCGAAGGCCTTTCACATGGCAGTGACCGCGACCAGTTTCGGGCTCGACATTGCGGTTGCGGGCGCTGGCCGGCTCGGCACGAAGCAGCGCCGCGCCGCCATCGATTTCACGCTTGCCGCAGGCTTTGCCCGCCTCACTGTGGAAGGCGAGGTGATCGTCGAGGGCAGAAAACCGGAGGTGAGCTTTGGCGGCATCCCGGTGGCGATCCCGCCGGCAGGGTTTCTCCAGGCAACCGCAGAGGCGGAAGCGGCCATGGCCGGCCTGGTGTTGGAACATTTGCGTGGGGCGAAATATGTCGCCGACCTTTTTGCCGGCAGCGGCACGTTCGCGCTGCGCCTGGCGCAGGCGGGCCGTGTTCACGCCGTCGAGGGGGATGCGGCGGCTCTTGCCGCACTCGACCAGGCGGCCAGGCGCTGGCCGGCGTTGAAGCCGGTGACCGCAGAAAAGCGCGATCTGTTCCATCGCCCGCTGACGACGGCGGAATTGAACGCCTTCGACGGGCTGGTCTTCGACCCGCCGCGCGCCGGGGCGGAACTGCAATGCCGGCAGATCGCCAAGTCGTCGATTCGCCGGGTGGCCGCAATCTCGTGCAATCCCGGCACGCTCGCGCGCGATCTGGCGATCCTGGTCGAAGGCGGCTACCGGGTCGAGCGGGTCGTGCCGATCGACCAGTTTCTATGGTCGCCGCATGTGGAGGCGGTGGCGCTGCTGGAACGGGGAAAGTGATGCTTCGCTGAACGGTTTGGCTGTTCTTCCGCCTCCCAGAAGCATGCTTCCGGATCGCGGTGAGGCTCTGTTGAAACATCATGCAGCCGATCGGGAACTGGAGTATTTTGCAGTCAGGTGGTTCTACCTGACGCCCGCATAAATGCGGAAAAACAAAGAGATAGACCGGTTCAGCGCTTCTATGAAACGCTGAACCGGTCTATCTTGGGGCTCATGCCCTAACTTCCAGCCCTCAGGATTGGCCGCGCAACGAAGTATTCGGGTTTGTTGAAGCCTTCCATCTTCTCCAACACTCCGATGCGCTCCAGGTTTCCTATCGTCATGCGGGCGGCGCGGTGCGTGACGTTGAGAAGCCCCATGACAATGGGCGTGCTGACGACCGGCGACGAGAACAGGTGATCAATGAGAATGACGACGTTGTTCGAGCGGAATTCCTTCATTGCCCTTTCCCGGTATTCCAACTGAAGAGACAAAACCTTGTCGACCACCTCGATTGAAGATTCGCAGGTTTCCTGACAGATTTTCAGGAAGAAGCGCACCCAGCTTGTCCAGTCTCCCTTGGTCGAAACATCGAACATCCGATCAATGTAGATATCTTTTTTGCTCTCAAGGCTGGCGCTCGGATAGAAAACCGCGTCCTTGATGAGCCCGCGCGAGAGCAGGACCAAGGGAATCAGGATGCGTCCCACTCGCCCATTGCCGTCCGCGAAGGGGTGGATTGTTTCAAATTGGTAGTGGACGAGCGCCGCTTCTATCAGGGGGGGGAAGTCTTCAGGGGCGTCGCGATTGATGAATGCCTCCAGCTGATTCATGGCCTCGACGGTTTCAGCAGGCGGCGGTGGCACAAAGCGAGCTTGTGAAGGAGACACGCCTCCGATCCAGTTTTGATCATGCTTGTATTCGCCCGGCCGTTTGTGCCCGCCTCTTTGTTGCGAAAGGCCGCTGAGCAGTTTGTCGTGGGCTTCGCGAATGAGACGGTGGCAGATGGGCAATTCCCGCATGAGGGAAACCGAATGAGTCAGGGCCGTCACGTAGTTGAACACCTCTTTCGTGTCCGCTTTGGTCGCGCCGTCTGCGCCAATTTCAAAAAGCGCGAGTTCATCGCTGGTCGTGTATGTTCCTTCCATTGCGGAAGACAGAAGCGCCTCGCGTCGTTGCAGGGGGCGTATGATGAGCTTGGGGTTACCGAGTTGCGCCATCTTGGCGTTGAGCATACCGATCCCTGCCATCGCCGAGCCGTACTCGCTAAAAACAGCGGCGAGATCGATTTTCGGCGGCAGCGGACTTGGTACGAACGCCGTCGCGCCCTGTATGGTCGGGATAAGACGTCCGGGGGCATCAGGCGAAAATAGATCGAGGTTCATATGATACCTATCAGCTTATTATGTATCTTATTTCATTCCTGATGCTACTCAGGTAGCAAGTCAAGAGGGAATTGATACATAAGCATACGTTTGGTATCACATCTGCCTGCCGCCCACCGTCATCTGGTCCATGCGCAGATGCGGCTGGCCGACGCCGACGGGCACGCCCTGGCCGGCCTTGCCGCACATGCCGACGCCATTGTCGAGCTTCATGTCGTTGCCGATCATCGAGACGCGGTGCATGGCGTCCGGGCCGTTGCCGATCAGCATGGCGCCCTTGACCGGCTGGGTCACCTTGCCGTCCTCGATCAGGTAGGCTTCCGTGCAGCCGAAGACGAACTTGCCCGAGGTGATGTCGACCTGGCCGCCACCGAAGGAGACGGCGTAAATACCCTTCTTCACCGAGGCGATGATTTCCTCCGGCGTCTTGTCGCCGCTGGTCATGTAGGTGTTGGTCATGCGCGGCATGGGCTCGTGCGCATAGGATTCGCGCCGCCCGTTGCCGGTTGGCTGCATCCCCATCAGGCGGGCATTCTGCCGGTCCTGCATGTAGCCGACGAGCCTGCCGTCCTCGATCAGCACATTGCGCGCCGAGGGCGTGCCCTCGTCGTCGATCGTCAGCGAGCCGCGCCGCTCCATGATCGTGCCGTCATCGACGACCGTAACGCCCCTGGCAGCGACTTGGCTGCCAAGCAGCCCCGCGAAGGCGGAGGTCTTCTTGCGATTGAAGTCGCCCTCCAGCCCATGGCCGACGGCCTCATGCAGCATGACGCCCGGCCAGCCATTGGCGAGCACGATGTCGAACGTGCCGGCGGGCGAGGGGACGGCCGAAAGGTTGACGAGCGCCTGGCGCAAGGCCTCGCTTGCCGCGAACTGCCAGGAATCCTCCACCAGGAACTCGCCAAAGCTCTTGCGCCCGCCCATGCCGTAGGAACCGGTCTCCTGGCGGTCGCCCTCGCCGACCATGACGGAGACGTTGACACGCACCAGCGGACGGATGTCGCGGGCGACCTGTCCATCGGCGCGCAGGATCTCCACCTGCTGCCAGGAGGCGGCCAGCGACGCCGTGACCTGGCGCACGCGCGGGTCTTTTGCCCGCAGCCAGGCGTCGATTTCCTGCAACAAACGGGCTTTTTCCTCGAAGCCCGGGGCTGCGATCGGATTCTCATCGCCATAGAGACGTTGATTCGTGCCGGAGGGAGCAGCGGCAAGCTTGCCCGAATGACCGTCCTTGACCGTCGAGACCGCATCGGCAGCCCGCTTGAGGGCGGCCTCCGAAAGATCGCTCGAATGGGCGTAGCCGGAAGCCTCGCCCGCCACCGCGCGCAGGCCAAAACCCTGGTCGGTGTTGAAATTGGCGGTTTTCAGCCGCCCGTCGTCGAAGACGAGCGCCTCGCCCTCGCTGTATTCGAGGAACAATTCACCATCGTCAGCGCCTTGCAGCGTATCGGCGACGAGACCCTTGAGGCGGTCGGGGGAGCAGTCGAAGGCGTCCAGCAGCGATTTGGTCATGAAGTCATCCTGTCCCGGTGGTGTGATCCCAACAGATGGGCCCCATCTGTTGGGGTAAATCGCCTCACCAGATCAATAATTTAGTGGCCTGCTTGTCCCACTCCAAACCTATCGGTTTGGCTGGGGCAGGCCACCAGCGTTCCTTCCATTTAGGCAAGGAACGCCCTGCAATCCAGTGCGCGGCCCTCGACGAAAGGCGAGCCAACACCTTGAACTTCGGGAAGGCGCGACCGGATGTAAGATGATTCACTTCGGCAAAGCGTCGAAGCCTTCGCCGAAACCATTGAGATCGACTGGAATGCCGATGCCTTCCTCAGGCGTCTGGAAGACGATGAAGGTGGCGGCCTCGCCGGTCTTCAGCGTCGTGACCAATTGCTCCTCGAGGATCACCTCGGCATAGCAGCCATCCTGGAAGCAGCGGACGAAATAGGCCCGCCCGATATCCTTGCCATCGACATTGAGGCCTAGCCCGTTGGGCAGCAGCACGCCGAGGGGCGCAAGCACCCGCAGGATCTCCGCCTTGCCGTCGGCAGTGCGCAGCACCACCACCGACAGGCCCATCTCGGGGCGGTCCTCGGCGACGACATTCTGCATCATGGCGCACTGTTCGCCGGAGGCGCCCGCCGGCGTGTCGCACAGGATCGACCAGGCGCCATGCGTCGATCGCACAGTGCCGCTCTGCTGCGCGCCGGCGCTCAGCACGGGAAGAACGGAAAGGGCGAGCACGGCAACTGCGCGTGTGACGAAAGACATGGTCATGTTCCTGCTCCCGGACGAATCAGAGCAATCTATCCTGCGTTGGCTGCCACCGAAAAGGGATTGTCTCGGCAAAGGGTGGAAAAACCTGTTCATCCAGGTTTCGAGCGAACAATTCCGGGCAATTCCGACGGAAATGGGACCGTGCCGCATTTTGTGCTATTGCGCCGGTGGGAGGGTCGGCGGTATGAGCCGGGCCCACAAGTAGCTTGTGGGCTGACTTTTCCACACAGATGGCTACCATCTGTTTGGGCCAGACCACCAGGGCGCAAAAATGCCGCACGTGGCGTCCAACGCCTTCCTTGCGGTTCAAATGAGAGTATGGTTTGAACGCGCCTATAAAAAGCCAGAATTCCCTTTGCGGCAAAATCGGACCGTCCGGCTTTGTCGTATCGCTACGGGAGATGACGAGGGTTATGAAGAATATCGCTGTTGGCCTTGCCACTCTGCCATTTCTCGCCACAGGTGCCGTTGCTGCGCAGCCGGAGCCTTGGCAGTACCGCTTCCAACCGGCCGCCACGGGCATCATGCACGAGATCACCTGGTTCGAGATCTACACGCTGTGGTTCATCGTGCCGATCACCATTCTTGTGATGCTGCTGCTCGGCTGGTGCGTCCTGCGCTTCCGCGCCAGCGCCAATCCGACGCCATCGCGCACAAGCCACAACACCGCCATCGAGGTGCTGTGGACGGTCGGCCCGGTCATCATCCTGCTGTTCCTTGCGGTGCCGTCGTTCCAGCTGCTGACGGCGCAATACACGCCGAAGGAAGAGCCCGCTCTGACCATCAAGGCCACCGGCGTCCAGTGGTACTGGGATTATGAATACCAGCTCGAAGAGCCGCTCTCCTTCACCTCGCTGATTCTGCACGAAGAGGACCGTCCTGGCTCCGGCAAGGAAGACAAGGCTGTTTATCCGCGTCTCCTGGCCGTCGACAACGAGGTCGTCGTGCCGGTCGACACCACCGTGCGCGTCCTGGTGACTGCCAGCGACGTGATCCACGCCTTTGCCATGCCGTCCTTCGGCGTGAAGGTGGACGCGGTGCCTGGGCGGATCAACGAGACCTGGTTCAAGGCCGAGAAGGAAGGCCTCTATTACGGCCAGTGCTCCGAGCTTTGCGGCAAGGATCATGCCTTCATGCCGATCGCCATCCGCGTGGTGGCGAAGGATCAATACGATACCTGGATCGCGGCCGCCCGCGAGGACGTCGGAGGCGCCAACAAGGCGCTGATGGCGGCGATCGAGGCAAACACGAAAGTCGCGGCTGCCGGCAATTGATGCCGGCAGCCGTCTGAAACATCAAATGGAGCGGTAGGAAATGGCAGGCGCTGCAACCCATGACGCCCATGGCGAACACAAGCCATATAGTGGCTGGACACGGTGGGTTTACTCCACCAACCACAAGGACATCGGCACGCTCTACCTGATCTTCGCCATCGGCGCGGGCATCATCGGCGGCTTCCTGTCGGTCATGATGCGCTGGGAGCTGGCTGAGCCGGGCATCCAGATTTTCCACGGTCTGGCGACCATGGTCTATGGTTATGAAGGTGAAGCCGCGCTCGATGCCGGCAAGCATATGTTCAACGTGTTCACCACGGCGCACGGCCTCATCATGATCTTCTTCATGGTCATGCCGGCACTGATCGGCGGCTTCGCCAACTGGATGGTGCCGATCATGATCGGTGCACCGGACATGGCGTTCCCGCGCATGAACAACATCTCGTTCTGGCTCCTGCCGCCAGCCTTCATCCTGCTGTTGATGTCGCTGTTCGTTCCCGGTCCTGCCGGCGGCTACGGCACGGGTGGCGGCTGGACGATCTACCCGCCGCTGTCGACCTCCGGCCAGCCCGGCCCGGCCATGGACCTGGCGATCCTGTCGATCCACATCGCCGGCGCGTCGTCGATCCTCGGCGCGATCAACTTCATCACCACCATCTTCAACATGCGCGCGCCCGGCATGACCCTGCACAAGATGCCGCTGTTCGCCTGGTCGGTGCTGATCACGGCCTTCCTGCTGCTGCTTTCCCTGCCGGTTCTGGCAGGCGGCATCACCATGCTTCTGACCGACCGCAATTTCGGCACGGCATTCTTCGCGCCTGACGGTGGCGGCGATCCGATCCTGTTCCAGCACCTGTTCTGGTTCTTCGGCCACCCGGAAGTGTACATTCTGATCCTGCCGGGCTTCGGCATCGTCAGCCACATTGTGTCGACCTTCTCGCGCAAGCCGATCTTCGGCTATCTCGGCATGGCCTACGCCATGGTCGCGATCGGCGCAGTCGGCTTCATCGTCTGGGCGCACCACATGTACACGACCGGCCTGTCGCTCGACACGCAGCGCTACTTCGTCTTCGCGACGATGGTCATTGCGGTGCCGACGGGTGTGAAGATCTTCTCGTGGATCGCCACCATGTGGGGCGGCTCCATCCAGTTCCGCACGCCGATGCTGTGGGCGATGGCCTTCATATTCCTGTTCACGCTTGGTGGCGTGACGGGTGTGCAACTCGCCAATGCCGGCCTCGACCGGGCCATGCACGACACCTACTATGTGGTGGCGCACTTCCACTACGTGCTGTCCATGGGCGCCGTCTTCGCCATCTTCGCGGCCTGGTACTACTGGTTCCCGAAAATGACCGGCTACATGTACAATTCGTTCATCGCCCGGGTGCATTTCTGGATCACCTTCATCGGCGTGAACGTGATCTTCTTCCCGCAGCATTTCCTCGGCCTTGCCGGCATGCCGCGCCGCTACATCGACTATCCCGACGCGTTTGCCGGCTGGAACCTGGTGTCGTCCTACGGCTCCTACCTGTCAGCCTTCGGCGTCCTGGTGTTCCTGTATGGCGTGATCGAGGCTTTTGCCAAGAAGCGGCCCGCCGGCGCCAACCCGTGGGGCGAGGGTGCAACGACGCTGGAATGGCAGCTTCCGTCTCCGCCGCCGTTCCACCAGTGGGAAGAACTGCCCCGGATCCGCTGATCCGGGCGGACCGAGAAAACCGAGGCCGCGCCCCGTGCGCGGCCCCGTCAATGAGTTAAAGGCAAGATATGGCGTTGGTTGATCAGGAGCATATGAAAGAGGCCGGATATCGCCTTTCCGAGGCGACGCCGGGTGATTTCATCGCGCTTTTGAAGCCGCGCGTCATGTCGCTCGTGGTCTTCACCGCCTTTGTCGGCATGGCTATGGCGCCCGCGACGCCGAACCCGCTCCTGGCGCTGATCGCCATCGCGGCGATCGCCGTCGGCGCCGGCGCCTCCGGCGCACTGAACATGTGGTACGACGCCGACATCGACGCCGTGATGAGCCGCACCAAGGGACGCCCGGTGCCGTCCGGGCGGGTGACGCCCGGCGAGGCGCTGGCCTTCGGCCTTGTGCTGTCCGCGCTGTCGGTCGGCGTGCTCGGCCTGATGGCGAACTGGGTCGCCGGCGCGCTGCTGGCCTTCACTATTTTCTTCTACGCCGTGATCTACACGATGTGGCTGAAGCGCTCGACGCCGCAGAACATCGTCATCGGCGGGGCTGCCGGTGCGCTGCCGCCGGTCGTCGGCTGGGCCGCCGTCACGGGCACCGTGAGCGTCGAGAGCTTGATTCTGTTCCTCATCATCTTCCTGTGGACACCGCCGCATTTCTGGGCGCTGGCTTTGTTCAAGTCGGCCGACTATGAGCGGGCAGGTATCCCGATGCTGCCCAACGTCGCCGGTCATGCGGCGACCAAGAAACAGATATTCATCTATGCGCTGTTGCTTGCCGCCAGCGGTCTCCTGCCGGTCTGGGCCGGGTTTGCCAGCCTCGCCTATGGCGCAGTCGCTGCGGCGCTCGGCGTTGGCTTCGTCTGGTACTCCTGGCGTGTCCTGCAGATGCCGGAGAGCGACCAGGCGATGAAGCCCGCCAAGGCGCTGTTCGGCTATTCGCTGCTTTATCTCTTCGTCCTGTTCACCGCGCTTCTGGCCGACCGTCTGGCGGCAAGCCTCGGTTTCGGTTTTGGGAGCTAGGCGCATGGAGCAGGAATTCGTCAAGCCGACCGAGGCGCAGCTCAAGGCGCGGCGCAAGCGCTCCGTCGCCATCGCGCTCGCCCTGATCGCATTTGTCATCGTCGTTTATGTCGGCAGTCTGGCGAAGTTCGGGCCGGCCCTTTTCGATCGCGCTATGTGAGAAGACGGATGAGCGGCAACGACACGAAAGCAGATCGGGAACACGGAAGCAGAAACCGCAATGCGGCGGTTCTGTGCCTGGCCGTCGTCGGCGGCATGGTCGGCATGGCTTATGCGGCCGTGCCGCTCTATCAGATGTTCTGCCAGGTGACCGGTTATGGCGGCACGACGCAGCGGGTCGAGCAATATTCCGACACGATCCTCGACCGCAAGATCACCGTCCGCTTCGATGCCAACACCAACGGCGTGCCGTGGGAATTCAAGCCGGTGCAGCGCGAGGTGTCGATGCGCATCGGCGAGACGATGCAGATTTCCTACATGTCGCGCAATCTGGCCGATCGCGCGACGAGCGGCACGGCGACTTTCAATGTTTCGCCACCGCAGGCCGGCGCCTATTTCAACAAGGTCGAATGCTTCTGTTTCACCGAACAGGAGTTGCAACCGGGCCAGTCCTATGACATGCCCGTGGTGTTTTTCGTCGATCCGGCGATCGTGAAAGTGCCGGAGTTGAAGGACCTGAAGACGATTACCCTTTCCTACACATTCTTCCCTCTGGAGAAGAAGGCGCCGGTTGCCGCCGCGCCGAAGATCAACGCAAATCAGAACGACAATCTCGGGGGCTGACATGGCCGACGCGCACGCAAAAAAGCACGATTATCACATCATTGATCCAAGCCCGTGGCCCTTTGTCGGGTCGGTCGGCTCACTGGTCATGGCGATCGGCGCCATCGCCTGGATGAAGAATGTCAACGGCGCCGACTTCTCGCTCTTCGGCGTGAATCTTGCGGCGACGCATTTCTGGCTGTTCCTGATCGGCCTCTTCATCGTGCTCTTCACCATGTATTCGTGGTGGGGCGACACGATCAAGGAAGCGCGTGAAGGGCATCACACGCGCGTCGTTTCGCTGCATCTGCGCTACGGCATGATCATGTTCATCGCTTCGGAGCTGATGTTCTTCGTCGCCTGGTTCTGGGCGTTCTTCGATGCCAGCCTGTTCCCCGGCGAAGCGGTTCAGGTGGCGCGCACAGAATATACGGGCGGTGTCTGGCCGCCGCAGGGGATCGAGGTGCTCGATCCCTTCCACCTGCCGCTCTACAACACGATCATCCTGCTGCTTTCCGGCACGACCGTGACCTGGGCGCACCACGCACTTCTGGAGAACGATCGCAAGGGCCTGGTCTGGGGCCTGGCGCTGACGGTGGCGCTCGGCGTGCTGTTCTCCTGTGTGCAGGTCTATGAATACATGCAGGCGCCGTTCCAGTTCTCCGATTCGATCTACGGCGCGACCTTCTTCATGGCCACCGGCTTCCACGGTTTCCACGTGCTGATCGGCACGATCTTCCTGCTGGTCTGCTTGCTGCGCGCCATGGGCGGCGACTTTACGCCGAAGCAGCATTTCGGCTTCGAGGCTGCCGCCTGGTACTGGCATTTCGTCGACGTGGTGTGGCTGTTCCTCTTCGCCTTCATCTACGTCTGGGCTTCGGTGGGTGCCACCATCGCCCACTGATCGCCAGCCTGATATGCGTATCGAAACGGTCGGGGAAACCCGGCCGTTTTGCTTTGCCGCGATCGAGCGTCCGGCAACAAAATGCTGCCATTCAAGCGGGATGAGGAAAAGTGTGAAGCGGGTTCCCGCCCGCATCCCGCTCTAACCCATCGTGATCTAGAGGCGATAGGGTGTGGGCGAACCGGCTGCGGCATCGCGCGGCGTCGACCCCATGGCGCGGCTCGTGATAGAAGGCTGCGAAGCGCAATGCGTGCCGTGACGCGGCGCAGCAGAAAGTGGATGGGACATGGCAGATGGCGACAAGCCGCGCGTCGGGGGCAAAACCGGCGGGGATGTTGACCAGGCGATCTGGCCGCCGGTCGATGCGTTTGCGGCCGGGCTTGGCGGGCGCTGCCCGCGCTGCGGCGAGGGGCGTCTTTTCTCGGGCTTCCTGAGCGTCGGCGCGGAATGTTCGAACTGCCGGCTCGATTACGGTTTCGCCGATGCGGGCGACGGCCCGGCGGTGTTCGTGATTCTCATCATCGGCTTTCTGGTGGTTGGTCTGGCGCTGTGGATGGAGGTTTCGATGGGGCCGCCGCTGTGGGTCCATTTTCTGCTGTGGATACCACTGACGCTGATCCTGTCGCTGACGGCGCTGCGGCTCATCAAGGGGCTGCTGATCGCCCTGCAATACCGCAACAAGGCGGCCGAAGGGAAACTGGACCGTTGATGACAAAGCCGCTACTGGCTTCGCCTGCAAAGGATTCCAGGTCGAGCTTGACCTGGCTGTTGTTGCTGCTGAGCGCGGTGGTGCTGGCGGCATTGCTGGCGCTCGGCACCTGGCAGGTCAAGCGCCTGCAGTGGAAGGAAGCGCTCATTGCCCGCATCGACGAACGCATCGCCGCCCAGCCGGTGGACCTCGACGCCTTGGAACGCATCTATGCGGAAAGCGGCGACATCGAGTACCGCCCGCTGCGCGTCAGCGGCGCTTTCGTCCACGATGGCGAGCGGCATTATTTCGCGACCTGGAAGGGGCAATCGGGTTTTTTCATCCACACGCCGCTGAAATTGGCTGATGGCCGCTACATATTTGTCAATCGCGGTTTCGTGCCCTACGACCACAAGAACGCGGAAACACGCGGCGAGGGGCAGATCGTCGGCGGGGTGCGCATTGCCGGGCTGGCGCGCAGTGCGCCGACCGAAAAGCCTTCTTCCATCGTTCCCGACAATGATGTGGGCAAGAACGTCTTCTACTGGAAGGACATGGGCGTGATGGCATCGACCGCCGGCCTGCCGGACGGCAGAGAATTCCTGCCGTTCTACCTTGACGCCGGTGACGTGCCCAATCCCGGTGGCCTGCCGGTGGGCGGCGTCACGCTGGTCGATCTGCCGAACAGCCATCTGCAATACGCCGTCACCTGGTACGGGTTGGCGGCCGCTCTGTGCGGTGTGCTGTTTTTCTGGTGGCGGCGAAATCGCGCGCGCTCTTGACATCGGCCGCACATCGCCCCCAATTCCGGCCACGAACAAAGGACAAGCAATGACGGCGGTGGACAAAACCCGACGGAAACTCCCGGATCGGAAACTGACGGTGCGGCTTTGCGGGCCGCGCGGTTTCTGCGCGGGCGTCGACCGCGCCATCCAGATCGTCGTCCTGGCGCTGAAGAAATACGGTGCGCCGGTCTATGTCCGCCATGAGATCGTCCACAACCGCTACGTGGTCGAGGGCTTGCAGGAACGCGGTGCGGTGTTCATCGAGGAACTGAGCGAGATCCCCGAGGATCATCGCGAATGCCCGGTGGTCTTTTCCGCCCATGGAGTGCCGAAATCCGTGCCGGCCGACGCCGTTTCGCGCAATCTCTTCTATCTCGACGCGACCTGTCCGCTCGTCTCGAAGGTGCACAAGCAGGCCATGCGCCATCATCGCCTCGGCCGCCATGTGCTCTTGATCGGCCATGCGGGCCACCCCGAGGTGATCGGCACGATGGGGCAATTGCCCGACGGCGCGGTCACCCTGGTAGAGACGGTCGAGCGTGCTCTGGCGCTGACCCCGCCCGAGGGCGTCGAACTCGGCTTCGTCAGCCAGACGACGCTGTCGGTCGAGGACACGGCCGATATTCTGAAGGCGCTCGAGGGGCGGTTTCCGGCGCTGCAGGCGCCGGCCGCCGAATCGATCTGCTACGCCACCACCAATCGCCAGGAGGCGGTGAAGATGGCCGCGCCCGGCGCCGACCTGTTTTTGATCGTCGGGGCGCCGAACTCATCCAATTCGCGCCGCCTGGTCGAGGTCGCCGAGCGGGCGGGGGCGAAGAAATCGCTTCTCGTCCAGCGCGCCTCTGAAATCCCCTGGGACGAGATTGGTGAGATCGGCGTGCTTGGCCTTTCGGCCGGCGCTTCCGCACCGGAGATCATCGTCAACGAGATCATCGATGCCTTCGCCGCGCGTTACGCCGTCACGGTCGACCTCGCCGTGACGGCGGAGGAGACCGAGAATTTCCCCGTCATGCGCGTCCTGCGCGACGTCGAGCTGACCAATGCCGACATGGCCTTCGTCAACGGAAACGCCTGAGATCATGGCTGTCTACACGGATATTTCCGAGATCGAGCTCGAAGCCCTGCTTGGCGATTACGATGCCGGCGAGTTGCTGTCCTACAAGGGCATTGCCGAGGGATCGGAGAATTCCAACTACCTGCTGCACACCTCGAAGGCGGCCTTCATCCTGACGCTCTACGAGCGGCGGGTCGACAAGGCCGATTTGCCGTTCTTCCTCGGCCTGATGGAGCATCTGGCGCAGAACGGCGTCTCGTGCCCGCTGCCGGTGCGCCGACGCGATGGGGCGGTCATCAGCGAGATCGCCGGCAGGCCGGCGGCCCTGATCACCTTCCTTGAGGGCATGTGGCTCAGGCGGCCGACGCCTCAGCATTGCCGCCAGGTCGGGCGGGCCATTGCAGGGCTGCACCTGGCGGCGCGCGATTTCCCGCTATCGCGGCCCAATGCCCTGACGCTGGAAGACTGGCGCGCGCTGTGGGACAAGGCCGCGCCACGCGCCGACGAGGTCGAGCCGGGGCTGAGCGATGAAGTGGAGGCGGATCTGGCCGCCCTTGGCCATGACTGGCCGCGTGGCCTGCCGACCGGCATCATTCACGCCGACCTGTTCCCCGACAATGTCTTCTTCCTTGGCGGGGAGGTGTCGGGCATCATCGATTTCTATTTCGCCTGCAACGACCTCCTGGTCTATGACGTCGCCACCTGCCTCAACGCCTGGTGCTTTGAGAAGGATGGCTCCTACAATCTGACCAAGGGCACGGCTTTGCTGGCGGGCTATCAGGAGATCCGGCCGCTCGAGCCACGTGAAATCGAGGCGCTGCCGCTTCTGGCGCGCGGCGCGGCGCTGCGCTTCATGCTGACCCGGCTGTATGACTGGCTGACCATCCCCGACGGCGCGCTGGTGAACAAGCGCGACCCGATGGAATATGTGCGCCGTGTGCGCTTTCACCGGCAGATCACTTCACCTTCGGAATACGGGATCGGCATCACGTGACGACAGTGGAAATTTTCACCGATGGGGCCTGTTCGGGCAATCCGGGGCCTGGCGGTTGGGGCGCGCTGCTGCGCCATAACGGCACGGAAAAGGAACTCTCCGGCGGCGAAGCCGATACGACCAACAACCGCATGGAGTTGCAGGCGGCGATCGAAGCGCTGAATGCGCTGAAGCGGCCATGCGCGGTCGATCTCTACACCGACAGCGTCTATGTGCGTGACGGCATTTCCGGCTGGATCGAGGGCTGGAAGCGCAATGGCTGGAAGACGGCGGCGAAGAAGCCGGTGAAGAACACCGAGCTGTGGCAGGCGCTGGACGAGGCGCGGCGACGCCACAAGATCAACTGGCACTGGATCAAGGGGCATGCCGGCCACCCCGAAAACGAAAGAGCCGACGCGCTGGCGCGCGCCGGCATGGCGCCGTTCAAGAACGGCAGGTGAGGCAGGCAGCAAGCCTGCCCCAAAATAGCTAAAGCTGTTCGAGAATGCGCGCCGCGCCGCTGGTGACCGCTTCGCCGGGGTTCTCCTCGACATTGACGGCGGTGACAGTCCCGTCCTCGACGATCATCGAATAGCGCTTCGAGCGATTGCCGAGCCCGCCCATCGACAAATCGATGTCGAGGCCGAGGGCGCGGGTGAAATCGCCATTGCCGTCGGCGAGGAAGGTGAGCTGCTCCTGCGCGCCGGTGAAGCCCGCCCATGCCTTCATGACATGGTGGTCGTTGACCGAAATGACGGCGATCTCATCGGCGCCACGGGCGCGGATCGCGTCGCGGTTCTCGACGAAACCCGGCAGATGGCTGTTGCTGCAGGTGGGTGTGAAGGCGCCCGGCACACCAAACAGGACGACTTTGCGACCGGCGAAGAAATCCGGCGCGGACACATCCGTCGGGCCATTGGGGCCGACCTGCTTCAAGGGCGCTTCGGGAATACGCTTGCCAACTGAAATGCTCATTCAGACAATCTCCTGTTTAAAAAATAAAAACTAAAATAACGATGGCCTTCAGGGAAGTTCGATCCGCCCCGTGACGGACTGGCCATCGGCGACAAGCGTATAACGCAGCCAGCTTTGCGCAAGCACATCTTTGGGCGCGGCGAAGATTTCAACAGCAAACTCCGCCCCACCGGTTTCCTGGCGCAAAAGGGTCGGCGTGCCGAACAGATGGCTCTTTTCGTGATCGATGAACAGCTCGGCGTTCTGCACCTCCCGCGGCAGGCTCGTCTCGAGCATCAGCTTGCTGCCCTCGCGCCTGACCGCCTTGATGCCGAAGGCGTCGCTTGCCGGAGCGGGCAGGGCGGCATGTGCCATCTGCACGGTGAAGGCATCGCTCTGGTTGTCCGCGTCGGCGCCGGGGTCGAAGGTGAACGACGCCTGGAACGGGATACAGATCGTCTCGCAAATGCCGAGAAACACATCGACGTCGACGAGCGTCACGGCGTCGGCCTTGTCGAGCGTGAAGGTCACCGGCAGGCGGACGGACTGCTTGTAACCGGCCCATTGCGTGCCGCCGTCATGCACCCGCACGGGGGCCGGAAACGCCAGTTCGGCGGATTTGATGTGTGGGCTGCGCGACAGCTCGATCGCCGGCGGAATGCCTGACGGGCCGGGATTGCTCCAATAGGTCTTCCATCCCGGTTTCAGCTTGATGTCGAGCGCGCCGCG
Organism: Nitratireductor soli; assembly: GCF_001050155.1. Classification (GTDB taxonomy): domain Bacteria; phylum Pseudomonadota; class Alphaproteobacteria; order Rhizobiales; family Rhizobiaceae; genus Nitratireductor; species Nitratireductor soli. The sequence continues at coordinate 253,306 of NZ_LFVY01000004.1, forward strand.
CAGGCGACCCTGATCGTCAGGCAGTCCGCTGGTGACGATGCGCACGGAACCGCCCTCGCTGGCCTGCCATTGGCTGGAGGCGGCGAGCGCCGGGTGGGCCGCCAGAAGCGGCAGGATGAAACTGAGGCGCCTGATCATGCGCGGACATTGCCGGGCCTTGCGGCCAAAGGCAACGCGACGATCGCGCGCGGTCCTTCATAAATGCGTGAGCGTGGCCTGCGGCGTCTGGCGGGAAGCAGGCACATCCGTCTTTCAAGCATCATTGAAACGCGCTACGCTCGGCGAATGAGCATTGAGAAGCACGCCGGGGATGCGATGTCCGCCCCCTATCTGGAAAACCATTTCCTGATCGCCATGCCGGGCATGCGCGACGAGCGGTTCTCGCGGTCCGTGATCTATCTGTGCGCGCACGGCGAAGACGGCGCGATGGGACTGATCATCAATCGGCCGCAGCAATTGGCGTTTCCCGACATTCTCGTGCAGCTGGGCATTCTCGACCAGCAGGAGGCGATCCGCCTGCCGCGCGAAGCGCGCGATCTTCCTGTCCGCAATGGCGGGCCGGTCGACCGCAGCCGCGGTTTCGTGCTGCACACGGACGATGTGATGGTCGAATCGTCGATGCCCGTCTCCGAAAGCATCTGCCTGACGGCGACGGTCGACATGCTGCGGGCAATTTCGATGGGCCAGGGACCGCGCCACGCGCTGATGGCGCTCGGCTATGCCGGCTGGGGCGCGGGGCAGCTCGAGAACGAGATCGGCGAGAATGGCTGGTTGACCTGCCCGGCGACGCCGGAGCTTCTGTTCGAAGGCGAGATCGAGCGGAAGTATGACGGTGTGCTGGCCGCCATCGGCATCGACGCCGCCCATTTGAGCCAGGTTGCCGGCCACGCCTGACGCGCGCGTTCATCCGAACCCCGCAACATGATGCCTGTCGGCCGGGCGTTGCTCAGGCCTTGGCGGCCGTCGTCTGCTCGAACAGGAGCTTCTGGATCCCATCGGCGCTCTCGGGCAGGCCGAACAGGAAGCTCTGCACATACTCGCAGCCCATCTGCTTGAGCTGCTCGGCATCGTGCTCGTCGGCAACGCCTTCCGCCACGACGGAAAGCCCCAGTTCCTGTGCCATCTTGACCATGGAACGAACCAGCACGATGCCTCTGGGCGTCGTGTCTTCCAGAAAGCTCTTGTCGATCTTGATCGTGTCGAAGGGGAAGCTCGACAGATAGGACAGCGACGAATAGCCGGTGCCGAAATCGTCGAGCGACAGGCCGATGCCGATCTGCTTCAGCTTCTGCAGGACGTGCGCCGATTGCTCGGGATTGTCCATCACCAGCGATTCCGTCAGCTCGAGCCGGAAGCTGCCGGGCTGGATGCCGGAGCGGGCGATGACCGAGCGGACGTCGCCGACGAGATCGCGGCGGATCAGCTGGCGGCTGGAAAGATTGACCGACATGAACAGCGGCAGGTCGCCGACCTGCTTCTGCCAGCGGTAGAGGTCTTCGGCCGCCTGCTGCATTGCGAACAGGCCGAGCGGCACGATCAGCCCGGAGCTTTCGGCGACCGGGATGAAATCCGCCGGCGCCACCGTGCCGCGCCGTGGATGCTCCCAGCGCAGAAGCGCTTCGAAGCCGGCGATGGATTGGTCCGAAAGACGAATGATCGGCTGGTAGGCGAGCTTCATCTCGGAACGCTCGATGGCGCGCCGGAGATCGGATTCGACGCGCAGCCGGTTGTTGCCGATCGAGCGGAAGGCGGGCCGGAAGGGCTCGATCCGGTCGCCGCCGAAACGCTTGGCCTGGTACATGGCCAGCTCGGCATCCTTCAGCATCTCTTCGGCCGACGCTTGCGCCGAGGTCCACGAGATGAGGCCGATGGACGGCGTCAGGACGATCTCGCGCCGGGCGAAGGTGACGGGCGTGCGGATCGCCTGTTTCACCGCGTCGGCCACGGCGGCGATGCGCGCCGGCTCCTGCTCGGAAAGGAGGATCATGGCGAACTGGTCGCCGGACAGCCGGGACAGGGAATCGCGCGGCTTCAAAAGCCTGTGCAGGCGCCGCGCGATGGTCAGGAGGATCGTGTCGCCGACCGATATGCCAAGCTCGTCATTGACCTGCTTGAAGCGGTCGATGTCGATCACGAAGACGGTCGGCCGCACCTTCTGCTCGGTGCGCGCGATGGCGATGATCGCGTCGAGCCGGTTGAGGAACAATTCGCGGCTCGGCAGGCCGGTGAGGTTGTCGTGCACGGCATCGTGCAGCAGGCGCTCCTCTGCCTTCTTCTGCTCGGTGACGTCGACCATGGTGCCGACGCAGCGGATGATCTGCCCGTCGGAACCGATCACCGGCCGAGCCCGGAGCGCGAACCAGTGATAGTGCCCATCGGCGCCGCGCAGGCGGAAACTCTGCGAGATGCGGCCGCGCCGGTGCTCGAGCACCACGTCGAGCGTCGTGCGGAACGTGTCGCGGTCGTCCGTGTGCAGCAGCGACAGCCAGTTGCGCGCCGGGCCGTTCAGGCTGCCGGCGGGCAGGCCGAGCTGCTTGCTGACGTCGGGCCGCGTGATGACGCGGTCGCGCGCCACGTCCCAATCCCACACCACGTCGCCCGAGCCGGTGATCGCCAGCGCCTGGCGCTCCATGTCGCTGAACAGGCCCTGGAACAGGGCGCCGCCGGCAAAGGCGTGCTGCATGACCGTGAAGCCGATCAAGAGGATGATCAGGATCAGCCCGCCGCCGATGGCCGGCTGCACGATGTCGTTGTCCAGCGCGCCCGTGATCGCCATCCATGATCCGACCAGCCACGCGATGATCATCACCCAGCTGGGCACCAGCATGATGGCGCGGTCATAGCCCTGCAGGCTGAGATAGACGATGATGCAAAGGCCGATCACCGCCGTGGCGGCAAAGGACAGGCGGGCAATGCCGGCCGACGCCGCGGGGTCGATGATGGCGAAGCCGGCGATGATCACCAAGCCGAGGATCCAGGCAAGCACGCCGTAGCTGAAATGGTCGTGCCAGCGGTTCAAATTGAGATAGGCGAACAGGAACACCACCAGGGTCGCCGCCAGCCCGACCTCGGTGCCGGCGCGCCATATCTGCTCATTGCCGGGCGATATCTCGATGACCTTGTTGAGGAAGCCGAAATCGATGGAGATGTAGGCAAGCACCGCCCAGGCAAGTGCTGCCGTGGCGGGGAACATGGACGTTCCCTTGACGACGAAAAGAATGGTCAGGAACAGGGCGAGCAGGCCGGCAATGCCGATGACGATGCCGCGAAACAGCGTGTAGGCGTTGACCGTGTCCTTGTAGGAGGCCGGATCCCACAGATAGACCTGCGGAAGATTGGGCGACGACAGTTCGGCGACGAAGGTGACGACGGAGCCGGGATTGAGCGTGACCAGGAATTCGTCGGCGTCGGGGCTTTCCTGCCGGTCGAGCGTGAAGCCGGCGCTCGGCGTGATGGCGGCGATGCGCTGCGAGCCGAGGTCGGGCCAGAACAGACCCGAGCCGACGAGACGGAAATGCGGCGCGACGATCAGCCGGTCGAGCTGCTGCTCGGTCGTGTTGGCGAGCGCGAAGACCGCCCAGTCACCGGTCGAGCGCGCGTCCTGCGCCTCCACCTCGATGCGGCGCACGATGCCGTCCACATCAGGTGCGGTGGACACCTGGAACACATCCCCCTGGCCGCGGTGAATCTCTACGGCTTTCGACAGATCGAGCGCCACGTCGTCGCGGGCGATCTTGATCGGTTCGATGGCAGAGGCTGTCGTGGAGGCCGCCGTAAGGAGAATCAATGCGGCAAGGATTGTCGCCAGGAATGCGTGGATTTGGGATCGCGACAATAAATCAGCCCCGTTCTTCTAGAGCGCCGCGCATCCATTCGGACGCACAAGGACGCTCTATCCTTTTTGTTTCTCTGCATTTATGCGGATGTCAGGTGATTCCACCTGACTGCAAAATGCTATAATGCAGGCACACGATGCTCCCCGGCAACCAACGCATAGAGATAGTGATCGCGCCAAGAACCATTGATCCTGAGATAGGATTTGAGAAGGCCTTCGCGCTGAAATCCGGCTTTTTCAAGTAAGCCCACCGAACGATCATTATCTGGAATACAGGCGGCCTCGAGACGGTGCAACCGCAACGTATCGAAGGCGAAGGGAATCACCAGGCGAATGGCGTCGAGCATCATGCCCTGGCCCGCATAGCGCTGTCCCATCCAGTATCCGATACTGCCCGTCTGGGCGACGCCGCGGCGGATGTTCGACAGGGTGATGCCGCCGGTCAGCGTTTCGCTGCGGGCGTCGAAAAGAAAAAAGGCGACACCCGTGCCCTGGTCGAACTCGCCGCGATAGCGCCGCAGCCTTTGCCGGAACGCGCCCCTGGACAATTCGTCCGGCGCCCAGCGCGGTTCCCAGGGTTCCAGAAAGGAACGGCTTTCATTGCGCAGTGCCGCCCATTCGGCGTGATCGCCCATCACCGGCATGCGCAGAAACACGCGTTCACCCTTGAGCGCCGGGGGTGGGCGGCGGAAGAAGGGTACGTCCAGCATTATCTGCCCGTTGAGCCTAGACGGCGAGCTTGCGCGGCATGGATCCCTGATCGGCCAGCGCGTCCTGGATTGCCTCGAACGGCGCAAGCGTACCCACGGGACCTATCGCGGTGACGGTCGGCTTCGACGTGAACAGGCGCGCCGACAGATCGGTCAGCCGGTCGACGGTGAGGTTCGACAAACGGTCCATCAGCTCGTCGACATCGATGGGGCGGCCGTAAAGCAGAAGCTGCCGGGCGATCTGCGAGGCGCGGCTCGCCGGATTCTCGCGCGCCATCATCAGGCCGGCGCGATACTGCGCGCGGGCGCGGTCGAGTTCGTCCTGGCCGATCTGCTGGCCGGCCTTCTGCAATTCGCCGAGAATGAGCGGCACGAGCGCCTCGATATCCTCCTTGCCGGTCGCCGCGTGGACGCCGAAAATGCCCGTGTCGGAGAAGCCCCAATGGAAGGCATAGATCGAGTAGCACAGCCCGTGCTTCTCGCGCACTTCCTGGAACAGGCGCGAGGACATGCCGCCGCCGAGGATCGACGACAGCACCTGCGAGGCATAGAAATCGCGCACATGATAGGCGCGCCCCTCGAAGCCGAGGATGATCTGCGCATCCATCAGGTCGCGGTGTTCGCGATAGTCGCCGCCGACATAGTTCGCGTATTGCGGCATGACGCCTGCGGCCTTGCTGCGGAAGCTGCCCAGACGATCTTCGATCTCGCGAACGAAATCGTCGTGCTTCAAACCGCCGGCCGCCACGATGACCATGCGGTCGGCGGAGTATTGCCGTTCGAGAAAGCCACGTAACTGCTCTGAGGTGAAGGACTGAACCGTTTCGGGTGTCCCAAGCACCGATCGCCCGATGGCCTGGTGGCGGAACGCTGTCTCGGTGAAGCGGTCGAAGACAATGTCGTCGGGCACGTCGTGGGCGGCGCCGATTTCCTGCAGGATGACATGCTGCTCGCGCTCCAATTCGCGCGGATCGAACTTCGAATCCATCAGGATGTCGGCGAGAATGTCGACGGCAAGCGGCATGTCGGCGCTCAGCACGCGGGCGTAGAAGGCCGTCGTCTCGACGCTGGTAGCCGCGTTGATCTCGCCGCCGACATCCTCGATGTCCGTGGCGATCTGCCGTGCCGTTCGCTTGCTCGTGCCCTTGAAGGCCATGTGCTCGAGCAGATGCGCGATGCCGTGCTCATTGTCATACTCGTTGCGCGATCCGGATTTGACCCAGATGCCCAGCGCGACGGTTTCCAGATGCGGCAGGGTTTCGGTTGCTACCGTCAGGCCGTTCGACAGACGGCTTACCTCAACACCCATATTGACGTTACTCCCAGAACTGATTCAACGTGCCGCCCTTGCGCGGCGATTTATGTGATCTTCTATCATTTTTAGATTTGATGGAAGGACCGTAAAGGACTCTTCCTTCTCCATCAGCCCGTCGAGCCATGAGGGGAGCACCGGCACGACGCCGCTTGCCGCCAGCACGGCCTGCGGGAATTTCGCCGGATGCGCCGTCGCCAGGACGACCATCGGCGTCGCCGAAGAATCCATCCCGCGCGCGACCTTGACGCCGGTCGCCGTGTGTGGATCGAGCAGATAGCCGCTTGACGCGCGAACCTCGCGGATGGTCGCCGCAGTCTCTTCCATGGTGGAGCTTTGCGCGACGAAGTCGGCGCGGATCGCTGCCAGCGTATCGGCGGCGATGGAGAAGCTGCCCGCCTGCTTGAGCATGTCCATGCAGCGGCGGATTTCGTCGGCGTTCTCGCCCGAGGCGAAGAACAGCAGGCGTTCGAAATTCGACGACACCTGGATGTCCATCGACGGAGAGGTGGTGGCGATGACGTCGCGCGTCGCGTAATCGCCCGTGGCCAGCGCCCGCGCCAGAATGTCGTTGTCGTTGGTGGCGACGACCAGCCGGTCGATCGGCAGGCCCATCCGCTTGGCGGCGTATCCGGCGAAGATGTCGCCGAAATTGCCGGTCGGCACGGTGAATGAGACATCCCGGTCCGGCGCGCCGAGCGACACGGCGGCCGAGAAATAATAGACGATCTGCGCCATCACGCGCGCCCAGTTGATGGAGTTGACGCCCGACAGCGAAACGCGATCGCGGAAGCGATGGTCGTTGAACATGTCCTTCAGCAGCGCCTGGCAATCATCGAAATTGCCTTCCACGGCGAGCGCGTGGACATTGGCGGCGGACGAGGTCGTCATCTGGCGCTGCTGCACCGGCGAGACGCGGCCTTCGGGAAACAGGATGAACACATCGGCGCGTTCGGTGCCGGCGAAGGCCTCGATCGCCGCTCCGCCCGTGTCGCCGGACGTGGCGCCGACGATCGTCACCCGCGCATCTCGTTTCGCCAGCACATGGTCCATCAGCCGGGCGAGCAATTGCATCGCCACATCCTTGAAGGCGAGGGTCGGGCCATGAAACAGTTCCAGAATGAACTCGTTCGGCCCGGTCTGCACCAGCGGGCAAACGGCGGGATGCCGAAACGTGGCGTAGCTTTCCTCGATGATGCGACGCAAAGTCGCGGGCTCGATCTCGCCACCGATGAAGGGGTTGAGCACGCGAAAGGCGATCTCGGCATAGGAAAGGCCGCGCATGGCGCGAATATCCTCGGCGGAAAATTCCGGCCATTCACGCGGTACGTAGAGCCCGCCGTCGCGCGCCAGCCCGGCCAGCATCGCATCGCAAAAACCGAGCGCCGGCGCATTGCCGCGCGTACTGATGTAGTCTATCGCCATTCGTCGCTTTGCCTCATGACTGCGAGGGAGAGCGGCCTTAGCAAATGCCAGGAGCCCGTCGCATTCTGGCCGCGGGTTTGGTATAGAGCATGTTTTGGACGGGTGGGAACCGGTTTTCCACCCGTCATGTGCGGAAATCGATTGGAACTGACGGGTTGATTGGCGTTTGGCCGCAAAATCTGTCAGATGGTTCCAGCTTCGCTTGAGGGTCGTGCAGTTTTACGGGGCGTGTCACTTGATCAACCATCGTCTTTTAGTCAATTCCATCCTGTTTTCCGTTATCGCCGTCGTGTCGGGCTGCCAGTCCGGCGAGACGCTCGGCGCCCTCGATGCGGGCAAGCAAGACGCTGCACAGAGCGCGGAAACGTCGCCTGACGTCGTGCGCGAGAGCGAATTGAGGGCCTATTGCCCTCCGGCCGTGCTGCGCGAGGGCACGTCGTTCTTCCGCACCTATCAAAAGGGCGCGCAGGATGATGCGAGCAAGCTCATCTACCAGGCTTCGATCAGCGACGTGACGCGTACATGCCGTCACAATGCCGGCTCATTCGGCATGACGGTTGCCGTTGCCGGCAGGGTGGTTCCAGGACCGGTCGGCACCACGGGCTCCGTCACCATGCCGATCCGCGTTGCCGTGCTGCGCGACGACCAGGTCGTCTATTCGAAGCTGTTCCAGCACAATGTGGTGATCAGCGAAACCGCCGGCGCGACGCAGTTCATCTTCAACGATCCGGACATCGTCGTACCCGGTCAAGCTGATCGCAGCATCCAGGTGATCGTCGGCTATGATGAAGGCCCCACCGGCAAACGCTGATTGAAGTCTCCGCTGGTCAGACGGCGCCGTCCCATTCCGACAACGCGGCGAGGACGCCGCTCAGATCTCGGAAGCGGTGGATCACCGTTTCCGCGCCGGCCTCCATCAGCCGGTCCGCATGGCCGGGCTGGATGTGCGCGCCACCGGTAAAGCCGATGACCCGCATGCCGGCGGCCTTGGCGCCGGCCACGCCGTGCACGGAATCCTCGATGACGAAACAGCACGCCGGATCGGCATCCAGCGCCCTGGCAGCGAACAGGAAAACGTCCGGCGCTGGCTTGGGAAGCTTCGACGGCGTGTCGAGCGACGAATAGACGTGACCGCTGAACAGCGGCAGCAGCCGCGTCCTGGTCAATGTGGCTTCGAGGCGGGCGCGGCTCGAATTCGAGCAGATGCATTTCTTGCCTGCGACGCCGGCGACCGCCTCATGGGCGCCCTCGACGGCGCGAATGTCGGTCTTGAGCTTCTTGTCGACTTCCGCTTCCGCCAGGTCGATCAATGACGCCTGCAGGGGCGTCTCCGCGTTCTTCTCGATCGACAGGAGGATATCCTTGAAGGTCAGGCCGGCATAGCGCTCGGCCAACTCTTCGGCGGTGATTTCGACGCCCGCCTCTGTCAGCAAGCGGGCTTCCACGCGTGCGGCGATGATCTCTGAATCGATGAGTACGCCATCGCAATCAAAGATGACGAGATCGGGTGCGGGCATGGCGAAACCTATGGCGCGATGGGAGAAACAAAAAAGGCGGCCCCGGGCATAGCCCCGAAGCCGCCTTGAAAGCAACCGGCGTTTGCCCGGATGGCTTCTATTCGACCATCACCTCGGTGCGTTCGCCGGCGGTGACGGTCGCCTTCTGCCGCTTCTCGGCCTTGTCGCCTTCATAGGTCACAAGCACTTCGTACTCACCGGGGTGCAGCGTTTCCTGGTTTTCCTCGCCATAGGCGCCGCCCAGTTCCTTCTGCCGGCCCTGAATATCCTTCTTGGCTTCCAGGAAATCGATGCGATAGGCGCCGGGAGCGGCAACGGCCAGCACGCCGGCCTCGACGTTGACCGTCGCTTCCGTGCGTTCGCCGGCCTTGACGGTGATCGGCACCATCGCCTCGGCCCGGCCGAGGCGGGCGTTCAGCACGTAGTCGCCGGGCGGTACGTTCATCCCGTTGCCGCCGGACCCATACTGACCGGAAATGGTGTCGCGCTTGCCATTGATGTCGGTCTTGGCGTCGCGCACTTCGAAACGGATGCTGTCGCCTTCCACTTCCGGTCCGCCCTCGGCGTAGACCGCCGTCGGTACGACGACGCCCGATGCAATGATCAAGTCCGTCTCCACCGTTTCCCCAGCCTTGACCGTCAGGGTCTGCTCCGCCGTTGCCTTGTCGATCTTCCCCGTGACGGTCACCGTGCCGGCTGCCACATAGGCACGTACCAGGCCGTAACCGCCATCGTCGCCGCCTTCGAAGGTGATGTCGATGCGCGCATTGTCATCGGCATTGCCGCCGGCGGTTCTTTTCGGCGTGACGTGCAGAACGCCCGCATCGAGCACGGCCACCAGTTCGGTCTGTTTGTCGTCGCTGAGGTCGACGTTGAGCTCGCGGCCGACATTGCCGATTCTGACGCGCACCAGGTAGCTGCCGGCCGGCGCATTGTCCTGGTAAACGCCGCCATAGCCGCCAGCGGCATTGTCTTTGCCCGGCTGACCGTTGGCGGCAACTGGAAACAGGTCCCAACGAACCGAATCATTGCCGTCGAGGTCAGGCCCACCCTCGACGAGCCGGGCGATGCCCTTGAAATTGCGTTCGACGGCCGCCGGCTGTGGCTCCGGCTTGGGTTCTGGCGCCTTGGCGACCGTGGTCGCCAGGGCTTCGGCAAGCTGCCCCGCATCGTCGGCCTTGAGGTAAAGCCCGCCGGTGTTCTCGGCCAGGCAGGCCACCTGCTTGCCCTCTTCGTCGGACAGGCCGAAGCCGACCACATGGGCGGTGAAGTTGACGCCCGTGGCTTCCAGTTCGCGGCCGAGCGCACATGGATCGGCATTGCAGGTCTCCAGGCCATCGGTGACCAGGATGACGGTCGCCTCGTTTTCCTCGATGCGCAATTCCTCGGCGGCAACCCGCACCGCATCAGTCAGCGGCGTCTTGCCTTTCGGGTTCAGACCGTCGGCGAAACGGCCGATCGCGTCGGCTGTTCCCGTGCCGGGCGGCACGGCGATCTCGATGTCGGAGCAGGAGCCTTTTTCGCGATGCCCGTAGGCGACGAGGCCCAACTCGGTTTCAGTGGGGATGGTGCCGAGCACCTGATGCAGCGTGTCGCGGGCGATCTCGATCTTCGTCTTGCCGTCGATCTGCCCCCACATGGAGCCTGACGCATCGAGGACGATGATGGTCTTGCCCGCGGCAAACCCAGGCGTGCCGCAAAACAATGCCACGACGAAAAGGCAGATTCGTAAGCGCAACATAAAGGATCTCCATCCGGCCGACTTGACGCAGGGGAAGATCGCACAGCTTTCACCGGGCCGCAATTCGCCGCCAGCCTTACGGAATATTTACCATCTTCCGTAACCATAACGGCAGCTTAACAGTCCGAGTGAGAGAGCAGCATATGTCCGCCGTGCGTCGTATCGAAGACCTTGCCCCGCAATCAAAGAAAGCCGAATGGCTTGATACGATCATCAAGGGCGATTGCGTTGCCGCCCTTGAGCGCCTGCCGGAAAAATCCATCGACGTGATCTTCGCCGATCCGCCCTACAATCTGCAGCTCGACGGCGCGCTGCACCGGCCCGACCAGTCGCGCGTCGACGCGGTGGACGATGCCTGGGACCAGTTCGACAGTTTCGCCGCCTATGATGCCTTCACCCGTGCCTGGATGCTGGCGGCGCGGCGCGTGCTGAAGCCGAATGGCACGATCTGGGTGATCGGTTCCTATCACAACATTTTTCGTGTCGGCTCGGTGATGCAGGATCTGGGCTACTGGATGCTGAACGACATCGTCTGGCGCAAGACCAATCCGATGCCGAATTTCCGCGGCCGCCGTTTCCAGAACGCCCATGAGACGATGATCTGGGCCTCGCGCGACAAGGCGTCGAAGGGCTACACCTTCAATTACGAGGCGCTGAAGGCGGCCAATGACGATCTGCAGATGCGCTCCGACTGGCTGTTCCCGCTTTGCACCGGCAAGGAACGGCTGAAGAACGAGGACGGCGACAAGCTGCACCCGACCCAGAAGCCCGAAGCGCTTTTGGCGCGCATCATGATGGCCTCGACCAGGCCGGGCGATGTGGTGCTCGATCCCTTCTTCGGCTCCGGCACGACGGGGGCCGTCGCCAAGCGGCTCGGCCGCCATTTCGTCGGCATCGACCGCGAGGAAGGGTATATCAACGCCGCCGCCGCGCGCATTGCCGCCATCGAGCCGCTGGAGAGCATCGACCTCGCTTTGATGCAGGGAAAGCGCGCCGAGCCGCGCGTCGCCTTCGGCAGCCTGATCGAATCGGGCCTGATGAAGCCCGGAACCCTGCTGTTCGACGCCAAGCGGCGCTGGACCGCCAATGTGCGTGCCGACGGCACCATCGCCATCGGCGACGACGCGGGGTCCATCCATCGCGTCGGCGCGCGGGTGCAGGGGCTCGAAGCCTGCAACGGCTGGACGTTCTGGCATTTCGAGGATGCGGGCAGCCTCAAGCCGATCGACGAATTGCGCAGCGTGGTGCGCCAGGGCATGCAGGTGGCGGCTGCCTGAGGGTTGCTGCGGGGCTCCGTCGCCGGCGCCTCTCGCCGCCGTCACGGCATGGATGCCCGGCTCGGGGGCCGGGCATGACGACCTGTGGAGGGATCATGCAATCCTCCTGCGTCTGCGCATGACAGAATCACTTCTGCCATTCGTCACCCTCGGGCCCCGACCCGAGGGTCCATGCCGGAACGCCTGATCCTCGCGCGGCGCCCCGTCGTCAGACGCCGACCCCCAGCCTCCGCAGGTCGTCCCGCAGCCCATCTGCCCCCACAAAATGCACCGCCTGCCAGCCGGCCGCCCTGGCGCCCTCGACGTTCTTCTCGCTGTCATCGATGAACAATGTGGCGTTGGGCTGGAGGCCGAACGTCGCCGCATGCGTGTCGTAGATGGCGCGATCAGGCTTGATCGCCCCGATCGCGCCCGACACGGTGACGCCGCGCGGCCGCTTGAGGAACGAAAACCGCTCGCGCGCCTCGGCAAAGGTGTCGGCGGCGAAATTGGTCAGCATGGTCACGTCGTGGCCGCTGTCGATCAGGGCTTCGAGAATGGCGACCGTATCGTCATAGGCGTGCGGCACCATCTCGTGCCAATGGCGGCGAAAGGCGCGGATGTTGTCGGCCTCGCCTGGATGCTCGGCAATCAGCAGCGCCTCGGCATCACGCCAACTGCGACCGCGATCCTGTTCGATGTTCCATTCCCCCGTGCAGACGTTTTCCAGGAACCAACGCCGTTTTGCTTCGTCGGGGATCAGGCGCTGGTAGGGGATTTCGGGATCGTAATGGACCAGCACTTTTCCGATGTCGAAGACGATGTGACGGATTTGGCTCATGGGTCTTGCTGTCCCTTCAGGATTTCGACGTGGCGCCCGGTATGGCAGCTTCGATTGCCTTTTTCATGACACTGGGCAGCGCTTCGTGGGGCAGGGTGGCGGGCTTGGACCACCAGCCGCCGCCATTGGCGTTCGGTGTGACCTCGGCTTTGAAGATGGCAAGCTCCAGGGCGAAATGCGTGAAGACGTGGCGGATCGTGCCGCAGGAGCGCCAATCGGCGGGAAAGGGGGCGGCGGAGACATCCGCCACGCCGTCCACGCGCGCGGTCCAGCCGCTGGTGGGAACCTCGCTCATGCCGCCGAGCAATCCGTGCGGCGGCCGCTTGCGCAACAGCACCGCGCCATCTTCGCGCATGGCGATGAAGGCCGCGCCGCGCCTGAGAGGCTTGTCGGGTTTGGCCGCCTTCAGCGGAAAGCGCTCGGCCGTGCCGCTGCTTCGCGCCGCGCAACCCTCCGCGATCGGGCAAAGAACGCAGGCCGGCTTGCGCGGCGTGCAGATCGTCGCGCCCAGATCCATCATCGCCTGGGCGAAATCGCCCGGCCGGTCGGCCGGCAAGGCGGTCGCGACGATCTCCCTGATCAATGGCTTGGCCTGCGGCAGCGGCGTTTCCATGGCGGCAAGCCGCGTGACGACGCGCTCCACATTGCCGTCGACGACGGCGGCGCTCCGGTTGAAGGCGATGGCGGCGATGGCGGCGGCCGTATAGTCGCCGATGCCTGGCAGGGATTTCAGCCCGGCCTCCGTATCGGGAAAGCGGCCCGCATGGTCATGGGCGATGGTTTCGGCGCATTTCTTGAGATTGCGCGCTCGCGAATAATAGCCGAGCCCCGCCCATGCCCGCATCACGTCCTCCGTCTCTGCCGCCGCCAGCGCGCCAACGGTCGGCCAGGCGTCGAGAAAGGCCAGATAGTGGCGCTTGACCGCTCCAACAGTCGTTTGCTGCAGCATGATTTCCGAAAGCCAGACACGATAGGGATCGGGACGGACGCCGTGTTTCGTTTCGGCTGGCGGCGTACGCCAGGGCAGATGGCGGTGATGCCGGTCGTACCAGGCAAGCAGCGGCGTGGAGAAATCGGCGAAAGATGCGGTCGCGTCGATGACCAACGCGTCTGGGCGTGCCATACTGGACCCGGTACTCCGATTGTTGCGACAGAGTTTTGAAAGCCACTCATGGCAGGAAATAGATTGGCAGGGAATAAATACATCGGCAATCCCGTCGCCGTCAGCGATCTTGCCTCCAGCATTCTCGATCCGGTGATGCGCAAGCGCGCCGGCATTTCGATCGAGCTCGTGCAGTGCTGGGACGATATTGTCGGTGAACGGCTGGCGGCCAGCACGCGGCCCGAGAAACTCGCCTGGCCGCGCCGTCGTCACGAGGATGACCCGTTCGAGCCGGCTGCGCTGGTGATCGCCTGCGAAGGGGCCTCGGCCCTGCGGCTGCAGCACGAGACGGGTGAAATCATCGCCCGCGTCAATGCCTTCCTCGGCTTTGCAGCCGTTGGCCGCATCAAGATCGTCCAGAAGCCGGTCGCCGCGCCGGTCCGTCGCGCGGTTCCCGTGCAGCGCCCCCTGACCGGCCAGGAACGGGACAAGCTTTCGCGCATGACCGGCGAGATTGACGATGAAGGCCTGCGCGCCTCGCTTACCAAGCTTGGAACGAGCATTCTTCGCGCCGGCAAGTGAAATCAATCACCAAAACGTGATACCGCGCTTGCTTCCGAAAAGCGGCCGCTTGACCCAAATTCGCCCGAAACGCCGCCTTGATGGCATCATGCGGTGTATACACAAAGCTCAAACAGGTGATTCTCCATGTCCGAACTGATCCAGCGCCGAAAGCTCCTTCTCTCCATGGTCGCCTTGCCGGCCATCACGCTCGGGCTCGCCGCCTGCAGCGACAGCGGCGCGGGAACGGCGCAGGCCGAAGGCACGGCCACCGACAAGATGACCACGGCGGCGGTCGAGGCGCCCGCATCGACGGGGACCGTGGACATGGCCAAGCTGCTGGAAGCCGGCGCGCTTGAGGAGAAGGCGCTCGGCGAGGAGAACGCGCCGGTGACCATCGTCGAATACGCATCGATGACCTGCAGCCATTGCGCCAGTTTCCACGCCAACACCTATCCGGCGCTGAAGGAAAAATACATCGACACGGGCAAGGTCCGCTTCATCATGCGCGAGTTCCCGTTCGACCCGCGCGCCGAAGCCGGTTTCATGCTGGCGCGCTGCTCGGATGACAGATATTTCGCCATGGTCGATGTGCTGTTCAAGCAGCAGAACAACTGGGCGCCGGTGCAGGACGCCCAGGCGGCTTTGTTGAAGATTGCCAAGCTGGCCGGTTTTTCCCAAGAGACGTTCGAGGCCTGCCTGACGAACCAGGAACTCCTGAACAACATACGCTCGGTGCGCGAGCGGGGCGCGAATGATTTCGGCATCGATGCGACGCCGACCTTCTTCATCAACGGCAAGAAATACTCCGGAGCCATGTCGATCGACGAGGTTTCGGCGGTTGTCGATCCGTTGCTCTGATTGCCCGACGCGCCGACAACATCGGCAGGAATGGTTGAACACAGATGATGGCGATTGCGATCGGACGCCGGGGCGCCAGTCGTTTTGCGGCAGTCTGCGCGTTGCTTTTTGCGCTTGGCGGAATGGATGCGGCGAACCGGGGACACGCCGAGACGGCTGGCGCGGCAACTGAGATGGAAACGCTCCTGCAACCGGGAGCACTGGAAGAAAAGGTGCTTGGTGCGGCCGACTCACCGGTGACGATCGTTGAATATGCGTCGATGACCTGCGGTCACTGCGCGCGTTTTCACACGGAAACCTTACCGAAGCTGAAGACGCGTTACATCGACACCGGCAAGGTCCGTTACGTCATGCGCAGTCTGCCGACCGATCCGCGCGCGGAGGCCGGCCTGCTGCTTGCCTATTGCGCCGGCGACAAGTATTTCGCCATGTCGGATCTGCTCTACAAGCAGCAGGAAAACTGGGCTCGGGTGCCCGATGCGCGCTCCGCGCTGCTCAAGATCGCCAGAATGGCGGGTTTTTCACAAGAGAGCTTCGAAGCTTGCTTGACGGACCGGCAACTTCTGGATGATGTCAGGTTAATGCGCGATAGGGGTTTGGAGCAGCTTGGCATCACTGCCGCGCCAACGTTCTTCATCAACGGGGTGAAGCACACGGGAGCCATGTCGATTGACGAAATGTCGGCGATCATCGACGGCATGCATTAACGGGCAAGCTGCTTGCCCGCCGGTTTCGCGCGCGCATGACGTGGGTGCGCGCGCATGAAGTTCACCAAGCTGCGCCTTCTCGGCTTCAAATCCTTCGTTGAACCGAGCGAATTCGTCATCGAGAACGGCCTGACCGGTGTGGTCGGGCCGAATGGCTGTGGCAAGTCCAATTTGGTCGAAGCCCTGCGCTGGGTGATGGGCGAAAGCTCGTACAAGAACATGCGCGCCTCGGGCATGGACGACGTCATCTTCTCTGGATCGGGCACCAGGCCGGCGCGCAACACGGCGGAAGTGTCGTTGTTCCTCGACAACAGCGACCGCACCGCGCCCGCCGCCTTCAACGATGCCGACGAGTTGCAGGTGTCGCGTCGGATCGAGCGCGAGGCGGGTTCCGTCTACCGCATCAACGGCAAGGAAGCGCGCGCCCGCGACGTGCAGCTTCTGTTCGCCGATCAATCGACCGGTGCCCGTTCGCCGTCGATGGTTGGACAGGGGCGGATCGGCGAGTTGATCCAGGCCAAGCCGCAGGCGCGCCGCGCTTTGCTGGAAGAGGCCGCCGGCATTTCCGGCCTGCATTCGCGCCGCCACGAGGCCGAGCTGCGCCTGCGTGCCGCCGAACAAAACCTGGAGCGCCTTGACGATGTGGTCGGCGAGCTGGAAACCCAGATCGACAATCTGAAACGCCAGGCGCGCCAGGCCTCGCGCTTCAAGAAACTGTCGGCCGAGGTGCGCAAGGCGGAGGCGATCCTGCTGCATCTGCGCTGGTCGGCCGCCAAGGCGCAGGAGGCCGAGGCCCAATCGGCCTTGTCGCAGGCGACCGTCCATGTGGGCGAAAACGCCGGCAGCCAGATGGAGGCGGCCAAGGAACAGGCGATCAGCGCCCGCAAACTGCCCGAGCTGCGCGAAGCCGAGGCTGCCGCCGCAGCGGCGCTGCAGCGCCTGACCATCGCCCGCACCCAGGTCGAGGAAGAAGCGCGGCGTGTCCGTGCTCGCACTGAAGAATTGCGCAAACGCATCGAGCAGTTCGACGCCGACGTGGCGCGCGAGGAGCAGATGGTGCGCGACAATGCCGCCGCCCTGGCGCGGTTGGCCGAGGAGGAGCAGGCGCTTGCGCAGGCCGAAGCCGGCGCGGACGGACGGGAAGTGCAATTGCGCCAGGCTTTCGAGGCCATTGCCGGCACGCTGGCCGAGGCGGAAGAGGCGTTGTCGCGGCTGACCGCCGAGAAGGCCGAAGCTTCGGCGACGCGCAATCAGGCCGAGCGGGCGATCCGTGAACAGACCGAGCGGCGCGACCGGCTGGCGCGTCAACTGGCCAATGTGGACGCCGAACTGCAGGAAATCGCCGGCAAGATCGCCGGATTGCCCGACCCCGCCGAAAAGAAAATTCTGGTCGACCAGGCAGCAGCGCGGCTGGAACAGGCGGAGGCCGAAGCGGCCGCTTGCGAAAGCCAGGTGGGCGCTGCCCGCGAGGCCGAGAACGCCGCCCGCCAGCCGCTGCAGGAAGCGCGTTCGGAATACGGTCGCATCGAGACCGAGGCGCAGACGCTTCGCAAGATATTGAATGCGGGGACAAACGACCTGTTCCCGGCTGTGCTGGAGCAGCTGCGCGTCGAACGCGGGTTCGAAACCGCGCTCGGCGCGGCGCTGGGCGAGGACCTGGACATTCCGCTCGACGACGCAGCACCCGCCTATTGGGGACCGGCCGAGATCGCCGCCGACGATCCGCGCCTGCCGGCGCAAGCCAAGCCGCTGAGCGACGTGGTGAAGGCGCCCGAGCAATTGGCGCGGCGGCTGGCGCAGATCGGCATCGTCGCGCCGGAGGACGGCGACCGATTGCAGAGGGCATTGAAGCCCGGCCAGCGGCTGGTGGCCAGGGATGGGGCCTTGTGGCGCTGGGATGGCTATCGCGCCAGCGCCGACGCGCCGACGGCGGCGGCCCAGCGGCTGGCGCAGAAAAACCGCCTTGCCGAACTCGATGGCGACACGGTCGAGGCGCTGGCGCGCGTGCGGGCGGCGGAGGCGACGCTTGCGGAGGCCGAGATCGCCGTGAAGGCGACGGTAGAAGCCGAGCGCAGGGCGCGAGAGGACATGCGCGAGGCGCAAGCGGCGCTTGGCCGCGCGCGCGACACGCTGGCAAGTGCCGAACGGGCCGCCGGCGAATTGTCGAGCCGCCGCGCCGGTCTGGACGAGGCGCGCCTGCGGCTTGCCGAAGACCATGCCGAGGCGGAGCGCGGCGTGGGCACAGCCGAGGCTGCCCTGGCGGCGGCGCCCGATCTGAGCGATTTGCAGACGAGCCTCGACCGGCACGGCGCCGACGTCGCCGCCAAACGGGCAGGGGTGGCCGAGGCACGCGCCGCCCATGAGGGGCTCAAGCGGGAAACGGAGGTCCGGCGCAGGCGGCTCGAGGCGATCATCGCGGAGCGCCACAGCTGGCAATCGCGCGCCGAGAATGCGGATCGACATACGGCGGGGCTGATCGAACGGCGCGCGGAGACAGTCGCCGAAATGCACAAGCTGGCGGAGGCGCCTGACGAAATCGAGGCGCAGGGCCGAGCGCTCCTCTCGCAGATCGCCCAGGCGGAGAAGGTGCGCAAGGAGGCGGCGGACCGTTTGCAGGAGGCGGAAAACCGCCAGGCCGTGCTCGACAAGAAAGCGACGGACGCCATTCAGATGTTGTCATCGGCGCGCGAACAGCGTGCCCGCAGCGAGGAGCGCGTGACGGCGGCAGAGGAGCGCCGCAAGGAGGCCGAGGCGCGCATTCAGGAAGTGCTTGCCGTGCCGCCGCATCGCGTCCTGGCGCTGGCCGAGCTGGAACCGGATGCGCCGCTGCCGCACCTGGACGACGTCGAGCGCAGCCTGGAGCGCTTCAAGATGGAGCGGGAGCGGCTGGGCGCGGTCAATCTGCGCGCCGAGGAAGAACAGCAGGAATTGACCGAGCGGCAGGGAAGCATCGTTTCGGAACGCGAGGACGTGGTCGAGGCGATCCGCAAACTGCGCACGGCGATCCAGAGCCTCAACAAGGAAGGCCGCGAGCGCCTGCTGGCGGCGTTCGATGTGGTCAACGCGCAGTTCCAGCGTCTGTTCGCGCATTTGTTCGGCGGCGGCACCGCCGAGCTGCAGCTCATCGAATCCGACGACCCGCTTGAGGCTGGGCTGGAGATCCTTGCCCGCC
Source organism: Nitratireductor soli (assembly GCF_001050155.1). Classification (GTDB taxonomy): domain Bacteria; phylum Pseudomonadota; class Alphaproteobacteria; order Rhizobiales; family Rhizobiaceae; genus Nitratireductor; species Nitratireductor soli. The sequence continues at coordinate 272,346 of NZ_LFVY01000004.1, forward strand.
CGCCTGGAAAGCGGCCGCAGACCATGACCCTGCTTTCCGGCGGCGAGCAGGCCCTGACGGCAATGGCGCTGATTTTCGCCGTCTTCCTGACCAACCCGGCGCCCATCTGCGTGCTGGACGAGGTGGACGCACCGCTCGACGATCACAATGTCGAGCGCTTCTGCAATCTCATGGACGAGATGGCTTCATCGACCGAAACGCGCTTCGTCGTCATCACCCATAATCCGATCACCATGGCGCGCATGAACCGGCTGTTCGGCGTCACCATGGCCGAGCAGGGCATCAGCCAGCTCGTCTCGGTCGACCTGCAGACCGCCGAGCGCCTGCGCGAGGCAAGCTAGCATCTCGCGGCGCAGCAGGGGATCGGCGCTATGGGGCGCCACGTTCACGTGTCGCTCCAGACGGCGAGTTCGTTGCCGGCCGGATCGGTAAAATGAAACCGCCGCCCGCCGGGGAAGGAGAAGATCGGCTTGACGATCGTCCCGCCGGCTTCTTCCACGGCCTTCGCCGTGGCCTCCAGTTCCGAGGAATACAGCACCGGCAGCGGCTTCTGCACGGCTTCGGCGGGATTGCCGTCAAAGCCGCCGTCCAATCCTTCGCTGAAAGCGGCATAGCTTGGGCCGTAATCGGTGAACGACCAGGAGAAGGCGCGGGCATAAAATGCCTTGACGCCGTCGATCCTGCCGCCGCCCGCGGGCATTTCCAGGTAGTCCAGCTTGCCGGTCTCGCGCATGAAATTCTCCTTGGTTCATGCTTTGTTCTTATCATATTGGTGGAGAATCGCAAGACGGAACCAGCCGTTTGCGTCACGATCGATCGACGAAGCAATGTTGTGCCCGGATGACTGGCCTTGCATATTTCCCTTTGCAGCGGGCTTAGACCGGTTCAGCGTTTCATAGAAGCGCTGAACCGGTCTATCTCATTGTTTTTCCGCATTTATGCGGACCTCGGATGATTCCACCTGACTGCAAAATATTCTACAGCGCCGCGCGTCTTATCAGACGCGCAAAAGACGCTGTAACATCTTGAAGTGATGCATGTTCGTTATCATTCAAATGAATCCATTTGAATGCGACATGCACTAGGCATGGAACAGGATGAGCGCTGTTGAGATGAAGCTTGGAGCGAACCGATGACCAACCGATTGTCATCGCGTCTTCTGGCGATCGTCGATGCGCTTCCCTTGAAACCCGGCATGCGGGTGCTTGAGATCGGTTGTGGGCCGGGCGCCATAGCACGCGAGATCGCCAGCCGCGTCGGTGACGGCCACGTCCTCGCCATCGACCGTTCCGCCAAGGCGATCATCCAGGCCACAGCTGCTTCGGCCCCGCTGATCGCCTCGGGCCGTCTTTCGCTGCGCCGGGCCGTCGCCGAAGAGTTTCAGTTGATGCCGGGAGAGGCATTGTACGAACTCGCGGTTGCCGTGCGTGTCGGCGCCTTTGATGGACGGCACCCGGAGATCGAACGCCAGGCCAAGGCACACATAGCCGCTGCGCTGACAGACAGGGGTAGGCTTTTCATCGATGGCGGCGATCCGCTGCAGGAAATAGAGCTGCGGATGTGATGCGCGGCGGCCTCGAACAGGTGGCGGCCGTTGATGCTCCAACCCGGTTGGGCGGACACAACACCGTGCTCAACCGATGCCGGTTTATCGCTTCATCGCGGCGCGCTTTCGCTGCAATGCAGCAATCGTGTTGTCCAAATGAAGAAAATCCTGTTTCTTCAATCGATATAGCGGCGGATCGGCGCCTCGGCGGCCTTGCCTTGAGGGGCGCTGGCCCTTAACGCTGCCTCCGGTGACCGGCGGGTTTCTCTGCAGACGCCGGCATCGAGACCGGAAGGGGAAAGCGGCATGACCAAGTGGGTCTATGTGTTTGGCGACGGGCGTGCCGAAGGCAGCGCGGGCGACAAGAATTTGCTCGGCGGCAAAGGCGCCAATCTGGCGGAAATGTGCAGCCTCGGGCTGCCGGTGCCGCCCGGCTTCACGGTGACGACCGAGCTCTGCGCCCACTACTACGCCAATGGCAGATCCTATCCGGACGAGTTGAAAATCCAGGTCGAGGCGGCGTTGGAGGAGATCGGCAAGGTTGCCGGCCGGCGTTTTGGCGATGCTGAGAAGCCGCTCCTGGTTTCGGTGCGCTCGGGCGCGCGCGCCTCCATGCCCGGCATGATGGACACGGTGCTCAACCTCGGCCTCAACGACGACACTGTGGAGGCCGTGGCGGCGGAGGCGGGCGATGCGCGCTTTGCCTATGACAGCTATCGCCGCTTCATCCAGATGTACTGCAATGTCGTGCTGGGTCTCGACCATGATGTGTTCGAGGAGATTCTCGAAGAGGAAAAAGCCCGGCTCGGCTACGAGGTCGACACGGAGTTCACCGCCGACGACTGGCGGAACGTCATCGCGCTGTACCAGGCGAAGATTGAAGCCGAGCTCGGCGCTCCGTTCCCACAAGATCCGGCCGAGCAGCTTTGGGGCGCGGTTGGTGCGGTGTTTTCTTCCTGGATGAACCCGCGCGCCGTCACCTATCGCCGTTTACACGACATTCCCGAAAGCTGGGGCACTGCGGTCAACGTGCAGGCCATGGTGTTCGGCAACCGGGGTGACGATTCGGCGACCGGCGTCGCCTTCACCCGCAACCCGTCGACCGGCGAAAAGGCACTTTACGGCGAGTTCCTGGTCAACGCGCAGGGCGAGGACGTGGTGGCCGGCATCCGCACGCCGCAGAACATCACCGAAACGGCACGGCTGGAGGCCGGCTCCGACAAGCCGTCGCTGGAAAAGCTGATGCCGGAGGCCTTTGCCGCCTTCATGACGATCGCCGATACGCTGGAGCGGCATTACCGCGACATGCAGGACCTGGAGTTCACCATCGAACGCGGCAAATTGTGGATGCTGCAGACGCGCTCGGGAAAGCGCACGGCAAACGCGGCGCTGAAGGTCGCTGTCGATATGGCCAATGAAGGTCTGATCACGCGTGAACAGGCCGTGGCGCGCATCGATGCCGCCTCGCTCGACCAGTTGCTGCATCCGACCATCGATCCGAACGCGCCGCGCGACATCATCGGCATCGGCCTGCCGGCCTCGCCGGGTGCGGCGACAGGCGCCATCGTCTTCTCGTCGGAGGCGGCGGAGGAAGCCAAGGCCGAGGGGCGCCCGGTCATCCTGGTGCGCGTCGAGACGAGCCCGGAGGACATTCACGGCATGCACGCGGCGGAAGGCATTTTGACGACCCGCGGCGGCATGACGAGCCACGCGGCGGTCGTGGCGCGCGGCATGGGCAAGCCCTGTGTCTCGGGTGCCGGATCGCTCCGCGTCGACCACAAGATGGGCACGCTGATCGCCATGGGCCAGAACTTCAAGAAGGGCGACGTCATCACCATCGACGGCGCGACGGGGCAGGTTTTGAAGGGCGCCGTGCCGATGCTGCGGCCGGAGCTTTCGGGCGATTTCTCGACCATCATGGGCTGGGCTGATGCAGCGCGCCGCATGAAGGTGCGCGCCAACGCCGAAACGCCGGCGGATGCGCGCACGGCGCGCTCCTTCGGCGCCGAGGGCATCGGCCTTTGCCGCACCGAGCACATGTTCTTCGACGACGGACGCATCCTGGCGATGCGTGAGATGATCCTTGCCGATACGGAGAGCGAGCGACGGGCCGCACTTGCCAAGCTCCTGCCGATGCAGCGCTCCGACTTCGCCGAGATCTTCGAGGTGATGGCCGGCCTGCCGGTGACGATCCGCCTGCTCGACCCGCCGCTGCACGAATTCCTGCCGAAGACGCAGGAGGAGATCGCCGAGGTGGCGGCCGCCATGGGCGTGCCGGCCGAGAAGCTGCGCCAGCGCACCGAGGCCTTGCACGAATTCAACCCGATGCTCGGCCATCGCGGCTGCCGCCTCGCGGTTTCCTATCCCGAGATCGCCGAAATGCAGGCACGCGCCATCTTCGAGGCGGCGGCCGAAGCCGCTGCCAAGGCCGGCGCGCCGGTGGTGCCCGAGATCATGGTGCCGCTGGTCAGCATGTTGAGCGAGCTTGATTTCGTCAAGGCCCGCATCGACGCGGTGGCCAAGGAGGTGATGGCAGAGAGCGGCGTGGAGATCGGCTATCTGGTCGGCACGATGATCGAACTGCCGCGTGCGGCGCTACGCGCCGACGAGATCGCCGGCAGCGCCGAATTCTTCTCCTTCGGCACCAACGACCTGACCCAGACCGCTTTCGGCATCTCGCGCGATGACGCGGCCTCGTTCCTGGAAACCTACCGCGCCCGGGGCATTATCGAGCAGGATCCGTTCGTGTCGCTCGACGTCGACGGCGTTGGCGAATTGGTGCGCATCGCGGTTGAAAAGGGCAGGGCGTCGCGGAGCGACATCAAGCTCGGCATCTGCGGCGAGCATGGCGGCGATCCGGCATCGATCCGCTTCTGCGAGACGGTCGGCCTGGACTATGTGTCCTGCTCGCCATTCCGCGTGCCTATCGCCCGGCTGGCCGCCGCCCAGGCGGCGATTGCCAAGGCCTGATCGACGTCAGGCTGGCTCGATCGTCACGCGGTTGCGATATCGAGTGTCCCGATCTCGGGACGCTCGTACCCCAGCGCACGACATCGTGTCGCGGCACGTCGCTTTTGCATCGCCCCGCAGGGAGCATCCGCTTGCTGTACTGGCGGAAAGTGCCGGTCTCAATGGGCCCGGTCGAGTGCCGTCATCAGGTCGGCATAGGCGCTGACGATGCGAGCCACCGGCAGGTTGCTGGTTTCGATGCCCTCCACCTGCAGCGAGCCGCCGTCGGCTTTCTGCACCACCAGTGCAAACACCGGGCTGTTGGACGTTTCCAGCGCGACGGCAGCGACCCAGTCGCAATCGTCGACGCCGTCGAGGCGCATCTGAAACAGAAGGCGGCCTTCAACCTGTTCAAGCGCCTGCCGCACCGTGCCTTCGAAACCCAGTGCAACGCAATCCTGATGTTTCAAGGCCAGTTCCAACTCGACAAGCTCCAGCGATGTGGAAAGTGTCTCTGCCGTTTCCAGGAGCGATGTTTCCATTTCAGGAACCTCACATCTTCTCCCACGCCCGCCCATTAGCACATCATATTGTCCCGTCGAGCGTGGCCGCAATATGGCGGCTTATGCCGTGGTAAGCGCAAGCTGAAGGAGCTGCTTCCGGCAAGGTTCTCGTCGGCCGCACTGAATCACTTTGCCAAACACGGGCCACAAGCCTCTGAAATTTCATGGCATATTGTTGAAAAGCAATTCCCGTTTTCATGGCGATGCTTTATGAGAACGGTTCTTTTGGCGGCATCTGGTGCTTGGTACGATCCATGACGGCAGTTCTACGACAGCAGAAATCTTCCGTTGGCTTGTGGAGCCGCGGGCTCTCGATTTTCGCTGCGGTGCTGTTTGTGACCTCCAGCCTCGCGCATCGCTTCGGTCTCACCGAGACGGTGCCGTTTTTCTGGCTGCTGGGTCTTGCGGGCATCATCGCCGCCCTGGGCCTGGCTGTCGGGCTTCTGGCGCTGGTGCAGGCATGGGAACACGGGGTGGGCGGCGCTGACCGGGCGGCGGTCGGTATCGCGGTGGCGCTATGCGTCCTGGCGCCCTACGGCATCTCGTTGGCGCGTCTTATCGAACATCCCCGTCTCGTCGACATATCGACCGACATTGCCCACCCGCCGGCATTGATCGCCGCTGAACGGATGCGCAGCGGCGCCATGAACCGCATCGTGCCGATTACGCCGGAAGCGGGTCTTCTGCAAAGAGAGCACTATCCGGAAATCACCGGCCGTCGATACGAGCATGCCGCCGAGAACGTGATACAGCTCGTGCGGACGATGATGATGGAGCGCAACTGGCAGCCAAGCCAGCAGGGATTGGCTGGCCTGGCAGGTGCGGCGACGACGATCGAAGGCCAGGCGATTTCGTTTTTTCTTGGCTTTCCAGCCGATATCGCCATCCGCGTCGAAGACGACGAGGCCGCCACCTTCGTCGATATGCGGTCGGCATCGCGCTATGCGAGGCATGATCTGGGCGATAATGCCCGGCGCATCGGCCGGTTTCTCGATGATCTCGATCAGCGCATTGCGGAGCAGGCAGGCGTCTGAGGTCTTCGACACCCGGATGCGCTGTCTGACCGAAACAGATGGTACCCATCCGTTTCGATAAGTCAGCCCACAAGCTATTGATCTGGTGGGGCGATTTTTCCTAACAGATGAGGACCATCTGTTAGGATCGCACCACTAGCACGCAGCAGTCACTCCATCGTCAGGCCGGCAGATAGACCGCGTCGATCGACGGCTCGCCCTCGGTTCTGACCATGCCGCGCGCGGCCATGTCCTCGAGATGCGCCAGGACAGACAGGGCCGCCGCGCCATGCAGGCGGGGATCCGTGTCGCGGTAGATCGCACGCACCATTTCATTGATCGCGCGGTCGCCGCGCGTAATCCGCTCCAGGATGGCCCGTTCACGCATTTTGCGGTGCGCCTTCAAACCGCGCAAGAAGCGCGGCGGACGGGTGACCGGGCCGCCATGGCCGGGCAGCAGGAGCTGATCGTCGCGTTCGAGCAATCGATCGAGCGACGCCATATAGTCCGCCATCGCGCCATCGGGCGGCGCGACGATTGTCGTTGCCCATGCCATCACATGGTCGGCCGAGAACAGGATGCCGGTGCCTTCCAGGGCGAAGGCCGCATGGTTTGCCGCATGCCCCGGCGTATGGATGGCACGCAGCGCCCAGCCATCTCCGGCCACCAGCGCCTCGTCGGGTAAGGCAAGCGTGGGCATGAAATCCGTGTCGGCGCTGGCATCGAGCGGATTGATCTCACCGATCCGCATGGGCCGGGCCGGCCGATGCGGGCCCTCCGCGCAGACCAGTGCACCGGTCGCCTCGGCAAGCCGCGCGGCGAGCGGCGAGTGGTCTCGATGCGTGTGGCTGACCATGATATGGCTGACGGGCCGCCCATTGATCGCCCTCAGCAGCGCCTGGAAATGCGCCTCGTCTTCGGGGCCGGGGTCGATCACCGCGAGAGACGAGCGCCCGACGATGTAGCTGTTGGTGCCGTGAAACGTGAAGGCGCTCGGATTGTTGACCGTCAGGCGCAGGACATCGGGCGCGACCTCGACCGGCTCGCCATAGGCCGGGTCGAAACGGGTTTCAAATTCGAGGGCCATGGCGGAAGATCCGGAAAGACGGGAATGGCGAAGCGGCGCACACCGGTGCGGTTGCCGCATATCATGGAAGCGCTTATAGGAGAACCCAAGCGCGTTCATTTGCGAGGCGCATCGATGGAGGAACGATGTCCCTGGCGATTGCCCGCAAGACACCCCGTCTCGCCGCGCTGACCGGTATCGACAGGACGCGGCAATTCGGTGCCGCGCGCTTCATTCCATCTGACCTGACCAAAGTGGAGTTGGCGGCCTGCCTGATGCCCGCGACCAGCGGGCTATCGCGTGGCTGGACCTCCCGCAAGGGTGAGTGCCTTGCCCTTTAATTGCCGTTTTCGGTGTTAAGAGCTTTGATCGGGTCAGGTGGGGATGTCTGACCCGGTTTGTTTTGAAGGGGATATCGATGGCGGTCTTGGTGACCGGAGGCGCCGGCTATATCGGCAGCCACATGGTTTGGGAGCTTGTCGACAATGGCGCTGAGGTGGTGGTTATCGACCGCCTCAGCACCGGCTTCGACTGGGCGGTTGCCGAGGCTGCGACCCTGGTGGTGGGCGACGTCGCCGACCAGGCGCTGGTTGAGGAGACCATCAGGCAGCACGGTATCGATTCGATCATTCACTTCGCCGGTTCCATCATCGTGCCTGAATCGGTCGCCGATCCGCTCGGTTACTACCTGAACAACACGGTGAAATCGCGTGATCTGATCGAAAGCGCAGTCCGCTGCGGCGTGAAGCATTTCATCTTTTCGTCAACCGCCGCAGTCTACGGAAGCCCGGAAGCGTTTCCCGTCGATGAGGAGGCGAGGTTGCAGCCGGAATCGCCCTATGGCACGTCGAAGCTGATGACCGAACTGATGCTGCGCGACTGCGCGGCAGCGTATGATTTCACCTATACGGCGTTGCGCTACTTCAATGTCTCCGGCGCCGATCCGCAGATGCGGACCGGCCAGTCGACGAAAGGCGCAACGCATCTGATCAAGGTGGCATGCGAGACGGCCACGGGAAAACGTCCGTATATGGAGGTGTTCGGCACCGACTATGACACCCCGGACGGCACCTGCGTGCGTGATTACGTGCATGTCTCCGACCTGGCGAACGCGCATTATCTGGCGCTCTGCCGGATGCGTGCCGGCGGCGGCAGCTTGGTGGCCAATTGCGGCTACGGTCGCGGTTACTCCGTGCTCGAGGTGATCGACGCGGTAAAACGGGTGGCCAACACCGATTTCGACGTGCGCGTCGGCGGTCGGCGGCCGGGTGACGCCGTTGCCATCGTCGCCGGCGCCGAACGCTGCCGGCGTGAGCTTTCATGGCAGCCGCGCTACGACGATCTCGACCAGATCGTCGGCCACGCTCTTGGCTGGGAAGCCACGCTTGCACGGCGCAACCGCCAATGACCTATCGAGCGGTCAACAGGCTTTTCACCTTCGTCACATTTGCCGCGCCGCCGATCCTCGGATCCGTGGTCAGTTTCGTCTGGCATGGCGGCGCCCTGTGGTGCGCCTTCGAGATACTCACCGGCCGGCGCCAGGTCAGCCCGGACCGGGTGATGCGCTTCATCGCACTCATGATGGCCATCTACGTGGCGGCCAACATCATGTCCTTCTTTGCCAATGGACCATCCCTGGAGCGCGCCCTCAAGCTTCTGCCCCTGGCGACGTTTCTGCTGTTCCCGTTTTCCTACTCGGTCTGGTCCGTTTCCGACAAGGACGCAATCGCCCGGGCCGCGATCCTCGGCAGTGCCGCCGCCGGCCTGGGGGCGCTGATCTTTGCCCTTGTCCAGAACTATCTGATCGGCGCGCGGGCGGAAGGCGCGGCGGGCAACGCGCTGGTGTTTGCCTATGTCGTCTGTCTGGCGGGGCTTGTCTGCCTTGCTGGCGCCTTGACCACGGAACGTGTGCGGTCGCGTCTTCTGCTGATCGCCTATACGGCGAGCTTTCTCGCGGTGATCTACTCCGGCTCGCGCTCGGTTTGGGCCGTGATGATCGGCGCAACCGTGCTCGTGCTCGTCATCTGTCGGCAAAGGGTATGGCAAATCCTTGAGGGCAGGTTGCTTGCCGTCGTGGGCGCCATGTTGCTGGTCGGCGTCCTGACATCCGGGCTGATCCTGCATCGCGTCGAACTGTTGAGCGAAAATTGGGACAAACTGGCCCAGGGCGGAAATTACGATACATCGCTTGGCATGCGGGTGGCCCTGTGGGAGATCGCCGCCAAGATGTTCGTCAACAGGCCGTTCCTGGGGTATGGCCTGCATAACACGGTCGATCTGATCCGCCAGCATCTGACCCTGGACTACGCGCTCGATGCCGGGTTCACCCATTTTCACAACGGGTTTCTGACGGCCTTGATCGAAGGCGGCGTCTTCAGCGGCGGCGCGGTCCTGGTTATGTTCGGCGCCGTGCTGACCGTTTCCGTCCGCACACTGCGCAGCAATGCGGATGAAGTGGCGCGTTTCGGCGCCTTGCTGCTTCTGATTTTGTTCCTGGTCTATGCGGGCGGCGGCATGGTGAATCTGATCTTCGGACACGACATCATCGACAGCGTGTTCATGATCTTCCTCATCACCGGCCTTTATCTTGCCGTGGGCACATCCATGCCGGCGGCATCGCTGGGTGACGGGCGGCCCGCCACCGGTGAGGCTGCCGATCAGACGCGGCCGTAGCGGTCTTCCAGCCGTACGATGTCGTCTTCGCCGAGATAAGAGCCGGACTGCACCTCGATCAGCTCCAGGGGGATTTTCCCCGGATTCTCAAGGGCGTGGATTTCACCCAGCGGGATGTAGGTCGATTCGTTCTCGCTGAGCATGATGGTCTCGGCGCCCTTCAGCACTTTCGCCGTTCCGCGCACCACGACCCAGTGTTCGGCCCGGTGATGATGCTTTTGCACCGACAGTTTGGCACCGGGCTTGACGGTGATGCGTTTCACCTGATGGCGGTCGCCGACATCGATGGAATCGTAATTGCCCCAGGGCCGGTAGACCTTGCGGTGATTGACGGCCTCGCTGCGTTTTCCCGCCTTCAGCTTGTCGACGATCCGCTTGACGTGCTGGACCGCATCCTTGCGGGCGACGAGGACGGCATCGGCCGTTTCGATCACCACCAGATCCTCGACGCCGACCACCGCAACGAGACGCTTGTCTGCGGAAACGATGGAGTTTTTCGAGGCGACCTGCAGCACGTCGCCGCTCAGCGCATTGCCGTCGGCGTCCTTGTCCATGGCCTCCCAGATCGCCGACCACGAACCGATGTCGTTCCAGCCGGCGTCCAGCGGCACGACGGCTGCCTGATCGGTTTTCTCCATCACCGCGTAATCGATCGAATCGGCGGGACAGGCCTCGAAGGCGGCGCGCGCGGGCCGAACGAACTGGGCGTCGGTCTGTGCTGCCGCCATCGCGGTTTCGCAGGCATCGAGGATCGCCGGCGCATATTGCCGCAACGCCGCCAGATAGGCGCTGGCGCGGAACAGGAACATGCCGCTGTTCCAATAGCAGCCGCCGTCCTTCAGGTAGGATTTGGCGGTCTCCAGGTCGGGCTTTTCCTCAAAGCCTGAAACGGCAAAACCCTGCTCGCCGATCGGCGCGCCGCGGCGGATATACCCGAAGCCGGTTTCAGGCGTCTTCGGCACGATGCCGAATGTGACGAGCCGGCCATCGGCGGCCAGTTGCTCGGCCTTCTTCAAGCCTGCGTGAAATGCCGCGATATCCTGCAGGAGATGGTCGGCCGGCATGACCAGCAGCAAGGGATCGTCTTCGCCGCGCGTGGCGTAGAGCGCCGCGAGCGCGATCGCCGGCGCCGTGTTGCGGCCGGCGGGTTCGAGAACGATCGGCGAATTCTCGATGCCGTCGAGGCGCAATTGCTCGGCGGCCAGGAAGCGATGCTCCTCATTGCAGACGACCAGCGGGGCGGGACCGCCAAGCCCGGCGAGCCGGCGCACCGTCTGCTGCAGCATCGTGCTGTCACCCACCAGGGTGCAGAATTGCTTGGGGTAATGCTCGCGCGAAACCGGCCAAAGCCGCGTTCCCGATCCACCCGCCATGATTACCGGCAACAACATGAAACGTCCTTCTCAAAAATTTAGACCGCTCAAAGCATCGCCGGACGCCAGAATTATGGTTGCCGACGCGGTCGCATTGCAAACCCATTGTCGGCGCCGACGTCGCCGGCCCTGCCATCACTGCCAGTCCTGCCATCACTGATTGCGTCCCCCGGATGATGGATTTGAAACATTGATATGGGGTGTAGGCAATCGATCCATCATGGGATTTATCACCGTAAATGAGGATAGGGCGATACCGCCAGATGGTTTTTTCTCCCCATCGATGACTTGCCTGGTCGCCGCAAAGGCTTGGGTCCTTAGCCCTTTGCGTCGATCCGCTTGGGTTCGACGGGGAGAAGCCGGCACATTGCCGGCCATTCAGTCCCCGCCTGCCGAACCGGGCCTATGCTCGTTTCCAGGAACGCAAGGAACAGGCCGACATGGACCAGACCGCAAAGCTCGATCTTCCCTACATCATGCCCTCGCAGGCGCAAAAGCATGTCACCCACAACGAGGCGCTGCGCCTTCTCGACGGGCTGGTGCAGATGTCCGTCCTGGACCGCGACCTGCCGGACCCGCCGGTTTCGCCTGCCAATGGCAATTTGTATCTGGTGGCGGCGGGCGGCAGCGGCGCATGGGCCGGGTGGGACGCCGGCATTGCCTATTACGTCGACGGCGCCTGGCAACGGCTTGCGCCCAGGCCCGGCTGGCGCGCCTGGGTCGAGGATGAGGGAAAACTGATCGTCTTCGACGGCTCCGGCTGGCAGGTCCTGGGCGGCATTCCCGAAAGCGGCGCGGAAATCCAGAATGCCGCCCTTGTCGGCGTGGGCACCACGGCCGATGCGGCAAACCCGTTTTCGGCCAAGGTCAACAAGGCGCTGTGGACAGCACTCTATGCCGCCGAGGGCGGCAACGGGGATCTGTTCTATACGATGAACAAGGAAGCCCCCGGCGGCGATGTCGGGTTCCTGATGCAAAGCGCCTTCGTCACCAGGGCCCTGATGGGCCTGTTCGGCACCGATGACTGGCGCCTCTCCGTCTCGCCCGACGGATCGACGTTCCACGACGCCATAAGCGCCGACGGCGACAGCGGCAGGGTTCTGCTGCCGGGCAATGGGAAATTCCTCGGCTATCTGGACTACGACCAGTATATCGCCGCCGACGCCTGGACGAAGGTCGCCATCAACGACACCGATTACAACGACCAGGGCGTTTTCGACGCCGGGACGGGCCGGTTCACCGCGCCCGCCGCCGGTCTCTATTATTTCGGCGCGGCCATCGGCTGGAAGCAGAACAACACCAATGTGCCGGCCGCGGCCAAGGCGAAACTGGTGCGCAACGGCGCGGTCGACCTGACCGCGCCTCTGGTGGCGCCATCCCTGTCGGCCATTGCCACGGATGGATCGGAGGCGGTCCTGCATCTCAATGCGATGGCGCAACTGGCCGCCGGCGACACGGTCGAACTGCAGCAGATTTTCAGCGATCTGGACGGCTATGTGCCGCAGACGGTCACGCGGTTCTGGGGAAGCTGGGTGGCCTGAAGCGGCGCGCGACGACAGCACCTTCGCCATCGTCGACAAAACTCATCGAAACCCGCGCTTGTCGCAGGCGCGGGCTTCTGCTATCCACCGCCTCGCCCGGCTTTGGGGCGTCGCCAAGCGGTAAGGCAACGGTTTTTGGTACCGTCATTCGCAGGTTCGAATCCTGCCGCCCCAGCCATGACCTGTTTTATCAATAAAATCAGCCACTTAGGCGAAGTCAAAAAATACCGTGTGTTACAACCGCGTGGGTGATCCACATGGCATTTCGCATGTGGAAATCGTGCCGGAGAATCGTGCGGCGCGAATCTTGACAAGCTGACTCTGCTTAGGGAAGTTGCCGCTGGGCAACATCATTTGGGGACTGATCTTGAAAAATCTCGTCATTGTGGCGGCGGCGTTTACGCTCGCCGGGTGCATCACCGGGCCTGAGCAGCTAGCAAGCCAGACGCCGCCGACAGCGGCCATGAAGCGGAACATAGCCGACGCGGCGCGGGACGTGGTGCGCGATCCGTATTCGATCCGTGACGCCGAAATCTCGTCGGTGATGCCGGTACGGGCGGCTCCTATGTTTGCGTCAAGGCGAACAGTAAGAACGGGTTCGGCGGCTATGTCGGCAGGTCCGGCTATACGGTTTTCCTGAAGGGCAATACGCCGGTGAAGGTCACGGCCAACAACGCATGGTGCCAGAACCCGAACATTCGCTATTACCCCTTCCGCGAGCTTGAGGCGCTGAAGGACATTTAGGCGAGAGAGCAATGGGCAGACCACCACCGACAAAGTCCTTCGACATGAGGGTGCCGACCGACCTATACGAAAAACTGCTTTTCGATATAGAGCGGTTGCGGTCGGCGCGCTCATCCGCCGATTCCAAATATGCCGCGTTCGACTGCGCTGTTGACGCATGGCATCTTGTGGACTGGACGTTGCACTTCGTTGACGATGCCTCATATGAGCGACTGTCAGGCTACAAGCGCAACGGCCCGAAAAAGGGAAACCTGACGATTGAGGCGAGCTTTGCGGTGACACAAGCGGACCGTCTTCCCGCGTTGAAGTTCTGCCACATGCTCGCAAACAGCGTGAAGCATCGCGAGGTCCGCACCGATTTGATGCCCAATCTTTGGAGCGGAAGCACCGCGATCTTGTCATGGTCGGAGCCGAAGGAGGGAACCGGCGAGCGTTCGGTGAAGGGCATAAGCCTGCTCACCTACGTCACAGTAGACGACAAGCGCTACAATGCCCTTGAGCTTTTCGAAGACATGGCAGACCAGTGGCGAACATTTCTCATCGAGGAAGGAATATTTGAGTTCCGGCCGGAACCGCCTGAAGACGAATAAGCTCGCCTTCGACGGGACTTACTCCACGCACATTGCCTTCTGCTCATACAGGCCGAACTGATATTCAGCCGTGAGTTTCCCGCCGCGCTCTAGGGAATAGATTATCGTCTGGTCATCGTTGAAGCAGACCGTCCTCGTATCGATCTGCCGGCAGTCGAGGCGCTTCCCGCTCGATTCCAGCAACAGCGATGTTCCGTCGAGGTCGATCTGAAATTGATGGCTGGCCATGTCTACAGGAATCCCCATCGACTGGTAGGCCGTGCATCGAAGCACCTTGGCCGACGCGAGCGCCGGGTGCGCTATAATCGCCAGTGCAGCAAGCGCCCAAAGCCAACGGATCATTTCCCCTTCACTCCCCTGCCTTCATCATAACATAGGCATTGCGCGTCGGTGCACCCCCATCTGCTTAATGCAAGAAGATTGCCACCAGCACGGCGAGGCAGTCAAGGATTTTGTTCCTATTTTGTTCTCCCCGCCGATTGTGCTTGATTGATCATGATGCCTGGGCATAGGCTTTGTAACGGGCAATGTTTCGGGGAAGAGCAGACGATGGGGTTTTTCACACGCGATTGCGTTCGATGCGGAGTGAAGGGCGTGCAGATGCGCTCAGCCGGCTGCTCTTTTTACGATGGATTGAACGCCGAATTGCAAATGGTTTGCTCGGCCTGTGATCGGTCAAGCCTTTATGAAGGACAGCCTAACTTCGACATTGAACAAGCGGTCGATTTTGATAAGCGAGGCCGGTATTTTAGCCGAACGCCGATTTTCGTCGTTCCTAGCCCACCAAACATTTCTACTGACATTCCGGTGCGAATTGCCGATCTGTTTCGCGAAGCCTCTAAGGCTCGCCGAATGAACCTCTTTGAAGCGGCTGGAGCGATGTTTCGTAAGACAGTCGACGTTGCAACCAAACATATCTATGCGACCGATTCTCGTCTTCAGGGAAAGAACCCAGCCGATGCGCCACGCTCTAGAATCCGTGCTCTGGGCGAGATGAGGATTCTGGATGCCGATATAGTGGAACTGGCGGATGTGGCCGTTCTCGACGGCAACGACGCCGCTCATGATGTTGATCCATACACAGCCGAGGAAGCCGAAGCACTGGAAGATTTAACTACCGATCTCCTTGATCGGTTATTTATGCGGCCAGCGAAATTGGCGGCTGTTAAGGCGAAGCAGATAGCTGCCGGACAACGGAAAGCATAGAAGCCCGCCGGTGTGAGCGACGGGCTTCTGGTAGGTCGGTGAGGATCGTTAAAATTGACATCCTGCCGTTTGCGCCATCGCAAGCTTTGGTTCCTACCTTGCTCGCCATGCAGGCTTGGAAACGATCAGGATCGCGAGAGGTCTATCATCGACCTAGGAAGGCACGCCGCCCCTCGGTGCGGGCGCTACTGGTCAGCCTGACGCTCGTGGGCGCAGCCGGCGTTGGCTATACGTCAAACGGTGCCTCGCTCGATCATGTCTGGTCGGCGCTGCCTGGATCAGGCTGCAATATCAAGGGCAATATCAGTTTCAATACCGGCGAACGCATCTATCATGTTCCGGGCCAAGAGCACTATGCCGAGACACGGATTCGCCTGGAATATGGAGAACGCTGGTTTTGCTCCGAAGGTGAGGCGCGCCGGGCGGGCTGGCGACAGTCGCGGAAATGAAAAAGCCCACCGAGTGAACGGTGGGCTTTATGCGCTTCTTGCTTGTTCCGTATGGCCAGCCGGAAGACCTACGGTCCTCAGGCGAAAGACAGGTCCAGCCTACCCCGCCTTCTCGATCAGTCCACGCAATTCATCGACCTTCGCCGTGAGCAGCGCCTGATTGCCGCGGGTTTCCACATTGAGACGCAGCAGCGGCTCGGTGTTTGAGGCGCGCAGGTTGAAGCGCCAGTCGTCGAACACCATGCCGAGACCGTCAATGGTCTCCAGTTGCGGGTTTTTCGGCATGAAATGATCGGAAACCCGCGCCTGCGCCGTCTTGGCGTCATCGACGGTGAAATTGATCTCGCCGGAGCAGGGATAGGCGGCGATGCGCTCCTCCAGCCGGTCGGCCAGCGTGGCGTCGCCTTTCGACAGTTCGGCGACCACGTCGAGCCAGGCGAGCATGCCCGAATCGCAATAGGAAAAATCGCGGAAATAGTGGTGCGCGCTCATCTCGCCGCCATAGACGGCGTTTTCCTCGCGCATCATCTTCTTGAAATAGGCGTGCCCCGTGCGGCACGGCTTGGCGACGCCGCCGGCCTGTTCGACCATCTCGATCGTGTTCCAGATCAGGCGCGGATCGTAAAGGACGGTGCTGCCGGGCGCCTTGCCGAGCAGGCTCTGCGCGATCATGCCGACCAGGTAATAGCCTTCGACGAAGCGGCCCTTGTGATCATACAGGAAGCAGCGGTCGAAATCGCCGTCCCAGGCGATGGCGAGATCGGCGCCATGCTCGATCACCGCCTGGCTGGCCTTGGCGCGCTTTTCCGGCAGGAGCGGGTTGGGAATGCCGTTGGGCAGAGCCGGGTCGGGCTCGTGGTCGATCTTGATGAAGGTGAAGGGCAGGTGCTTCTCCAACAGGTCGATGATCGGTCCGGCGCAGCCATTGCCGGCGTGGCAGACGATCTTCATCGGCTTCAGCTTCTGGCCGGCCACTTCATGCAGGAGCCGCTCGATATAGGCATCGCGGTCGCAGACCGGCAGGAGGCGGCCGCGCTCATCGTAGTTCGCCGCCGTCGCGAGCACGGCATCGGACCGCATGATCGTCTCGATCGGATTGAAGGCGTTGTCGGGCGTTGCCGCCGACGCGCCCTTCAGCACCATCTTGATGCCGTTATAGTCCATCGGATTGTGGCTGGCCGTCACCATAAGGCCTGCGTCGGCGCCGCTGGCGGCGGTATGGAAGTACACTTCCTCCGTGCCGCAGCGGCCGACCGGCCGCACATCGACGCCGCTGTCGAGCAGCCCCTGCACCAGCGCCTCGGCGAGCCCGGGACTGTCGCTGCGCATGTCGTGGCCGACGACGACCAGGCTGGGGTTCAGGCTCTGCTTCAGGGCCTGCGAAAAGCGATAGGCGAAGGGGACATTGATTTCCGCCGGAATGCGGCCGCGAACGTCATACGCTTTGAAGGGGGCGCCCATACTGTCTTTCCATTTCTACGATTGCCGCGTCGGCTGAACACTATTGCCTGATTGTCGACCATTGCAGCGATTGATTGACTTTTTATTAGATGCCGGCCGCGCCGCCAAGAAGCGGTGGAGGAACGCGACGGTACAAAACCCGCATGGCGGCAACGTGGCGCCGTCGCCTGGGTTGCATCATTTCCATTCACCTCGTGTAACAGCGAAAGTGGCAGTTTGAATGACGCAGCGTGTTGCGCAAACGCCCCGGCGTCCCTATTCAACGGACGGGGTTTCGCGGAATCATCCCCCGCATCTGATTGGGCAAACAATGCAATTCATCGATCTCGGCGCTCAGCGTGAGCGCATCAAGGACAAGCTTGCGACCGCAATCGACAAGGTTGTGGCCGAAGGGCGGTATATTCTCGGGCCGGAAGTGGCCGCTTTCGAGCAGGAAATCGCCAAATATGTCGGCGCCAAGCATGCGATCGCCTGTGCCAACGGCACCGACGCGCTGCTGATGCCGCTGATGGCCTATGGCATCGGCCCGGGCGACGCCGTGTTCTGCCCGAGCTTCACCTTTGCCGCGACCGCCGAAGTGGTGGTGCTGGCGGGCGCCGAACCGGTTTTCGTCGAGATCGATCCCGACACCTACAACATCGATGCGAAAAGCCTCGTGGCGGCGATCGAGCAGGTCAAGGCGGAAGGCCGCCTGACGCCGAAGGCGATCATTCCCGTCGACCTGTTCGGCCTGGCCGCCGATTACGTGGCCATCGAGGCCATCGCCGCGCGCGAGGGGCTGCGGGTCATCGAGGATGCCGCGCAGGCGATCGGCGGGACGCTCGGCAACAAGCGCTGCGGCGCCTTCGGTCATGTGGCCTCGACCAGCTTCTATCCGGCCAAGCCGCTCGGCTGCTACGGCGATGGCGGGGCGATGTTCACCGACGACGATGAACTGGCCGAGGTGCTGCGCTCCATCGCCTTCCACGGCAAGGGCGCCAGCCAGTACGACAATGTGCGCGTCGGCCTCAATTCGCGCCTCGACACCATCCAGGCGGCGATCCTCATCGAGAAGCTCGCCATCCTGCCCGACGAGATGGACGCACGCCAGAAAGTGGCCGCCCGCTATGCCGATGGCCTGGGCGATGTGGTGAAGGTGGCGCGCATCCCCGACGGCTATCGCTCGGCCTGGGCGCAATACGCCATCGAGACCGACCGCCGCGACGCGGTTCGCCAGCGTCTCTCCGCCGAGGGCATCCCCTCGGTCGTCTATTATGAGAAGCCGCTGCATCAGCAGAAGGCCTATGAGATGTTCGGCCGGGCGCCGGGCGGCCTGGCCGTTTCCGAGACGCTGCCGCAGCGCATTCTGTGCCTGCCGATGCACCCCTATCTGGATACGGCGGACCAGGATCGGATCATCGAGACGATCCGCGCGGCGGTGGCCGCCTGAGCGCCTTCGCGCCTGAATGAAACAGCGAAAAGGCCCGTGAAAACGGGCCTTTTCGCTGTTCTGAAATGCCTTTCCCCCATTGCCGGAAACAACGCAAAAACCGCCTCGCAAACCGGGGTCGGCTTGGGCACCTGCGCCTTGAGAGGCGTGAAAGGCGCATGGTACCTCAATGTCAGGATCCGGCAGCTCCCATGCCGGCCGAACCCAAGCTGTTTGCGAAGGCGAAGACATGCCGGTAGCCCTTACCCATCTCGACAGGCTGGAAGCCGAGGCGATCCACATCTTCCGCGAAGTGGCGGCGACCTTTTCCAACCCGGTGATGCTCTATTCCATCGGCAAGGATTCCTCCGTCCTGATGCATCTGGCGATGAAGGCGTTCTACCCGGCCAAGCCGCCCTTTCCCTTTCTGCATGTGGATACCACCTGGAAGTTTCGCGAGATGATCGAATTCCGCGACCGGATGGCGGAACGCCTGGGCTTCGATCTTCTCGTACACGTCAATGAAGAGGGCGTGCGCGACGGCATCAACCCGTTCGACCATGGGTCGAACACCCATACCCATGTGATGAAGACGGTGGCGCTGCGCCAGGCGCTCGACAAATACGGTTTCGACGCCGCCTTTGGCGGCGCCCGGCGCGACGAGGAGAAGGCGCGCGCCAAGGAGCGCATCTTCTCCTTCCGCTCTGCCGGCCACGGCTGGGATCCGAAGAACCAGCGCCCGGAAATGTGGAAGATCTACAACACGCGCGTTGCGCCAGGTGAATCGATCCGCGTCTTCCCGCTGTCCAACTGGACCGAGCAGGACATCTGGCAGTACATTCTTCAGGAAGATATTCCCATCGTTCCGCTGTACTTCGCCAAGAGGCGGCCCGTGGTCGAGCGCGGCGGCATGACCATCATGGTCGATGACGAGCGCATGCGCCTGCAGCCCGGCGAGACGGTCGAGGAGCGCATGGTGCGTTTCCGCACCCTCGGCTGCTACCCGCTGACCGGCGCCATCCCATCGACGGCGACGACGCTGGAGGAGATCGTCGGCGAGATGCTGACGGCGCGCACGTCGGAGCGGCAGGGACGGCTGATCGACCGCGACGAGGCTGGCTCGATGGAAAAGAAGAAGCGCGAAGGGTATTTCTGATCATGCTGACAGCCAACAGCGCGGCTCTGAGAGAAGACAATGTCGTCGACATTCGCGACTATGTGGCGGGGCAGGAAAACAAGGGCCTGCTGCGTTTTCTCACCTGCGGATCGGTGGATGACGGAAAGTCGACGCTGATCGGCCGTCTGCTCTACGACACCAAGCTGATCTTCGAGGATCAGCTTGCGACCCTCGAGCGCGATTCGAAGAAGCACGGCACGGCCGGCGACGGCATCGACTTCGCGCTGCTGGTCGACGGGCTGGAGGCCGAGCGCGAGCAGGGCATCACCATCGATGTCGCCTATCGCTTTTTCGCCACGCCGAAGCGCAAGTTCATCGTTGCCGATACGCCCGGCCACGAGCAGTACACGCGCAACATGGCGACGGGCGCCTCGACCGCAGATCTCGCCATCGTCCTGGTCGATGCCAGGCAGGGCATCCTGCCGCAGACGCGGCGGCACTCGATGATCGCCTCGCTGCTCGGCATCCGCCACATCGTGCTCGCAGTCAACAAGATCGACCTCGTGGATTTCGACCGGCAGGTGTTCGAACGCATTGCCGAGGAATACCGCGCCTTTGCCGAGGATCTGGGTTTCGACACGATCCAGCCGATTCCCATCTCGGCGCGTCATGGCGACAACATCATCGTTCCGTCGAAGAACACGGCCTGGTATGGCGGACCCTCGCTGATCGCTCATCTGGAAACCGTCGATGTCGACGCGCGCGTCGAGGACCGGCCGTTTCGCTTTCCGGTGCAGTATGTTTCGCGGCCCGATCTCGACTTTCGCGGCTTTTCCGGCACGGTCGCTTCCGGCCGCGTGGCGCTTGGCGACCGCGTGACGGTGGCGAAATCGGGCAGGCAATCGCGGGTCAAGCAACTGGTCACCCATGGCGGCGACCTGAGCGAGGCCGTCGAAGGCCAGGCTGTGACCATCGTGCTGGAGGACGAGGTGGAGTTGTCGCGCGGCAACATGCTGGTGGGCACCGAGGGGCGCCCGCATGTGGCCGACCAGTTTGCCGCCAATCTCGTCTGGTTCGATGAAAAACCGCTTCTTCCCGGCCGCGCCTATATCCTGCGCACCGAAACGGACGAGGTCAGCGCCACGGTCAGCCAGCTCAAGCACCGGCGCAACATCAACAATTTCGCCCAGGAGGCCGCCACCAGCCTGGAGCTGAACGAAGTCGGCGTCTGCAATTTTTCATTGCAGGCGCCGATTGCCTTCGACGCGTTCAGCGACAACCGCGCCACCGGCGCCTTCATCCTGATCGACAGGCTCACCAACGCCACGGTCGGCGCCGGCATGATCCTGCGTCCGCTGCGCCGCGCCGCCAACATTCATTGGCAGGCGCTCGACGTGACGCCGCAGGCGCGTGCCGAGATCAAGCACCAGAAGCCGGCGGTGCTGTGGTTCACCGGCCTGTCGGGGTCCGGCAAATCGACCATCGCCAATCTTCTGGAGAAGAAACTGCACGCGTCGGGCCGCCACACCTATATTCTCGATGGCGACAATGTGCGCCACGGGCTCAACCGCGATCTGGGCTTCACCGATGAGGACCGGGTGGAAAACATCCGCCGCGTTGCCGAAACGGCGAAGCTGATGGCCGATGCCGGGCTGATCGTCCTGGTGTCGTTCATTTCGCCATTCCGTGCCGAGCGGCGCATGGCGCGCGAACTGATGAACGACGGCGAATTCGTTGAAGTTTTCGTCGACACGCCGTTTGATGAGTGCGCCAAACGCGATCCGAAGGGATTGTATGCCAAGGCGCTGAAGGGCGAGATCCAGAACTTCACCGGCGTCGATTCCCCCTATGAGCCGCCGGAAAGGGCTGATATCCACGTTTCGACCGTCGGCCGCGCGCCCGAAGATCTGGTCGATCAGGTGGAAGCCTGGCTCAAGGAACGCGGCTATTGCTGAAACCCGCGATGCGGGAGAGATTGCGTCTCATGGGCATGGTGAAGGATGACGCGGCGCTTCTGGCGCTGTTCGAGGAGCTGGCGCTTGCCGCCGGCCGCGCGATCATGGATCATTATGCGGCCGGTTTCGAGGTCGAGACCAAGGCCGACTCCTCGCCGGTGACGGCAGCCGACCGGGCCGCGGAGCGCGTGATTCTCGACGGGTTTGCGGCTGCCGGTCTGGGCACGCCCTGCGTTTCCGAGGAGGAAGCCTCCGGCGGCGTCATTCCGGCCTGCGGCGATGGCAATTTCCTGCTCGTCGATCCGCTCGACGGCACGCGCGAGTTCATCGAGCGGCGGCCGGACTTCACCGTCAACATCGCGCTGATCCGCGCCGGCGATCCAGCGCTGGGCGTGGTCTATGCGCCGGCGCGTGACCTTCTCTATGCCGCGCGGCCAGGCACAGCCTTCGAGGTGACGGTCGACAAGGGGCGCGCCGTCTCGCGGCGTCAGATCCACGCGCGCATCATGCGCACGCCGCCGGCCATCCTCGCCAGCCGCTCGCATTGCACCGACGAGACGCGCGCCTTCATCGCCGGCCACCCGGGAGCCGAGACGTTGTCGATCGGCTCGTCGCTGAAATTCTGCATGATCGCCCGCGGCGATGCCGATCTCTATCCGCGTTACGGCCGCACCATGCAGTGGGACACGGCGGCGGGCGACGCCGTGTTGCGCGCGGCAGGCGGTATGGCGCGGACGCTCGATGGCGCACCGCTGACCTATGGTCCGAAACAGGGCCGGGGACTAGAGGCGTTCGTCAGCCCGTCTTTCATCGCTGAAGGCGCGCACGCCTTAGACATCTGACAGTTCGTCCCGCCAGGGCGGATTGGCGCCGGCGCGCGATACGGTGATCGCGGCAGCGCGCGAAGCGAAGGCGATGGCTTCGACAATCTGTTCCTCGGTGAGCGCGGCGATCCGCTCCTTGCGCAAAAGTCCGTTCTCGCTGAGCGCGGCCAGAAGCGCGCCATTGAACGTGTCGCCCGCTCCCACCGTATCGACCACCGTCACGGGGTTGGCGGCCACGAACACCTTGTCTTGCTTCGTATAGGCGGTTGCGCCCTTACCGCCGTCCGTCAGGATGACGAGGCTGGGACCGCGCGCCAGCCAGCGCCGGGCAATCGCGTCGGCATCGCCATCTTCGCCGAACCAGGCAAGATCGTCGGCGGAGATTTTCACGATGTCGGCCAGTGCGGTCATGCGCTGCATGCGCGCCCTGTGGTTTGCCGTGTGGGAAATGAAGGCCGGGCGAATGTTCGGGTCGAGCATCGTCACGCGGCTTTTGCTTTCGCGCGCCATCAGCGCCTCGTAAGCCGAGCCACAAGGCTCCGACACCAGGCTGATGCCGCCGAAAAGCAGCGCCTCCACATCCGCGCCAAGGGCTGGAAGGTCGGCTGGCTCGATCATGCGGCCGGCGGTGTTTTCGTCGTAGAAACTGTATTCCGCGTGGCCGTCGGTGAGCGTTACGAAGGCAAGCGTGGTGGGGCGGTTGGAGAAGCGCGCCAGGGACAGATCAACATGGCTTTCCTCCAGCTTGCTGCGCAGCATCTTGCCGAAAAGATCACCCGACAGGCCGGAGAAGAAACCGCAGCCGACGCCCAGCCGGCCGATGGCGATGGCGCTGTTGAAGACGGAGCCGCCGGCATGCGGCGCGAAGGCGGCTTCGCCTTCTACAGACCGGCGCGGCAGCATGTCGATCAGGGCCTCGCCGCAGCAAAGGATCATGCATTGTCCTCCCGTTTCTTCGGTTAGAGCGCCGTGCGTCCATTCGGACGCACAAAGGACGCTCTAACTCTTTGAATCTACACATCGTTCTTTCCGAAAATCGATTCCGATTTTCGGGCCGATGCTGTAGGCAGTAGAGGGATGTGGTCGGGTTGGCAACGGGGAGAGGGGCATCGACCAATCGCGACGACCAGAAACATCAGTGAAAATTCCGCCCCTTCGGCAAGACGCGCACATCGCGCGGGTGACGCCACAGGCTCTGTGTCGTTGTCGCCTGCGCCTCGGCTTTCGCCTGCGCGTCGGGGGCGGTCATGGCGTCCATCAGCTCGGGTGAAAGATCGATCAGCCGGCGGGCGATCACATGAATCACCTCGCGTTCCTTCTGCAGAACGCCCTCCACGGCGACCATGCGCGCGCCGAACACGACGCGGCGGTGTTTTTCGAAGACGCGCGGCCAGACGATGGCGTTGGCAATGCCCGTCTCGTCCTCCAGCGTCATGAAGATGACGCCGCTCGCCGTGCCCGGCCGCTGGCGGACGAGCACGAGGCCGGCGACACGGACGAAGCGGCCGGCGGGCGTGTCGACCAGCGTTCTGGTCTGCTGGATGCGCCGTTGCACCAGATGCTCGCGCAGAAAGGAGACTGGGTGCGCCTTCAGCGACAGGCTGAGCGTGCCGTAATCCTCGACCACATGCTCGCCGGGCAGGAGGGCCGGCAGATCGACCGCCGGTTCTGCCTGCAGGGGAGGAGAAGCCGCCCGCTTTGCCTCGGAAAACAGCGGCAAATCCTCGGCGGCCGAACGTGTGCCCTGGTGCCCGCTGAGGCCGCGCACTTCCCACAGGGCGGCGCGCCGGTCGAGGCCGATGGAGCGGAAGGCGTCGGCCTCGGCCAGCCGGCGCAACGAGAACATGTCGATGCCGGCGCGGAAATAGAGGTCGCGCACGCTGCCGAAACCCTGGCCGCGCGCGGCGAGGATTTTCAATGCCGCCTCCTCGCGGATGCCATCCACCTGGCGCAGGCCGAGCCGCAGCGCATGGCGTATCGTGCCCGATGTGTCCGCCGGCTCCAGCACGTGATCCCAGAAGCTGTGATTGACGTCGACGGCGCGTGTCTCGCCGCCATGATCGCGGAAGTCGCGCACGATGGAGGCGGCGGAATAAAAGCCCATGGGCTGCGAATTGAGCAATGCGCAGGCGAAGACGTCCGGATAATGGCATTTCAGCCAGGACGAGGCATAGGCGAGCAGCGCGAAGCTCGCCGAATGGCTCTCGGGGAAACCGTAGTCGCTAAAGCCCTCGATCTGCTTGAAACAACGCTCGGCGAAATCCCTGGCATAATTGTTGGCGAGCATGCCCTGGATGAAATCCTGGCGAAAATTGTCGATCGTGCCGGTGCGGCGGAAGGTGGCCATGGCGCGGCGCAGCTTGTCGGCCTTGGCCGGCGAAAAGCCGGCGCCGACGATGGCGATCTTCATCGCCTGCTCCTGGAACAGGGGAACGCCATAGGTTTTCTCCAGAACGGCGCGCAGTGCCTCCGACGGATAATCGACATCTTCCTTCCCGTCGCGGCGGCGCAGGTAGGGATGCACCATGTCGCCCTGGATCGGCCCGGGGCGAACGATGGCGATCTCGATGACCAGGTCATAGAAATTATTCGGGCGCAGCCGCGGCAGCATCGACATCTGCGCCCGGCTTTCGATCTGGAAGACGCCGATCGTGTCGGCCTTCTGGATCATCCGATAGGTGGGGCGATCGTCGCGCGGCACGGTGGCGAGCGTGCGGTGTTCGCCATAATGATCGCGCAACAGGTCGAAGCTCTTGCGCAGACAGGTGAGCATGCCGAGCGACAGGACATCCACTTTGAGGATTTTCAGCGTGTCGAGGTCGTCCTTGTCCCATTCCACCATGGTGCGGTCGTCCATGGCGGCATTGACGATGGGCACCATCTCGTCGAGCGGCCCGCGCGTCATGACGAAACCGCCCACATGCTGCGACAGGTGGCGGGGAAAGCCGATCAGCTGCTTCACCAGAAGCAGGGTCTGGCGCAGGCGCGGATCCGTCGGGTCGAGACCGGCTTCGCGGAGTTGCGCGCCTGCCGGCGTCTTTTCCGAATGGCCCCAGACGAGGCCGGTCATGGCGGCGACGATGTCCGGCGACAGGCCCATTGCCTTGCCGGCCTCGCGCACGGCGCTGCGCGTGCGGTAGGAGATGACGGTGGCGGCAAGCCCGGCGCGGTGGCGGCCGTATTTGCCGTAGATGTACTGCATCACCTCTTCGCGCCGCTCATGCTCGAAATCGACGTCGATGTCCGGCGGCTCGCCGCGCTCGGCGGAAATGAAGCGCTCGAACAGGAGGTCGATCTCGGCCGGGTTGACCGAGGTGACGCCGAGGCAATAGCAGACGACGGAATTGGCTGCCGAACCGCGCCCCTGGCAGAGGATGGGCGGCTTCTGCGCGCGGGCGAAGCGCACGATGTCGTGCACGGTGAGGAAATAGGCGGCGTAGTTCAACGAAGCGATAAGCTGCAATTCATGGGCGATCATGCCTTTGATCTTGTCGCTGAGCGCCGCGCCGAAGCGCTCTCGCGCGCCAAGCCAGGTGAGGCGGTCCAGCTCCTCCTGCGGCGTGGCGCTTTCACCGGCGGATTCCTCGGGATATTCGTAGGACAATTCATCGAGCGAGAAATGGCAGTCGTCCATCACCGCGGCCGAGCGCGCCACGGCATCCTCATGGCCGCGCAGCAGGCGGGCCATCTCCGCCGGGGGCTTCAGGTGCCGTTCGGCATTGCGCTCCAGGCGAAAGCCCGCTTCGTCGATGGTGCAGTGGGCGCGGATGCAGGTGATGAGATCCTGCAGGGGACGGCGCGCCGGCGTGTGGTAGAGCACGTCGTTGGTGGCGATAAGCGGCGTGCCGCAGGCGATGGAAAGCGCATGAAGCCGACGCTGGCGCAGACCATCATTGGCGCGGCGATAGGGCGTGAGCGCCAGGAAGACCGATCCGGGAAAGAGGGCGGCGAGCCGGCGCAGGCCATCTTCGAAATCCGCGCCGAAATCATAAGGCGGCATGGCGATGAGACGCTGCCCGCCTTGCAGGAGCGCCAGGTCGTCGAAATGCAAATGACATTCGCCTTTCGGCGCGCGCCGGTTGCCGATGGTCAACATCCGTGTGAGGCGGCCATAGGCGGATTTGTCGGTGGGGAAGCACAGCGCCTCGAAACCGTCCATCAGCACCAGCCGGGCGCCGACGACAAGGCGAATCTTCTGCTCCTTCGCCTCCACATGCGCCCGCACCACGCCGGCCAGCGAGTTGCGGTCGGCAATGCCGATCGCCGCATGGCCAAGCTGGGCGGCCATGGCGACCAGCTCCTGCGGATGCGAGCCGCCGCGCAGGAAGCTGAAATTGCTGGTGACGCCGAGCTCGGCGAAGGGGGGAGCGTCGCTCATGCGAACACACCATGGATGAACCAGCGCGGCACGTCTTCGCCGCGCTCGTAGAGCCCATCGCGAAACAGCCAGAAACGGCGACCCGCCTCATCCTCGATGCGATAATAGTCGCGCGTCTTGCGGCTCGCCCCGGCGGGCGCCAGCCACCATTCGGGTGCGATGCGCTCCGGCCCCTCGGCGCGCGCCACGCGATGCGCCACGCGCCGCCATTCGAAGCGCGTCGGCGGGCCGTCCGGCACTTCGGCAAGCGTGGTGACGGGTTCCGGAACGGCAAACAGAAACAGCGGCCGGGCGAATGGAGCGCCATCCTGAACGACGCGTGCATGGGCGCGCCAATCGTGGCTTCTCATCGATTTGAGGACGGAGGCGGCGCGGGCGGCCCGCTCGGGAATGTAGCTCGCATAAGGCTGGGGCCGTGTCACATGGCGCGCACCGAAACGATTGACCAGGCGGTCGAGCAGGGGCGCGATGTCGCCGCGCGCACCGGCCAGCGCTTCATCGCCCAGATCCTGTTGTCGCCCGGCCAGTTCCTCCACCTGCAAGGCGCTCAAACTGGCCGCCTCGAAGCCGAAGCCGGCATGGTCCTCGATACGGTCGAGCCGCTCGCCAAGCAGGCGGGCGAGATGGCGGGGATCGCGCGTGGCGGTGCTGGTGGCAAGCGGCAGCGCCTCGAACCAGCCATCGACACGGAACAGGCGCAACTCCACGCGCCGCGCGCCCTTGGCCGCGTGTTCGAGGTCGATTGCCAGGTCGCGCGTCAGCCGGTCGATGGCGACCTCGATCGCCTCGCGGGTGACGATGGGCTCGGCGAAACGGCATGTGGCGGAATGCAGCACCGGCGGGCTGAGCGGGCCGAAACTTGCTTCCTCATGGCCAAGCGCCTCGTCCAGCCGGCGCAGGACAAAGGGGCCGAAGCGGGCGGCAAGCGGCGCACGCGGCTTGTCCAGAAGATCACCGATGCGCTTCAGGCCAAGCTTTTCGAGCGCCGAGAGGGTGGTCGCATCCAGGCAAAGGGCGGCAATGGGCAGCGGCGCCAGGCAGGCGCGCAAATCCTGGCGGGCAACGGCCAGGCGTGGACTGGCCGCATGGCGCGCCAGACCCCAGGCAGCACCGATGGTCGGTGCAATAGCCAGTCGCGCCGTCAGGCCGAAGCCGCCAAGCCTTTCGGCCAGCATATCGAGGAGGCCGGCTTCACCACCGAACAGATGGGCACAGCCGGTGATGTCGAGGCTCACCCCATCGGGCGCGTCGACGCGGGTGAAGGGGGAATAGCACTGGCACCACAGCGCCAGTCGGACGAGCGACCGATGATCGCCGGCAAGATCCGCATGGCCCACTTTCAGGGTCGGGTGGATGGCGCGCGCATCGGCCAGCGCCATGCCGGGCAGGAAACCGAGCTGCTCGGCCGCCCGGTTGAGCGCGGTGATGTGCTGGCCGCTGTCCGAGGTGGTGACAAGCACCAGGGCTTCATCTTCACGAAGCTTCTGCCCATGAGGTGCCAGGGCGGTCATCAGGGCGGTTGTCAGCGCCATGCGCCCATGCCGGCGCTCGATCGGCCAGCGGGGCAGGAAGACGGAAAGAAAGCGTTTCATGATCCCATTCGACATCCCATCCATCGGGCTGGTTGCTGAGCCAGCCGCCGGGCGTTCCTTTCTTGCATTTGGTGAGCTTGACCTGCCAGCGCGGCGCTCCCAATCCAAAACCCAGTCCAGGCCTTGCCCCCATTGCCGGGACTGGTGCGGGCAGGCTGGGCAGGGAGGCCACCGACCAGCGCGTTTCGGCCGCCGTCGACATGCCCGGATTTTCCCTGCCGCGGAAGATGAACGCGGTGACGCCTTGCCTGGCCGCGCGCATGGCAAGCCGCCGGCTGGCGGAAAAATCATAGTCATGCGCATTTTCCGGCAGGACGCCGACCACGGCGGCCAGAGGCGCATGCGCCAGCCCTTCCTCCAGCGCCCACAGGATGTCGATCGACTTGCGCGCCGCGATCTGGATCAGCCGGTCCGGATCGAAGCCGAGGGCGGCCAGCCCGAGCGGATAAAGTCCGCCCTCGCGAAACCCCAGATGCGCCGGGGCAGCCCAGAGAATCTGGCCCGGCCGGCTGCGGGCGATGCGCGCCAGAAGGCAAAAGCCGAAGCCGATGCCGGCGGCGAAATCACCATGGGTCGCCGGCACCAGCTCGTGCAGCGCACCCGTTGCCAGCCCATGCTCGGGCAGGGCCGCATCGAGCGCTGCCGGCCCGAGAGCGACCGCCGGCCGCTTGATCGGTGTCAGGCGCTCCTGGGCGGCAATGCGCCGCCGCAGAATTTCGATGTCAAAGGCGTGACTCATAACGCAAACCCGGTCCGCACATCATGACGGAAGGGCGGGCGCGGATAACGGGCGCGCGCCTGCCATGCCATAGTCATGGATATCGGGAATTTTCTCCGATCGTCTGTTTTCACTGTTTTTATTCAGATTTAATGGCAATGCTTGCGCGCGCGGCGAGGCAGTCAGCCAATCTTCAAGGCGCCGTTCTTTTTGCTCTGGCGACGTGCCGGCTCCGGCCTGGGCGCAAACGGCCTGAAACGGGCACGACGCGGAAGGACCTTTGGCGCAAAACTGTCTGCCGAGCTGTTGCATCAGCACGTGATGATCTTCCATGTCGGCCGCGCCCCAGGCGTCCGGCGCCTGCCGGTTGAGCAGCCGCACCGCACGCTCCAGCCCGGTCCGGGCGGGCAGCAGGCCGAGGCAACGGGCCGCACGCCAATGGGCCGTGTCGACGACAAGGATGCGTTTTTGCAGCGTGCTGAGATTGAGCGTGGCGGTGCTGGTCTTGGGGCCGACGCCATACAGACGCTCAAGCCAGGCAAGCGCCGGCTCGACCGGCCAGGGTTTTAGGAAATCGAGCGTCAGTTCACCGCGCAGGCCGAGGATTTCCTGCAAGGCCCTGGGTAGGGCGACGGCCTTGCGCTCCGCATGGGTGATGTCGTCAAGCAGCGGGTCGATCTCATGGAACGAGGCATTGGCCAATCCTGTCCAGCGGCCATGGTGCTTCACCACTTCGAAATGCTGCACCAGCAGGCTAAAGACACCCAGGGCGATGTCGCTGCGCGTCCTGGCGCTGAGGATCGCCAGGATCATCTGGCTCACCGGATCAAGGCGATGACAGGCCGGCGGCGGGCCAAACGCTCCCAGCAAGCGCTGGTGCAGGCGCGCAAGCCGGTTGAACGACGCAAGGGGCAGGGTGTATTGCATGCCCCATGATAGGAACAAAAAGGGAACAAATCAATCGTTTTGCGCGATGCGAATCCATCCATCCCGCCAAATGCAAAGGCCGCCAGACAGATTTCGCTCGCCTTTTTCAAGGTGGCGAAATCTGCTGGCGGCCTTTTGCAGCGTTCTGCCGACGCTTTGCAAAGAGTCCCCTCTGGACCCGAACGATACGAAGCATCAATCGTGCCAGACGGCGAGTTCCTGCTTTAAGGTATTATATTCAAAGGCTTGCGTTCTCACGGGATGATTCGGTTCGATGCCGGGGCCAGGGCCACTGGCCAAACGAAAAGCACCATGCCTGCGATTTACGCAGGGCCGGTTACACAGGGCCTGGCGGAAATCCTGCCAGTATAGTGACGGGGTATCTTCAGATGGCCACTTCCACCCGGTTGCGGCCCGCTGCCCGCGCCTGGTTGAGAGCGGTGTCGGCCTGCCCGAGCGCCGTCCAGAACCCTTCCTTGCGCGGCAAGGGTGTGTGGAGACCGACGCTGACCGTCAAGGGCAGGGTGGTGCCATCGATCGAGAACGGTGCCTCGGCCACCGCCCGCTGCACGCGCTCGGCAAGGCCGAACGCCCGCTCCGCGTCATAGGCAGGAAGAACAAGCGCAATGGCCTGCCCGCCGAAGCTCGCCACCATGTCCGTCTGCCTGACATTGGCCTGGACGACCGCCGCGACGTGGCGCAGCGCCTGTTCGCCGACCGTGCGTCCATGGCTGTCGAGAAGGCTGTCGAAGGCGTCGATGTCGATGACCGCCATCGAATAGGGCTGGCCGGCCCAATTCATCGCTTCGGCCAGTTCCGGCCCCAGCTTGTCGAAAACCCGCCGGTTCAGAAGACCCGTCAGCGGGTCGGTCGCCGCCTCCGAGGCGCGGGTTTCGCGGGTTCGAAACCGGGTTCGCTGCACCTCAAGCATCTGCCCGACCAGCACCGTGCAGACAGCCACGGCAAGCGTTGCCGGCAGCATGACGGCGCGGGCGGCGTTCAGCGTGGTCTGCAGGGGCAGAAGGAGGATGACCATCAGCGCCACGGTGGACAGCAGGCCGGCGACAACCAGCATGCCGAGCGAGATTGCCCGGCCTTTGGCGACACGGGCAAAGACAAAGCCGATGATTGCGCACAGAACGACGCCGAGAAGGCCGCTCGCATCGCCGAGCCAGAAGCGGCCGGCCGCCGCCACGAGAATGGTGGAGATCGCTGTCCACCAGCCGCCATAGGCCATGGCCAGCACGACGAACACGTTTCCAACCCCGAAGGGCAGGCCCGCTGCCGCTGTAGCCGACAGAAACATGGGGGCGACACTGGCGGCGGAAAAAAGCGTCGCCATCAGGATTCTTTTCTGCGCCGCCGAAGCCGGCCGCTGCAGCAGACCTCCGTAAAGCAGGGCCGCAATGGCAGCTATGCCCAGACCCGTCAGGAAATGGGACGCCACGGCAATCATGCTCATCAAGCCAACTCCCCGAATCGCGCCGGTGCAGACACTACAGTGGTCTCAATGACACTAAATCGCCAAACCAATATTGGTTCCCTCCATACAGTATGGCCGATAGAGGCGGCAAAAGACAAGGAAACCTGCCTAATACCAAGGGAGACAACTATTGACCGATCTGATGGGACAGGCTCTCGTGCGCCGTGGCGGCGTTGCGCCGCGCTTACGATGCAAAGGCATCGCGGCGCACGAGCCGCGCCTTGCCACGACACGCGATACCTCCGGTCAGATCGGTCAATAGTTGTCTCCCTTGGTATAAGCACCGGTGGTAACCGCATCTTTACGCAACGGCAGTATTGAACCTGTGCGAAAGACGATGCGGTGGGCAGAATGCGAACGTTGTTTGATCGATTCTACACGCTTGGCATCTGGCTGCAGGCCCTGATCGTTACCCTTTCTGCCACGATCGGTGCCGATCTTCTGACACTTTTCTTCTATTCGATCTTCTTTTCCGACCGTTTGACGCTCGATCTCATCTTGACGGCGATCATCACCGTCGCGATCGCCTATCCGATCAGTTATGTTTTCCTGAGCAAGACGGCGATGGTTGCGCGTCTGGCGGTCGAACTGGACAAGGCGGCAACCACCGATTTTCTGACCGGTCTGCGCAACCGTCGCGACTTCATGCAGGCGGCGCAGGATCAGATCAATGGTGCGATGTCGTCCGCCGGCGCCGTCCTTTTCGTCGATGTCGACCATTTCAAACGCATCAACGATCAATTCGGCCATGCCGAGGGCGACCGCATCCTGGTGCTGGTCGCCGAGGCCATTCGCGCCAGCGTGCGCGATGAAGACATTGCCGCGCGTGTCGGCGGCGAGGAATTCGCCATCTTCATGCCGGGCGCAGATCTGCCGGCGGCCCGTCGCGTTTCCGAGCGCATCTGGTTGAACTGCCGCCTTGTCGCACGCGGTTCGGACCAAGGTGGAATCACCACCACCGTCAGCATCGGCCTGTCGATGCATCGTCCGCACCAATCGCTGGATGATCTGCTGAAGGAAGCCGATTCCCTTCTCTACAAGGCCAAGAAGGCTGGCCGCGACCAGGTCGCGCACATTCAGCCCCATGAGGTCGTTGCCTGAGGGCAAGCGGAGCGTCAGCGTACCGGTTGAAGAAACCGGTTCAAGCTCCAGGAAAATACACAAGAAAAACTGGTCGGAGTGGCAGGATTCGAACCTGCGACCCCCTCGTCCCGAACGAGGTGCGCTACCAGGCTGCGCTACACTCCGTGACCAGACCGCGGGCTTATAGCGGTCACATCGGTTCTCCGCAAGATGAAACCGTCATCAATAGGGGCTTTCGACGTCGCCCATCTCCACATAAACGGATTTGAGTTGCGAATAGTGCGCCAGTGCCGCGCGGGCGTTCTCGCGGCCGATGCCGGATTGCTTGAAACCGCCGAAGGGCAATTCGACCGGAGTCAGATTATAGGCGTTGATCCAACACGTGCCGGCGTCCAGTGCAGCGATGACGCGGTGCGCGCGCGCAAGGTCGCGCGTGAAGACGCCGGCGGCGAGGCCGAATTCGGTGTCATTGGCGCGTGCGATCACCTCATCCTCCTCCTCGAATGTCAGGACGCTCATCACCGGCCCGAAAATCTCCTCGCGCGCAATGCGCATGTGATCGCCCACTTCGGTGAAGATGGTCGGCTCCACGTAGTAGCCGCCTTCGAACCCCTGGAGCTTCGGCGTGCCGCCGCCCAGGTGAAGGGTTGCGCCTTCCTCCTGGCCAATGGCGATGTAGCCCATCACCTTGTCGCGTTGCGCCCGGCTGATCAGCGGGCCGAGATGCGTCTCCGGGTCGAGCGGGTCGCCGAGGCGGATTGCCTTGGTGCGCCGGGTCAGATCGTCGAGGAAGTGCTCGTAAATGCCCTTCTGCACGAAGACACGCGTGCCGTTCGAGCAGATCTGACCGGTCGAATAGAAATTGGCAAGAAGCGCGCCCCCAACGGCGTTTTTGACATCGGCGTCGTCGAAGACGATCAGCGGCGACTTGCCGCCCAGTTCCATCGTCGCGTGTTTCATCTTGCCGCCGGCGAGAGCCTGAACCTTCCTGCCGGTCTCGACGGACCCGGTGAGCGACACTTTGGCCGTTGCCGGATGGGTGACGAGGGTCGCGCCAACATTCCCTAGCCCCTGGACGACATTGAAGAGCCCGTCGGGCAGGCCGGCCTCGGTGAAGATTTCGGCGAGCGCCAGGGCGGTAAGCGGCGTCAGTTCCGACGGCTTGAACACCATGGCGTTGCCCATGGCGAGCGCCGGCGCCGCCTTCCAGCCGGCGATCTGGATCGGATAATTCCACGCGCCGATGCCGACGCAGACGCCGAGCGGCTCGCGGCGGGTATAGCCGAAGGACTGGCCGAGATCGACCTGTTCCCCGGTGAAGGAGGCAACGGCGCCACCGAAAAACTCCAGCGCCTCGGCGGCCGACGGCGCGTCGGCCACCAGCGTTTCCTGCAACGCCTTGCCCGTGTTCAAGGTCTCGAGCCTGGCAAGATCGTCATTGCGCGCCAGGACAAGTTCCGCCGCGCGGCGTAGGATCCGCCCGCGCTCCACCGGCTTGAGCCTCGCCCAGGCGGGCTGCGCGGAACGCGCCGCTTCCATGGCCAGTTCAACGATGTTCTCGGTGGCCGAATGCACGCGGGCGATGGTCTCTCCCGTGGCCGGATAAAGGACGTCGATAACCGCGCCTTGCTCGTCTTCCACATAGCGGCCGTTGATGTAGTGCGATGCTTTTGGCTGCGCGCGCATGCTTGCTCCGGTGACTGCCCTGACCCTAGCGATCCGAGTCCCGCCAGCGCGGGTTGATCCAGGGTTCCTGATTTGACGGCTCGAGCGGCGTCTTGTCCAGCAAATGGTCCGCCGCCTTCTCGCCGACCATGATCGACGGCGCGTTGAGATTGCCGTTGGTGATGCGTGGGAAGATGGAGGAATCGGCGACCCGAAGACCATCGACGCCGATCACCCGGCACTTTTCGTCAACCACGCTTGAGCGGTCGTCCCTGGCGCCCATGCGGCAGGTGCCGCAGGGGTGATAGGCGCTTTCGGCATGCTGGCGGATGAAATCGTCAAGTTCCGCGTCCGATTGCACATCTTCGCCAGGGGCGATCTCGCGGCCACGATACGGGCTGAAGGCTGCTTGGGAAAAGATCTCGCGGGTGAGGCGGATGCAGTGGCGGAAGTCGCTCCAGTCGTCGGGATGCGACATGTAGTTGAAGCGGATTTCCGGCTTCTCCCAGGCATCCGGAGAGGCCAGCCGCACCGTGCCGCGCGACTTCGAACGCATCGGCCCCACATGCGCCTGGAAGCCATGGCTCCTGGCTGCCGCCTTGCCGTCATAGCGGATGGCGACGGGCAGGAAATGATACTGGATATCGGGATAGTCGACGCCGGCGCGCGAGCGCAGGAAGGCGCCTGCCTCGAAATGGTTCGATGTTCCAAGGCCCGATTTGAAGAACAGCCATTCGGCGCCGATCAAGGCTTTCGAAACGAGGTTGAGCTTCGAATAGAGCGTGACGGGTTTCAGCGATTCCTGCTGGATGTAGAGTTCGAGATGGTCCTGCAGATTGCCGCCGACGCCCGGCCGGTCGGCGACCACCTCGATGCCGTTCTGCCGCAAATGCGCCGCCGGGCCGATGCCCGACAGCATCAGCAGTTTCGGTGAATTGACCGCCGAGGCGGCGATGACGACTTCACGCCGCGCCCTGACCCGTTGAATCTGCCCGCGTCTCTCGATCTCCACGCCGATGGCGCGTTGATTCTCGATGACAATACGCTGCGCGAAGCCGTTGATCAGATTCACGTTCGGGCGTTTCAAGGCGGGCTTCAGATAGGCATTGGCCGTCGACCACCGGCGGCCCTTATGGATGGTCTGTTCGAGCGCGCCGAACCCTTCCTGCTTGCCGCCATTATAGTCGTCCGTCGGCTCGAAACCGGCCTGGCGGCCTGCCTCGACGAAGGCCGCAAACAGCGGGTTGTCCCGTGGGCCACGGCGCACGTGCAGGGGCCCGTTCAAGCCGCGCCACCCAGCCTCGCCCTCCGGTGCATTCTCCATGCGCTTGAAATAGGGCAGCACATCGGCAAAGCCCCAGCCGGCCGCGCCCTGTTCGGCCCAGTAATCAAAGTCGCGTGCATGGCCGCGCACATAGACCATGCCGTTGATCGATGAGGACCCGCCGACCACCTTGCCGCGCGGCGTGGCGAGCACGCGGCCGCCCAGATGCGGCTCGGGCTGGCTCTCGAAGCCCCAGTCGTAGCGGGCCATGTTCATGGGAAAGGAGAGGGCGGCCGGCATCTGGATGAAGGGGCCGATATCGCTGCCGCCATATTCGATGACGATGACCGAGTGCTGGCCATCCTCGGACAGGCGATAGGCAAGTGCGGCTCCGGCCGAACCGGAGCCGATGATGATGAAATCGGCTTCAAGCACGATGCGTGCTCCGCGCCAGCGCCATATCGAGATGGTCTTCGACCAGCGCGATCGCTGCCGCTGAATCTGCGACACCTTCGCCGAGCGCGCGGCGCAGATAAAGCCCGTCGATGAGCGCGGCGATCCCCTGCGCGGTGCGGATGGCGTCCGGCCTGTCGAACTGGGCAAGGCCGCTTAGAAGATCGCTGTGAAGCCGCCGCACATAGATGCGGAACAGGCGGCCAAGGGCCGCATTGCGCCGCGCCTCGACATAGAACGCAAGCCAGGCCGCTATGATCTCGGGCCGGAACTGCTCCTGCGAAAGGTTGACACGGATCAGCGCGCGGACCCGGTCGACCCCGGCGAGCGGAGCAATCGCCGGGCGCACTTGCGCACCCAGCTCGGCCAGGATGTGGCGCATGGTGGCGAACAGGAGATCGTCCTTGCCGCCGAAGTAATGGTGGGCAAGCGCCGCCGAGACGCCGGCGCGCCCGGCAATGTCGGACATCGTCACATCGAGCGCGCCGCGCTCACCGACGGCGCTGATGGCCGCGTCGATCAATGCACGGCGGCGTATGGGTTCCATTCCGATCTTGGGCATGGAGGAGGATTTATTATTGATTGATCAGTCAATCAAGAAAAATCGAATTTTCGACACTTCACCAAATGCGTCTTCGCCGAAACTGTTTGGAGGAAATCAAGCCTGATGGCGGGCTTTCACCCAAATGGGTGATTGTTTGTCAGCGCTGCGAGTGGATGAATTCAACGCATGCCGCACGGGCCCGCCATCCCCGGGGACACCGGCTCGCAGGCTCTGAATCTGGATAATCTCTGAGAGGATAAAGAATGCTTCGCATAACGGAACGTCGGTTGGGGGCGTCGCTGTGCGCCTGCGCCGCGGCACTTGCCCTGGCAGGGTGCTCGAGCGGCGGTAGCAGCAATGGCGGCGGCTTCAAGACCACGGCTGGAGGTCTCGTGGCCACCGCGGCGGTGACGGAGGATGGCATCGGCCTGTCCGCAAATCCCGAGACAACCTCGGCCAAAATCGATGTCAAGTCGGACACCGTCGAGATGGCTTTCACGGGTGGCGGCCTCGATGGCCGCAAAATCCTGTTCGAGATGAGCGACGATTCCGACGGCGTTGTCGAAGGGGATGCAGTTGCTGCCAGCCTTGAGTCCGGCGAGGACGCAGGCAATCTGACGGCGCTCTTCGAGGAAGACAAGGCTGCCTTCGCTGGCTACGTTTCCATCGAAAAGGGCGATTGGGACGACCCGGAAGAAGGCGATACGGTGCAGCTTTATGCGCTCTATGGCAGCAACCCGGCGCACAAGGCCCACAGCCTGCCCGGCGCGAATGACGAACTTTCCTATGAAGGCCGCCTGGTTGGCGTTGCGACGGATGGGCCGGCCAGCGCTGGAAGTGTGATCGGCGACGTTGCGATTACCGCCAATTTCGGTGACGGCAGCGTCGAAGGAACGATCGGCAATCTCAAATACGAGGACGATTCCGACTTCGGCGGCGGCGACATCGCTTTCGCAGCCGAGATGAGCAACGACAAGGCGTCCTACGCGGGAGATACCGTCACCATGGGCGGTGCTTCGGCCACGGGATCGGTGGAAGGGGGCTTCTACGGCGCTGAAGCTGCCGAGACGGCGGGGGCGATCTTTGCCGAGCGGGACGACAACAGACTGCTTGGCGCATACCGCGCGGACAAGCAGTGATAATGTCTTCCGCCCGGTCATGATCGACCTTCCACTGAAGCGAAGGCGGAAGCGGCAACGCTTCCGCCTTCTCCTGCCCGCCTTGCTCGCAGTTGCCTTTGCCAGTCCGGTGCCGGCCGCCTTCGCGCAATCCTCCTACGAGACGCTGCTGTCGCTTATGGGCGAGGGGCGCTACGACGAGGCGCGCGGCTTTGCCGCAAGGATCGCCGGCAGCGAGACGGTAAAGCGGAACAATCTCGCTTTTCTGGAAGCGCTCATACACAAGCGCGAGAGACGCTTCGCCGAGGCGGCGCGCCGATTGTCCGACCTGCTCGATGCCGATCCCGCTCAGGGCAGGGTGCGGCAGGAACTGGCGCATTCGCTGTTCCTGATGCGCGACGACGATCGCGCGCGCTATCATTTCGAGTTCCTGAAGAGCACCGTCGAAAGCGCGCGGTTGCACGCGGTCTACGACCGCTTCCTTGTCGCCATCCGCAATCGTCGGCCCTGGACGCTGGGTGGCTTCGTCGGCTTCGCCCCGAGCACGAACATCAATGACGGTACATCGAGCGAGACTGTCCATATTGCAGGCATCCCTTTCACGAATGCGAACGCCGCAAAGAGCGGCGTCGGCCTGTCCTACGGGTTTTCGGGGAGCTATCGCTTCGATCTCGGCCCGCAATGGGCGCTGACGCTGGGCGGCTCCCTGTCCGGCGCGAGCTACACCGAATCGCGCTTCGACCGGCTGACGCTGCGCGGCACGTCCGAACTGTCGCGGGATATCGGCGGTTGGCACGTGGGAGCGGGCCTTGCCGGCGAGCGAAATCTCAGCGGCTGGCGCGGTTACGGCACCGGCTACGGTCCCTATGTCACCGCGCGCCGGCACATGGGCACGAAAGGCACGCTCGACGCGCGCCTGTCATGGATGCAACGCCGCTACGATACCGTGTCGGCCTACGATGGCTGGGAAGCCGATATTCTTCTTGGCTACCGGCATATCTTCTCGCCCCGGCTCGCCGCATCGCTGAGTGTGTCAGCCGGCAGGGTACACACTACGAGTGGCTTCACTTCGTACGACAGTGTGCAGCCGGGCGTTTCGGCGGACTATCTGGTGAACGCAAACCTCATCCTGCACGCCAGCGCGTCCTACGAACATCGCGCTTATCAAGGCCAGTTTCCCCTGACCGGCACGCCACGGCGCGACGAGCGCTATACGCTCGGCGTGGGAGCCACATTGCGTGGCCTGTCCTTTCAGGGCTTCGTTCCGCGCATCAACTACGAATATCACCACACCGCCTCGAATGTTGAATTGTTCGAGCGGTCGCGCCACGGTGTCGGTCTGATGATCACAAAACGATACTGAAAGATCGCCTGCATGAGGGCAGAACGATCCGTCCTTCATGCACGCTGCGCAAGAAAACCGGCATAGGCAGCGACCAGCGGGGCGAAATGCTGGTGGTAGATCAGCTGGCCGGCACCAGGAATCGTGTGCAGGGGAACGCCGCCGAAGGATTTCGCCAATGCACGAACTTCCTCGATCGGGTGTATGAAATCCTGATCGCCATGGAGGAAAGCGGCCGGAAATGCGCCTTTGGAATGTTGTTCCCAGCGCGGCCTGGCCTGGTGGTAGAAGTCGTGCTTTACCGATTCTGCCGAACTGGTGAGGAACTTGCGCCCGCGCTCCCCGCCATGGGACGACGAATATTCCACCTTCAATATTGCGAGATCGGCACTGTTGATCTGATACATCTCGTCGAGGAATTTGCGTAGGACATCGGGCCGGCGCATGCGGCTCGTGTACAAATTCATCATCAGCGAAAAGAGCTTCCAGTTCTTGAGCGCCTGCGAAAACATCGCGGCGCGCAGGCGGCCGGTCTTGCTCGTGTCGTTGATTGGCCGCACACAGGCGCCGACGAAAGCGGCCGATGCGACGCGCTCCGGCCACCTCCGGCCATATTCGATGCCGTAGATGCAACCGCTCCTGTCCAGAAACAGATCGATCCGCTCGCCGCAGAAGTGCGTGCGCACCAAGTCGATGCCCTCGCAGGCATGGTCGAGATGCGCGGCAACATCGAGGCTGGTAGCGCCCCTGGCCATGGCGCCATTGCGCAGCGGCACGATGAGGCGCACGCCGTGCTTGTGCAGAAACGCGATGTCGTCCGGCCTGATATCGGCGATGATATAGGAATGGACGAGCGCCGCCGGCCGGCCCGAGACCGGGCCGAGATCGACAAACCGGTGCTTCGTCCCGCTTTTCGACCAGAGCTGCAAGGTGCGGGCGAAGGGCATGAACTCGCTCGTCAGATCGATGAAGTAATCGCTGGGCTCCACCGCCGTACCGTTTTCCACCATGTCCGGCGCAAGCAGAATGTGCATCAGGACCTTGTTCGCCAATTCGTTCTGCGAGCGCACACCAAGTTTGCGGGATAGAGATTTGAACTGGCTGCGTTTCGTCTCGTGGCTGACGCCATCCCGGCTTGCCGCCTCGGAGAGGGTGGCGCCGCAGATGAGGTGCTTGAGCAGACGCAACTCCGATGCGCTGATCTGCCCGCCCGGCGCAATGGCTTGCAGCTTGTTGAGAATCTGTTTGTCCGGCATGGCCAGAACGCGGGCCGGATGCTCGGTGCCCATTTCTGCTACGAGTGCGAGATGGCGCTCGAGAACAAGTCCCGTGCCGATGGGTGTGCCGGAGCGGAGCGCGCTGGCGATTTCCCGCCAGAGCGCGCTTTCGCTGTCGGAGCGTTTCAATGGCACGGGCGCTCCGCCGCGCATTTCGCATTCGAACACGACATGGCTGCCTGTCGTGGCGGACAGACCCGACCGGGCGATGGCCTGCAGGGTTTCGCCGGGCAGGGCTCTCGCCGTCTCGTCCATGGCCGACGACAGGGCCTCGTCGTGCAATGCTGTACTGTCCGATTCGGTGTTCATTACAGGCTGCATGCCCCCATCGCCGGTCCGTAGCCGCCGGCTGTTTCACAAAACCGATCGATGCGCCGCAAATGCGCGCCCACTGGTGGGTGTAGGCTCTTGTCGACAGTCAACCCCATATCTCCGCACCACCCCTACACTGTCTTGTCGAAAGAGTGAATGAGGGCGGCGGTGCAGGGGCCTTCAAATGCGTCGGGCATTCTTGTTCACCATTGAACAATATGGCATTCCACCCTATCCTGATTTCATTCAATGTGCCCCAGCCGATGCGCCAGGGTGCGCTGTCACTTGTGCCGGGAGAGAGAAGATGACCGCATGCATCGTGGGCTGGGCCCATTCGAATTTCGGCAAGCTGACCGACGAGACGCTGGAAGGGTTGATTGTCAAGGTTGCGCGCGAGGCGCTGGATCATGCGGGCATCGGCCCCGACGATGTGGACGAAATTGTCCTTGGCCACTTCAACGCCGGTTTCTCGGCGCAGGATTTCACCGCCAGCCTGGTGCTGCAGGCCGATAACCGGCTGCGCTTCAAGCCCGCCACGCGCGTCGAAAACGCATGCGCCACCGGATCGGCGGCGGTTCGTCAGGGCAACCGTGCGATCGCTGCCAGGGCGGCGCGCATCGTCCTGGTGGTCGGCGCTGAGCAAATGACCACGACGCCTGGCCCTGAAATCGGCAGGAACCTGTTGAAAGCGTCTTATTTGCCTGAGGACGGCGACATTCCGGGCGGCTTTGCCGGCGTGTTCGGCAAGATCGCCGATGCCTATTTCCAGCGCCATGGCGACCAGTCCGACGCATTGGCGACGCTGGCGGCCAAGAATCACAAGAACGGCGTCGACAACCCCTATGCGCAGATGCGCAAGGATCTGGGTTTCGACTTCTGCCGGCAGGAGAGCGAGCGCAACCCGTTCGTTGCCGGACCGTTGAAACGCACCGACTGCTCGCTGGTCTCCGATGGCGCGGCCGCCATCGTGCTCGCCGACACGGAAACCGCGCTTTCGATGCGCCGTGCCGTCGCCTTTCGCGCCAATGAGCATGTGCAGGATTTCCTGCCCATGTCGAAGCGTGACATCCTCCTGTTCGATGGATGCGAGCTGGCCTGGTCGCGGGCGCTCAAACGGGCCGGGGTAACGCTCGACGATCTCTCCTTTGTCGAGACGCATGACTGTTTCACCATTGCCGAATTGATCGAGTATGAGGCGATGGGGTTGGCCAAGCGCGGCGAGGGCGGCAAGATCGCTCTTGAGGGGCAGACGGAGAAAACCGGGCGTCTGCCGGTCAATCCTTCCGGTGGCCTGAAGGCCAAGGGGCATCCGATCGGCGCGACGGGCGTTTCCATGCATGCGCTGACGGCGATGCAGCTGATGGGCGAGGCCGGCGGCATCCAGGTGCCGGGCGCCAAGCTCGGCGGCATCTTCAACATGGGCGGCGCAGCCGTCGCCAATTACGTGTCGATCCTCGAGCGTATCAAGTAGCGCCGTCCTGCCAGCGGGCCATCAAACCGACCCGGCGGCTCTGCCCGCCGGGCTCCACAGTTCCAGCCGCCCGAAACCTGGAATCTTCAGCGCCGGACGCAACAGGTCGATCCCGGCCACGAGCCCGAGAAACTGCAGTTCGATACCGGTGTGCAACCCTGCCGCAAACCCGGCAAGCCCACCGAGCGAAACATGGATATCCGACCAGTCCGGCGAATGGTCGAAGGCAATGATGCCGGGACGGTAATCGCGTCCGACGGCGGTCGGCGGCAATTCCGCATCGAGTTCCGGCACGGAGCGCAGCACATGGGCGGTGAAGGAATTGGAGTTCGGCCCGGGCCACAGGCCGTAATCACCACGGTTTGAAAACGGATAGACCGCGATGGCGGCCTCGACCTTCGGGATCAGACGCTCGGCTTCGCCGCCTCTCACCAGGGCGACGACGAAGGGCGTGTTGGAGTACCAGCGCGCGTCGGCAGGGTAGGCGTTGCGGCGAACGGGAAGACCCCAGCCCACCTTGTCATAGCGCTCATAGCCCGAAGCGCCCGCCTTCTTCGTCACGATCCAGCTATGGACGGAAAGCGCGCCCTTCATGCCGCCGGTGCGTGCCGCAAGGATATAGATGGCGGCATCGGCGTTCGTCGCCGCATCGGGCAGGACGCCACTGGCCGACCAGTCGGCTTCGCGCCAGGATGCCGGGCGGTCCTGGATCGCCCACCAACTGGCCGAAGCTGCCGCCGGCAGAACAAAAATCACGATCAGGACGGCAATTGCCCGCTTGAAAAATCGCATGGGGATCAGTTTATCTGGTTCCGACACTCATCGGGAATTCAATCTCAGCCAATTACGGTGAAAGCATGGGCAATCCGGTTCTGGTCGAGGTGCTGCGCGGCAATGTGGTCGAAAGCCGGCACCGAGGCGCGATTGCGGTGTTCGATGCCGATGGCAGGTCGGTAGCGCAGTGGGGCGACATCGAGCAGCCCGTCTTTCCCCGTTCCGCGGTAAAGGCAATTCAGGCGCTGCCCCTGGTCGAAAGCGGCGCCGCCGATGCCTACGGTTTCGGCGACAAGGAGATCGCCCTTGCTTGCGCTTCGCATTCCGGGGAGCCTGAGCATGTGCGGCGCGCCACCGAAATGCTGGAGCGCGCCGGGCTTGCGGCCGACGATCTGGAATGCGGCGCCCATTGGTCGTTTCGTCAGGATGTCGCAATCGGGCAGGCCCGCAGCCTCGATTATCCGACGCAGGCGCACAACAATTGCTCGGGCAAGCATGCGGGCTTCCTGTGTACCTGTCGGCACCTGGGCTGCAATCATCGCGGCTATGTGGCGCTCGGGCATCAGGCGCAGGACGCCGTGCGCGATGCGATGGAGGCGGTGATAGGTGCGGCCCACGCGACCGACTTTTGCGGCACTGACGGCTGCTCGATCCCCACCTATGCGGTGCCGCTGAGAAACCTGGCGCATGGTTTTGCCAGGATGACGACCGGCGTCGGGCTCGCGCCGGCGCGGGCGGCAGCGTCGAAGCGTATTCTTTCCGCCTGTATGGCCGAACCTTTTCAGGTTGCCGGCACGGACCGGGCCGACACCGGGATGATGCAGGAGGGTGCCGGCCGCATCTTCACCAAGACCGGCGCCGAGGGGGTCTTTTGCGCGGCGATCCCCGAGCAGGGAGTGGGTATCGCGATCAAATGCGACGATGGCGCCGATCGGGCATCGGAGGTGATGGTGGCCGAAACACTGGCGCTGCTTCTGGGCAACGGTGATCCGCTGACGGAAACGTTGCGCCGGATGGCGCGGCCGGTGCTGAAGACAAGGCGCGGTGTGGACGTTGGCGGGTTGCGACCGTCGGGCGCCCTAGACCGGTTCAGTGTTTCATAGAAACATTGAACCGGTCTATCTCATTGTTTTTCCGCATTTATGCGGGCGTCAGGTGTTT
This sequence comes from Nitratireductor soli, assembly GCF_001050155.1. Taxonomy (GTDB): domain Bacteria; phylum Pseudomonadota; class Alphaproteobacteria; order Rhizobiales; family Rhizobiaceae; genus Nitratireductor; species Nitratireductor soli. Next base: position 316,386 of record NZ_LFVY01000004.1, read on the forward strand.
CCACCTGACTGCAAAAATGCTCTAGCATCTTTGCCTGGGTGAGGCACAAAGCGTCGCCGGTTTCAGGAAACCTGATTGTTCTCGACGGTGAGGCGGGCATGGCCCGCGCTGCCCGTCATGGCGAGGTCCTTGGTCACGGCCTCGGCCCAACGGTGGCCGACAATGGCGCCGCGCGGGCTCTCGGAGATCACATTGCCGCTGATGACGGCGGAACCCGATCCTTCCACCACCGAGACGGCAATGCCGGTGGCGGCCTTGCGGATGACGTTGCCGGTCGCCGTGACGTTGCGCAGGAACGGTCCCCAGCCGATGCGAATGCCGCAAAGCGGGGCGTTCTCGATCACGTTGCCCGTGACGGCGCTGTCGGCCTCGACATTGATGCCGACGCCAAAGCCGGCCAGCGGCGATGGGTAGGGCCCGTTCGGCGAGAGGTTGCGCACGATGTTGCCCGAACAGGTGCACAGCCGTCCGCCCTTGTCGAAATTCGCCATGGAAATCCCATGTGCCGCGCCGTCGACGATGTTGGCGCTGATCACCGCGCCCTGAAAGGCGAATTCTGCGTAGACCGCCGTCTCGCCGGAGCGCAGGCAGGTGTTGGCATCGACCAGCATGTTTCCGGCGCTGTTGCCGCGAATGGCTGAAAATGCGCTATCGCTGATGTGGTTGCCGCCGACGCGCACATTGTCGGCGCGATAGGCGTTGATGGCGTTGCCGTACTGGCCCGTGCCGCCGCGATCGGCGCGGATGCGGGCGATGCGGTTGCGAAAGACACCGGTGCCGTCTTCGCCGGGTTGGCGGCGATGGACGAGGATACCGCCATTGCCGCAATCGGCGACGCGGTTATCGCTGAAGTCGAAGCCATGCGCATCGACCGAGTAAATCCCGTACTCCGCTGCGTTGGCGATGTCGGTTCGCTCGATCCGCCCACCCACCTGCTCAAGTGCGATGCCGCTGGCGCCGCTGTTGAGGATGGCGCAACCGTCGATGGCGATCTTCTCGGCTCCGCGAATGTCGAGCAGCGCTTTTGCGCCACCGCTCAGCGGGGTGTACGCGCCATCGAGGGTAAGGCCCGACAAGGCCAGCAGGCTAAGCGTCTGTCCGATGAGAAGCGCACCGCCGCCCTGGATGAGCCGCGTGGCGCCGGGCACGCCGGAAAGGCGCACGCGCGGCGGCAGCGTAACGTTCGCCAGCACATAGCGGCCTGGCGGCAGGAAGACGGGCAGGTCATCGGCGCCGGCGCGTTCCAGCATCTTGCCGAATGCCGAGGACTGATTTTCGGCGGCGTCGGGAAAGACGCCAAAATCCCGGGCGTTGATCGAACCGCGAATGGCGCGTTCCGTGGCGGCAGCGAGCGCCATGCGTGGCATCGCCAGGCCGATCACGGCAAAGCCGGCGGTGGCTTTCAGAAGGCGGCGTCTGTTCATTTCTGGCACAACCCTTTTCCGGCTCGCCTGTGGATGCAGATTTTGTGCCGCCAGGCAATCGGCGCTCAGCCTTCCACCGGGATCGTATGGTCACGGAAGAAGGCCGCGGCGCCAGCCTCATCGATTTCACCGGCGGCCAGGCCCATCACGAATGCGTAAACCATGCCATTGTCGGCGGTCATCCGGCGCCCGTTCAGCAGCAGGAACGTCGCAGCCGCGACAATCGCCGTCCGTTTGTTGCCATCGACGAAGGCATGGTTTCGTGCCAAACCGAACACATAGGCTGCCGCCAGATCGCAGAGATCGGGATCACCATAAGCGGCCTTGTTTTCAGCGCGCGCCAACGCTGATTCGAGAGCATTGTCATCACGGAGCCCCCGTGCGCCGCCATGGCGGCGCAATTGTTCATCATGCATGGCTTCGACGGCAAGCCGGGAAAGGAAAACCCAACTCATTCGGCAAGCTTTTGCAGCGCCACCTTGTACTGATCCATGACTTGGCGTGCAGCTTGCAACTGCCGGTCGAAATGATCGTCCGCAGCGTTCAGAGCGATGCCTTTATCCGTCTCCGTCAGGACAAGCTGATCCCCCGACTTCAGGCCTTGCCGCTCCAGCACCTCCTTCGGCAGGATGACGCCCTCGGAATTGCCGATCTTGCGAATGGTGACGTTCATGGCTTTGCTCCACATGTTATAACAGAAGATATAACATGTGGTGATGAAAAACAAGGAGAGCTGTCAGCTTGCGGCAAGCAGCCGGTCGAGCAGCTTCTCCGCCGCTTCGGGAATGACGGTTCCCGGCGGGAAAATCTCGCTGGCGCCGGCCTTGCGCACGGCATCGAAATCGTCCGGTGGGATGACGCCGCCGGCGACCAGCAGGATGTTGCCATGGCCGCGTTTCTCCAGCGCGTCCTTCAATTCGGGAATGAGCGTCAGATGCCCGGCGGCAAGCGATGACGCGCCGATGATGTGGACATCGTTTTCAATGGCGAGTGCCGCCACTTCTTCCGGCGTCTGAAACATCGCGCCGACGGTGACATCGAAACCCAGATCGCCGAAGGCAGTGGCAATGACCTTCTGGCCGCGATCATGGCCGTCCTGGCCGATCTTGGCGACGAGGATGCGCGGTGCCGAGCCGGTCTTCTTGCGGAACTGCTCGACCTTGCCTTGCGCGCGGTCGACGGAGGCGAGCGCGCCCACTTCCTTGCGGTAGACGCCGGAGATGGTGCGGATATCGGCGACATGGCGGCCGAATACTTTTTCCAGCGCCAGCGAGATTTCACCCACCGTCGCCTTGGCGCGGGCGGCGCGAATGGCGAATTCCAGCAGGTTGCCGCCTTCGCCGGCGGCGCGGGTCAGCGCGTCGAGCACGCTTTCGGTTTCGCCGACGTCGCGCGTGCCCTTGAGTTGCTGCAGTTTGGCAAGCTGGCGGGCGCGTACTTCCGCATTGTCGACCTTCAGCACATCGACGTCGATATCGACCTCGGGTCTGTAGCTGTTGACGCCGACGACCACCTGCTCGCCGGAATCGATGCGCGCCTGGGTGCGGGCGGCGGCTTCCTCGACGCGCATTTTCGGCACGCCCTTTTCAATGGCAGCAGCCATGCCGCCGAGGCTCTCGACCTCTTCGATATGGGTCAGGGCGCGGGCGGCCAGATCGTGCGTCAGGCGTTCGACGAAGGCCGAGCCGCCCCATGGGTCGATCAGCCGCGTGGTGCCGGATTCCTTTTGCAGAACGAGTTGTGTGTTGCGCGCGATACGCGCCGAATGGTCCGTCGGCAGCGCCAGCGCCTCGTCGAAGGCATTGGTGTGCAGAGACTGGGTGTGCCCCTGTGTCGCCGCCATCGCCTCGATCATGGTGCGGACAATGTTGTTGTAGGGATCTTGTGCAGTCAGCGACCAGCCGGAGGTCTGGCAATGGGTCCTGAGCGACAAGGAGCGCTCGTTCTTCGGGGCGAAATTCTGCTGGATCAGCGCTGCCCACAGAAGGCGGGCGGCGCGCATCTTGGCCACTTCCATGAAAAAATTCATGCCGATGGCCCAGAAGAAGGAGAGGCGCGGCGCGAAATGGTCGATGTCGAGGCCGGCGGCGATGCCGGCGCGCGCATACTCGATGCCGTCGGCAATGGTGTAGGCGAGTTCCAGGTCGGCGGTCGCGCCGGCTTCCTGCAGATGGTAGCCGGAGATCGAGATGGAATTGAACTTCGGCATCTTCTCCGCCGTGTAGGAGAAGATGTCCGAAATGATGCGCATCGACGGCGTGGGCGGGTAGATATAGGTGTTGCGGACCATGAACTCCTTCAGAATGTCGTTCTGAATGGTGCCGGCCAGGTTCTTCTGGGCAACGCCCTGTTCTTCCGCCGCGACGATGTACAGCGCCATGATCGGCAGGACGGCGCCGTTCATGGTCATTGACACGCTCATCTTGTCGAGCGGGATGCCGTCGAACAGCTGGCGCATGTCGAGAATGGAATCGATCGCCACGCCCGCCATGCCCACATCGCCGGCCACGCGCGGATGATCGCTGTCATAGCCGCGATGGGTGGCGAGATCGAAGGCGACCGATAGGCCTTTCTGCCCGGCGGCCAGATTGCGCCGATAAAAGGCATTCGATTCCTCGGCCGTCGAGAAACCCGCATATTGCCGGATGGTCCATGGCTGGCGGGCATACATGGTCGGGTAGGGGCCACGAATGAAGGGCGCGGCGCCCGGATAGGTATCGAGAAAGCGCAACCCCTTGAGATCGGCTTCGCCGTAGGATGCGTTAATCGCGATGCCCTCCGGCGTCATCGCCGGAGGGACCGTTTGAGCGGAGGGAGCAGAAGCGGGGACCGACCAGGCGAGGCTGGAAAAGTCCGGGATCATGCACTGCCTCCGGCGGATTCATCGATCCGCTGGGCCAAGAGCGCCTGGCAGGTGACCGCCGCATCCATCGTGATGGACGGCGATTGCGCGGCGAGCGTCGCTACCGGTCGCTCGTGGTCGGCAGGATAGAGCGTGGTGCCGATGATCGCCTTGCTGCCGTCATTGACGTGCTCTCGGCGCTGTTCGCGCATGGCCAGAACGCGCTGCTGGACATGGCCGCCCATCAGGCTGCGCAAGACCCCGCCCTCGCTCTCGATCTGGCGGAACTCCTCCCATGCCTTTTCGCACAGCGCGCCGGTCAGCTTCTCGATGCCGCCGGCGCCGGCCGTCGGATCCATCACGAGGCCGAGGTGGCTTTCGTCGGCCAGGATCAATTGTGTGTTGCGCGCAAGCCGTCGCGCCGCCGGGTCGGCCAGCCCATGCACCACCGTGTGCGGCAACACGGAAAGCGTGTCCGCGCCGCCGACCACGGCGGCAAAGGCGGCGATGGTCGTACGCAGGATATTGGTCTCGGGATCCTTCGCCGTCATCATGCGATAGGAGGTCTCCGCATGGATGGTCGCCGGCGTCGGCTCAATCGAGCACGTTTCCTGGACCCGCGCCCACAGGCGGTGCAAGGCGCGGATCTTCGCAACCGACAGGAACTGATCCTGATCGACGCAGAGCGAGAAGCCGATATGCGGCGCGGCATAAACGAGCGGCTGGCGGGCCTGCTCGAACATGCGCAGATGCGAGACCGCGGATGCCAGCATGATGCCCAGTTCCTGCGCTTCCGAAGCGCCGGCATTGTGGAACACGCGGCCATCGCCCTCAAGCAGGATGCCGGGCAAATCCATGGCGAAGAACCCGGCGAAGGACTGCGGCATCGAGGCTTCGAGCGCCTCGATCGACATGCGCAAGGCCCCCGTGCCGGCAAAGGTGGCGGCCGGGGAGATGCCGAAGGATAAGGTCATGCGCGCCGGGTTGATGCGCCGCTCGGTAAACAACTGCGTCAGCCAGTCGACGGCCGCGCGGCTGTTCGGGTTGGCGTCCATGCGCAGATGCATGTTGTGCAGCGAGATGCCGCCAAGTGCGGTGGCCAGTGCCTCCGGCGTCGCCGGCAGGCCGAAGCCGAACGCATTGGGGGCGCCGGCCAGGACCAGAGACAAGCCCTTCGCGCCCTGGGCGACATCCTCGCGGGCCTGGCGATTGGCGCGCTCGGGATCGGGATCGTCGATGCGCTGGACCGCCGTCCAACCGGGCGCCGCACGGCCGCGCGATAGGGGCTTTGCGCCCTCGGCGCGCGGGTAAAGGGCTTGCATGGAGATGCCGTCATCGGTCTGCCAGGCGAGGGAATCCGCATCACCGTCGCCCTTGAGGCTGTCGCTCACCAGGGCGCGCCAGCGCTCCTCGTCGATCTGTGGAAATTCCACCTTCTTAAGGATCGAGCGATCCATCCTGCCTCCCGCTTCGCCGAGGGTTTCAAGCCCATGCACATCAAAGGCGTGCATGCCGAACCATGAGCAACACCCAATAGTAAACCGAGTTTATGACGCGGGATGCCGGGTCGCAATGCATCATTGGCCGAATAGCCGTTGTGCGTTGCAAGAATGACGCGCCCGTATCGGTATCGCAGAACGCCGTTGAGACTTTGCCGATGGCTGATTATACCGAATGCCATTGTGCCGCAGCGCGGCATGCACAGAGCGAGGCGATTTTCGATGACCGCGGAAGACAGCATTTTCCTTGGCGCCAGCCGGCGGCCGGACGACAGCTACCAGCAGGCTGAAAGTCTTCTGCTCAAATACGCCAACCGCCATGGACTGGTAACCGGTGCAACCGGCACAGGCAAAACGGTGACGCTGCAAGTGCTTGCGGAGGGCTTTTCCAATGCCGGCGTGCCGGTCTTCTGCGCCGACGTCAAGGGCGATCTGTCGGGCATCGCCATGATGGGCGAGGCGAAGGATTTTCTTGCCAAGCGGGCAGAGGCGATCAAGCTCGATCCGTATGAGTTCCAGGAATTTCCCGTCATCTTCTGGGATCTGTTCGGCGAGAAGGGGCACCCGATACGCACGACGATCTCGGAAATGGGGCCGCTTCTCCTGTCGCGGCTGATGAACTTGTCCGACGCGCAGGAGGGCGTGCTGAACATCGCTTTCCGCATTGCCGACGAGGAAGGCCTGCTGCTGCTCGACATGAAGGATCTGCAGGCGTTGCTGGCCCATGTGGCCGACCGTGCCGCCGAAATCGGAACGCGTTACGGCAATGTCTCCAAACAGTCGGTGGGCGCCATCCAGCGCACGCTGCTGGTGCTTGAACAACAGGGGGCGGAACACTTCTTCGGCGAGCCGGCGCTCAACATCGCCGACATCATGCGCACGACGCGTGACGGGCGCGGCGCGATCAACGTGCTCGCCGCCGACAAGCTGATGATGAACCCGCGCCTTTATGCGACGTTCCTGCTGTGGCTGTTGTCGGAACTGTTCGAGGAACTGCCCGAAATCGGCGATCCCGAGCGGCCGAAACTGGTGTTCTTCTTCGATGAGGCCCACCTCCTTTTCGACGAGGCACCGAAGATCCTCGTCGACCGGGTGGAGCAAGTGGTGCGTCTGATCCGCTCGAAGGGTGTCGGCGTCTATTTCGTCACACAGAACCCGCTCGACGTGCCCGAAACCGTGCTGAGCCAGCTCGGCAACCGCGTGCAGCACGCTTTGCGCGCCTATACGCCACGCGAGCAGAAGGCCGTGAAGACCGCCGCCGATACCTTTCGACCCAATCCGGATTTCAGTTGCTTCGAGGCGATCACCAAACTGGGCGTCGGCGAGGCGCTGGTCTCGACGCTCGAGGCGAAGGGCGTTCCCTCGATGGTTCAGCGCACGCTGATCAGGCCGCCTGCCTCGCGGCTCGGGCCGATCACCGACGCCGAACGCGACACGCTGATGAAGGAAAGCCCTGTCGCCGGGCAGTATGACGAGGAGATCGACCGCGAATCGGCGTTCGAGATTCTGCAGAAGCGCGCCGAGGACAAGGCGAAGGCCGAGGCAGAGGCACAGCAGAAGGAAGAGGAGGAGCAGGGCGCGACCGAAGGGCGTTCGCGCTGGTCGCTGCCCGATTTCGGCGGCGGTGGCGGCACGCCCTCGCGGCCAGCGCCGCGCAGGACCACACGGACCACGAGCCGCACGTCAAACCGTCAGACGGTGACCGAGGCGGCCATGAAATCCGTGGTGCGCTCGGTCGGCTCCTCGCTCGGACGCGCCCTGGTGCGCGGCATATTGGGGAGTTTAAAAAAGGGGCTGTGAGGCCCCTTTTCAATCTCGTCTGCGTCTGAGCGATCCGGTTCAGACGCTCGGCAGGCCTGAGGTAACCAGGATCGGCGCGCCATCGGGCACGCGGTTGTAGAGATCCATCACATCCTGGTTGATCATGCGAACGCAGCCCGACGACACGGACTTGCCGATGGTCCACCATTCGGGAGAGCCGTGGACGCGGAACAGCGTGTCCTTGCCGTCCTGGAAGATATAGAGGGCGCGCGCGCCAAGCGGATTGGCGATGCCGGGCTGCATGCCGCCCAGCCACTGGTCGTTCCTCTTGTCGTATTCGGCGCGGTATTTTTCGAGCTCCGGCTGGCGGTCGATCATCTCGTTCGGCGGGAACCAGCGCGGCCACTGCTGCTTGAATTTGATCTCGGCGCGACCCGCCCATTCGAAGCCGGCGCGGCCGAGGCCCACGCCATAACGCAGAGCGCGCCCATTGCCGCGCACCAGGTAGAGAAAATGGTTCGCCGTATCGACGATGATCGTTCCGGCGCGCTCGCCGGTCGGATCGGCGACCTCCTGGCGGTAGTAGCGTGGATTGATCTTCTGGAACGGCACGGCCGGAACGTCGTAGCCGGCATCGCTGACGGCTGCGTACATCAAGGAGGTGGTGGTCACCACCTCGGGCTCCGGCACGCGGCGTTCAACCACGGCCCGCGTGTCGCCGGCCGAGCTCACGCAAGCCGACAGGGTCAGCGACGCGGCGCCGGCCACGCTTGCCGAAAGGAACGAGCGACGGGACATCGCGTGTGCGGCAATGGAAGAATTGGACATGGATCTCTTCGTTGTTCTAGCGGTTGGTCGAGACGATGACGCCGCGCGCTGATCGAGGGCGCCCGGCCTCACTAGTGGTCTGACCGAAACGGATGATACCCATCCGTTTCGACAAGTCAGCCCACAAGCTATTGATCTGGTGGGGCGATTTGTCCAGACAGATGGTACCATCTGTCTGGATCGCACCACCAGGATGGGAAAACTCCCAACAATCCTCCCTGGCTCCGAAAAATATCGGCATGCGCTTGATAGACCGGTGGAACTTGTCTGAAAGGTGGAAAATGTTCACTGCACATAACTTATTGGTGAACTGTGTTATAACTGCATCATTCGGCACATGGAGCCGCCGTCAGGAGCCGAGGCCCTGGAGCGAGGGCAGGATCAGATCGGGCGGAAAATCCTCGTACTCGTCGGGCTGGCCGGTTCGGTTGAGCCATACCGTGTGGAACCCGAAGCGCCGCGCCCCGGCGATATCCCAGCGATTCGACGATTGGAATGAGACCGCGTCCGGATAGATGCGCCATGCATTGGTGACCATTTCATAGACGGATTGATCGGTCTTGAAGCGGCGCACGGTCTCCACCGAGAACACGTCGTCCAAAACCGTGTCCAGCGCGGAGGAGCGGATCGCCGATTCGAGCATTGCCGGTGAGCCGTTCGACAGAATGGCGAGACGCGCGCCGCCGGCCTTCAGCGCTTTCAGAACGGCCGGCACTTCCTCATAGCAATCGAGTTGCCAATAGGCGTCCAGGAGGGGCTGTCGCAGACGCCGATCGACCGTCGGCATCTTGGCGAAAGCGAAATCGAGACCCCGCTCCGTCATCGTCCAGAAATCGGCATAGTGCCCCATCAGGGTCGACACCCAGGAATATTCGAGCTGCTTTGCCCGCCACAGTTCCGAGAAGAGCTGCCCCTGGGGGCCGATCTCGCCGGCATGGCGGCGCACGGCGGCATGCACGTCGAACAGCGTACCATAGGCATCGAACACATAGGCGGCGTGGCGCATGAACACTCCTTGTACCACAATGCACTTGACCGCAGACCCGCGCGGCGGTCAAGAACGGCGTCTGGCCTTATCGATAGATGAACGGCAGCGATTGACGCGGCCGCGCAAACTCCTTTCGATGCATGGCAGCAATGGGTTAACGTTTTTGCCGCGGCCTTTCCGGCGCAGCGGCTTCTGGAAGGAAGAGACGCATCATGACCGTAGTGAGCGAAGTCCAATCGGCGACATGGAGCTATGTTGATGGCGATTGGCACGAAGGCAATGTGCCGCTCATCGGTCCGCGCAGCCACGCAATGTGGCTCGGCTCCACCGTTTTCGACGGCGCGCGCTGGTTCGAGGACGTGGCCCCGGATCTCGATCGCCATGCGGAGAGGGTCAACGCCTCGGCCACCAATCTGGGCTTGAGGCCGACCATGCAGGCCGACGAGATCGTCGGCCTGGCCAGAGATGGATTGAAGAGGTTCGACGGCAAGACGGCGGTCTATATCCGGCCGATGTATTGGGGCGAGCATGGCGGCTATATGGGCGTGCCGGCCGATCCCGAATCGACACGCTTTTGTCTGTGCCTGTACGAAGCGCCGATGATCGCCCCCTCCGGCTTTTCCGTATCCGTGTCGCCCTTCCGCCGGCCGACGCTGGAGACCGCGCCGACCAATGCCAAGGCCGGCTGCCTCTACCCCAACAATGGCCGCGCCATTCTGGAGGCACGCAGCCGCGGCTATGACAACGCGCTGGTGCTCGACCTCCTGGGCAATGTCGCCGAAACCGGCAGCTCGAACATCTTCATGGTCAAGGATGGCGTCGTTTTCACCCCTGCGCCGAACGGCACCTTCCTGTCCGGCATCACGCGCAGCCGCATTATCGGGCTCCTGCGCGAAGCGGGCATCGAAGTTGTCGAAAAAACGCTCTCCGTGGCGGATTTTCTTGGAGCGGACGAGGTTTTCTCGACCGGCAATCATTCGAAGGTCGTTCCGGTCAACAAGGTCGAGCAGAACGATTTTCAGGCAGGGCCTGTGGCCAAGAAGGCGCGCGACCTCTATTGGGAATGGGCCCATTCATAGCCGCTTTTACGAGGCTTTTCTGGAACAAACGGGCGGCGAGGCTATTGTCACATCACAGGCATGACCCCATCTGCCTTTTGTAGATTTTCAACCACCTGTACGAGGGAGTTACCCCATGGCTTTTGAACTGCCGGACCTGCCT
>NZ_LFVY01000040.1 GCF_001050155.1 Nitratireductor soli
GGGTCGTCCGAAAGGTCCGTGATGGTGAAGCCCGTCGAAGCCACCCTTCCCGAAGCTTCCGCCTGGTTCACGAACGTGCCCGCATCCACATCCGCCTGCGTCAGCGTATGGCTTGCCGTGAAGCTCGTCGCATTCGAAGCGCCCGCCGCAAGGCTGATCGGGCCGCCCGATACCGTCACCCCCGGCGTCGAATCGTTCACGCTCACATTCGTCAGATCCACCGAGCCGGTGTTCTCCACCGTGAAGGCGTAGGTGATCGTCTCGCCCGCGTCCGGCACGCCGTTGCTGTTCGGGTCGTTCAGCGTCGCCGTCTTGGTCAGCGCGATCTTCTCTTCCTGGATCGTGTAGATGCTGCGCGCGATCGGCGCATCGCCGCAGGTCTGTGTGCTGCTCAGGATGTAGGCCGGGTCCGCCTGCACCTCGAACTCGATCGTCTCGTCACTCTCGCTCCCGTCCGCGTCCTTCGTCACCGAAACGCCCAGCGGAAAGAGTATGCCCGCATAGGTGCCTGCGGGGATGGTCACCGTAAAACTCGCCCCGCCCCCCGGCGTCGAAAAGTCGCTGCCCAGCACCGCGGTCCCGCCCACCACATTCACGGTCACGGCCAAGGGCGCCGTGATGTCGCCGCTCACCGCGATCTGTGGAAGCTGCGAGGAAGGATCGCTCTCCGGAGCGGAAGCCGTCGCAGGACGAAGTTCGACGAAGGGAAGAATCGAAAGCTGAATCTCGTCGAGGAAATTGCCTGATGCCCCCGCACCAATCGCTTCAAAGCCGAACTGCTGGGTACTGGTCGCACCACTCCAGGTAAATGTTCCCGAATAGTCCCGCCACGAACCAGCTTGCACTGATGAACATGTGTTGCTGGTAACGCTGCCTTCTTCATAACAGGTTACCACGCCGCCAGCGCCCGCTGATGATGTGTTCACCCGTACCACCCGGTTCCCCGACGCACCCATCTTGAATTCCATGACATCCGTGCCATCCCGGCCCCGGTGACTGAACCGCCAGCCAATTTGTTCACCCGCCGCCACGCAAACGCTTTGGTAAGCACGAGAAGCCTGATATGCGTTCAACTCTATGAACTGCGAACCGGCTCGGGCGGGAACGCTCAAGAAGCCAGTCCTCCACATTTCAAATATTGGCCCTGCCCCAAAGCCGCAGCTTCCCGCCGTGGATGAATGCGTCGTTTCCCATCCGGGAACACTGGTGCTTGGAACGAATGCCGACGGGCACGAGAAAGCCGGCTGCTCGAACCCCAGATTGATAAAACTTCTCTGCACCTGCGCCTCTGCGGTGCCCGGCGCCCAGAATGCCATCAATGCCGCGGCAAGAGGCAGGGCGGCGCCCAGCCTCTGGCGGACAGCGTTACCCCGTGCATATGACGTATCGATCAGCTTTGGCATGTCGTGGAATCCCCATCGCGCCATCGGTTCATGGTTGAGGCCCTTGCGGGCGGAGGCAAATCGGCAGGACACTTAGGACGGATGAACACGCGGCATCAGTTGCCGCGACGTATCGTTACGGTTGGCGGTCGGCACGCGGGCGTCGACCCCCGCGTGCGCTTGCCAATCGCTCACTTGTAGACGGCGTAAGGCGCCGTGCGACGTCCGGCCGGCCGTTGCGTCCGCCCGGTCTCGATCCTGGTTTCGATGTCGAGGCGGTAGCGGCCGCCGATGGTGCGCCAGCGTTCAGTGACGGCCTGCCGCAC
>NZ_LFVY01000041.1 GCF_001050155.1 Nitratireductor soli
CACCAGGGCAGGGCGCCCTGGCGACCGGGGAGTTCGTAAGCCGCCAGCAGACGACCGCCATGGCCTTTAGGCCGAAGCCCTGGACATATTGGGTAGCCGCGCTGCGCTCCGCATAATGAGCATAGGCAGGCTATTCAACGGGGATTTTGGCGAATGACGGACCCACGGCATTTCATTGGATTGGATGTATCACAAAAGAGCACGGCAGTTTGTATAATTGACGACAAGGGCAAGGTCGTTTCGGAGGGCATGTGCCTGACCAGGCCATTCGATTTGGTGGCCTATATCCGTAAGCGATCTGATTGTGTGGAGAAGATCGGGCTCGAGGCCGGCGCTCTTTCACCCTGGCTCCATACCGAGCTGATGAAGGCAGGCTTGCCGGTCGTCGTTCTGGAATCCTTCCAGACCTATCGCGCCCTGTCGATGCGTCGGAACAAGACCGACAAGAACGACGCGCGGGGCCTGGCCGAACTGATGCGGATGGGGGAGGATTGGATTCGCGTCGTTCACCTCAAGAGCCTCTGGGCGCAGGAAGCGCGCACCACATTGTCGTTGCGCCACAACCTCGTCGGCATGCGGGTGACGCTGGAGAACCGCATCACTGGGCTGATGAAGCCATTCGGGCTCCTGGTTTCTCGCGGTTCCGTCACTCACGATACGTTTCGGCAGAGGGTTCTCGGCAAGCTCAGGGAGGCGAGCGCGAACGGCATAAAGCTGGTCAGCTCCATTCTGCCGATGCTCGACATGCACCGAGATATGTGGCGCCAGATCGAATGCTACGACAAGGAGGTCGAGAAGATGGCGGCCGCCGACCCCGTATGCCGCAGATTGATGACCGTGCCCGGGGTTGGTCCTGTCACCGCGTTGACTTACGTAACCGCAATCGACGATCCATCTCGCTTCAAGGATGCCAATGACATCGGCGCCTATTTCGGTTTGACCCCGCGCGTCTTTCAATCCGGCGAAAGCCACCAGTCAGGCAAAATCAGCAAACGCGGCGACAGCATGGTCCGGCTGGCGCTGGTGCGGGCTGCCACAGTGATGCTGGTCAGCACCAAAACCTGGACGCCGCTCAGGGCGTGGGGCGTGCGGCTGGCGAGGCGCATCGGCTTCAACAAGGCCAAGATCGCAGTCGCCCGCAAGCTCGCCGTTCTGCTGCACAGGCTCTGGGTAAGCGGCCAAGTCTATCGTCCGAAAAAGATCAAGGAACCCCCGGTGCCGGTTGAGGGTGCCGTGGTGTAGCAGGTTTCCTGTTTCTACCAGGAAACGGTCTCTGCAGGGACGAAGGGATGTGGTGACGTGCGCGTGGCGTATTGGGTGCAGACACAGAACCCGTTGTGACATATTGGCAGCCCCTCCCTTTTTGAACCCACAATTGCGGCGGATCAGCAGATCCCGGCCGGGATCGTCATAGCGACGATCAGCCGATTGGACCGCGGAGAGAATGCTGACCCGATTGCAGAGATGATCCCTGCTCACCGGAAAGGACGTGCATGCGGAAGAACTAAAACGGTGCTTGACGAGAACGCGCGGCTAGAGAATGCGCCACAGCCTCCCCGGCCATAGGCTGAGGAGGTGTCATTGCGGCCGACACCGGCCGCTG
>NZ_LFVY01000042.1 GCF_001050155.1 Nitratireductor soli
GGGATACGCCCCGCGCGGCGAAGGGTGAGTGGGATGGCTGAGGATGGCCGGACGCTTGCCGCGCGCGTTGTAGGAGACATTGCCTGGATCAACGTGCTGTTTGCAGTGCGGCGGCTGGACCAGGCGCTGAAGCACAATCCGAACTGGCGCTCGCAGCCACGTGTGCCAGCTGGCCAGAGTGATGGCGGGAGGTGGGCAGGCGGCGGGGCGGTGGCGGATGATGGTGAGAGTGGAGTGACTCGGGATGAGGTTATTGCCAGTGATGCCATGAATGGCACCAATCCACCGGTGGCTCTCATCGGAAGTCTGCCTACGACGAATACCGCAACTGCCCGTAAAGAAAGTATCCTGCGGGACACGCCTGCAATTTTCGAGGTTGCAGACAACCCTTCGGCTGATGGTTCAAAACCTACTTATGAGCTTCACCAGTTGCATCAGGTTTTCGACCACGCCTTTACCGCTGTGCAGGAGTCGATTGCGCAAAAACTTGATTCAAAGCTCGTCATGGCAATCATCTACATGGAAACGACACACGGCTATTATGATAAGGTACATCCGTGGCCGAGGACTTTAATGCCGATGAACGTGCATTCCTCTTATTGGAGGGATCTTGGCTGGACACGCGAAGAATTGAAAGATCCGGAGATCAATATTCGTGCCGGCGTCACCTTACTCAAACGAATTGCGGCCCGTATTTCAAAGCCCAGCGTTGCAAAGATCGCCACCGTGTATAACAATCTCTCCGCCAGAAAAGTGTCGGACTACGGGGCCAGGGTGCAAGTGATATATGACAATGAACTTTGGTGGAAGTTTTAGAGGGTGTGTCAAAATCGGGATAATTTCAGCGCTGGCATCTATGTCCGTTTCCATCGCTGTTTCGGCCGCTATTGCCTATGTAGCATTGGATCACAATCCTCAGGGAGCATATTGCGGTATTGATGAATTAAGTAAATGCTCTGTCCCAGAAAGTTTTTTTGGTTATGTATATTTTCTAGCATTCGAAAAGGAGATTTTATGGGAAAATCTACTTACATTGATTATCTCATGGGGCTTATCAGTATTTTTTGTCTCTATGTCTTTTATTTATACGATATCAACTATTCTTAAATAGTAATTTTAAATATAATTATATTGAAAAATTTCACTTCTTATGTAGTATTATTAAGTATTATTTATTTCTTTTCGATTTAATAATTGACAGCGGTGTGGGGAATATTTTTGCCGCAAGTTGATGTTTCGCGCTCATGCGCGAGTAACAATACTGGAAACACCGTGGTTAGTGGATTTCGCTCCGCGGCGCGTTGATGCAGCCAGGCATTCCCGGCGACTATACCTATGCCAGTAACCAGGAGGCGAACCGGGGCTTCTACCGGCTGACGGTTTTGCCGCTGG
>NZ_LFVY01000043.1 GCF_001050155.1 Nitratireductor soli
AACCGAATCCTACGCTAAATCAATCGCTTGTGCTACATCCGCCAACCCGCTAAACTTCCGTCGTGCATCAGACGGGTTAGGCCACCTCGCATCAATTTACAGCGGCCAGCGCGAGCCAAGGCTTGGCGGACCGCTTTGTGTGCTATTGTCATGCCGAAAGGGCAATTAAGGGGGAATGCCGGATGAAGGATGAAGCCTGGGTCAGCTTTCCTGTGCTCGAGAGCAGTTTCATGCCGGGAATCGAATCGGATCTCACACGCTCTGATCTCAAGCACTCCGCCGCGATCGCCAAGCGCTACGAAAAGGGCGAGGTCCTGGATCCGGATGAACTGCCGAAAAAGTACTTCGGGCGTTACAAGGACAAGCTGCTCAAAGGCCTGCCGGATTTTTTCTACGCCAACGGTTTTTTTGCTGTGTCAGCCAAATGCGCCGACATACTGCGCAAATTCAATCTGGGGCGCGCGCAGCTCTGCCCGGTCACCGTCTACCAGAACGATGGGGCGACAGAGTTGCCGGGCACATTCTTCTTGATCGCCAATATCGACCATAGGCCCGCGCTCGACACTGAACGGTCCAAAGGCATCCAGCGTGTCTACAAGGGCTACGATTTATTCCGCAGCGCCCCTGTCACCGAGGATGGCGACATCGTCGTTTCCGGGGCATTGACAGGCGGAAGCAACCTATGGGTCGATCCCACGCTCAAATTTTCACTGTTCTTCCGTGCAGAACTTGAAGCCGCCCTTCGCCAGGGCGGCATCAATACGTTCAAGCGCGTGCGCTGCACCGTTCATTCCGGACTCTAGGATGGGGACCTATACTTTAGGCTGATTTTGTTGGATTCTTCTTGTCTGATTTGAGGATTGAAGAAAAGAAATGGCAAAGCAGTCGTTGTTTTGGCTATCTGACGAGGCAAGGGCGGCTCCTGAACCTCACCTTCCTCATGGAAAGTCCGGCAAGCCGCGCGTCGATGACCGAAGGGTGATTTCTGGCTTAAGAATGGCCATGATCGTCGCTCCTTCCAGCTAAAAGGCTGTCGATGGTTACAAGCTGCTCGTCCAATTCAGCGAATGTAGGAACCAAAGCATCGATCTCTTTTTGAGCCTGCGCAATCTGTTCGACGGCCCGCATAACCGCATCGTTTGTCCTCATCGTCGTCACCATCAATCCTGTGGCAATCCTGTCTCTGCGTCAGTGTGTTATTGGCCCATCCGAGGTGATGCGTCCGCCATCGAATGCGGCTGTGATC
>NZ_LFVY01000044.1 GCF_001050155.1 Nitratireductor soli
TTGGCCTGCCCCCTGAAAAGTGGTCCTCGCTGAAGTAGGCTATTGAGCCGTAGAGCGGACGTTGGAATGCGCCAGAAGAAGCACAAGCCCGAAGAGATCGTCGCGAAGCTGCGCCAGGTCGATGTTCTGCTGTCGCAAGGAAAATCGGTTGGCGAAGCTGTTCGTTCGATCGGCGTGACGCAATTCACCTATTACCGGTGGCGCAAGGAGTTCGGTGGCCTTAAGGGCGACCAGGTGAAGCGTCTCAAGGAGCTTGAGAAAGAGAACGATCGGCTACGCAAGGCGGTTTCGGACCTGACATTGGAGAAGCTGATCCTGAAGGAGGCTGCTTCGGGAAACTATTAAGCCCCGCCCGCCGTCGCCGTTGCATTGACCATGTGATGTCGAAGTTCTCCGTCTCGGAGCGCTTCGCCTGCAGGGTTCTTGGTCAGCACCGTTCGACCCAGCGCAAGAAGCCCAGAGGCCGGCCGGATGAAGAGGCGCTCACCGCCGACATCATCCGGCTCGCTTCCCGGTATGGCCGCTATGGCTATCGCCGGATCACGGCGATGCTGCGATCTGAGGGCTGGACGGTGAATGCCAAGCGCGTCGAGCGCATTTGGCGGCGGGAGGGGCTGAAGGTTCCCCAGAAACAACCCAAGAGAGGACGTCTCTGGCTGAATGACGGATCGTGTATCCGGCTTCGACCGGAACACCCCAACCATGTCTGGTCCTATGATTCTGTCGAGGGCCGGACGCACAATGGCAGGAAGTTCCGCATGCTCAACATCATCGACGAGTTCACCCGGGAGTGCCTGGCGATCCGGATCGCGCGCAAGCTCAACTCGACCGATGTCATCGACGCCCTGTCGGACCTGTTCATCCTGCGTGGTGTGCCCGGTCATGTTCGTTCCGACAATGGCCCGGAGTTCATCGCCAAAGCCGTGCGGGAGTGGATCGCCGCTGTCGGCGCGAAGACCGCCTTCATCGAGCCGGGAAGCCCTTGAGAGAACGGCTACTGCGAGAGCTTCAACTCCAAACTCCGAGATGAACTGCTCAACGGTGAGATCTTCTACAGCCTCGCCGAGGCCAAGGCCATCATCGAGGCATGGCGGTGCTACTACAACACCGAGCGGCCGCACTCATCGCTCGGATATAAGCCCCCGACACCGGAGGCCATCATCTGGCCGGCGCCGACCCGTGGATCGGCACCACCATCTGCACAGGCAATGGCCGGAAAGCCGATCATGCATTAAGACT
>NZ_LFVY01000045.1 GCF_001050155.1 Nitratireductor soli
TGACCTGCTCCCCTGAATGTACCCATTCATAGGTTAGTCCTGTTCACGTTGTGGTCCCTTTCGGACCGGGTTGCAAATTCGTTCGGCGTGAGCCCGTCGAGGCTGGTGTGCGGCCGGTGCAAATTGTAGTCGATCCTCCACTCCTCGATGATCTCGCGAGCGTGGCGGTAGTTGCGGAACAGATGCTCGTTAAGACACTCGTCCCTCAGCCTGCCGTTGAAGCTTTCCACAAAGCCGTTCTGCATGGGTTTGCCCGGTGCGATGTAGTGCCACTCGACGCTGCGATCCTGCTGCCAGGCGAGCATCGCATTCGAGGTGAGCTCGGTGCCATTGTCGCTGACCACCATGCCGGGATATCCGCGGCGTTCCGCGATAGCATCCAGTTCCCGAGCCACGCGTTCGCCCGAGAGCGAGTTGTCGACCACCGTTGCCAGGCATTCCCGGCTGAAGTCGTCGATGACACACAGGATGCGGAAGCGACGACCATCCACCAGCGTGTCCGACACGAAGTCGAGTGACCATCTCTGGTTCGGATCCTGCGGGATCGCCATCGGCGCCCGCGTGCCCAAGGCTCGCTTGCGGCCGCCGCGTTTTCGGACCGTCAGCCGCTCTTCCTTGTAAATCCGGTAGAGCTTCTTCCAGTTCACCGCGACGTCCTCCCGCTTCAAAAGCAGGTGCAGACGGCGGTAGCCGAACCGTCGCCGTTCCGACGACAGCTCCCGCAAGCGCTGTCGCAGGCCGGCATCGTCCGGCCGGCTTGACTGGTAACGGAAGACGCGCGGCGCAATGCCAACCAGGGCACAGGCACGCCGCTGCGAATAGTCCTTCATCTCGATTGCCCAACTCACGGCGTTCCTCCTTGAGCCGGGCGTCAGAAGTTTTTTGTCAGCATCTCGCGGAGCGTCGAGACATCCATCATCTGCTCTGCCAGAAGCCTCTTCAGCTTCGCATTCTCTTCCTCAAGCGCCTTCAGCCGCTTGGCGTCCGACACATCCATCCCGCCATACTTCTTGCGCCAGGTATAGAAGGTCGCATCAGAGATGCCGTGCTTGCGGCACAGCTCGGACGGCGACATGCCCGCCTGATGCTCCTTCAAAATGCCGATGATCTGTTCTTCCGAGAACCGTGATCGCTTCATTGCCTGTCTCCTTCCTTGAGGAACAGGCTAACCCAAAATCGGGAACATCTCAGGGGAGCAGGTCA
>NZ_LFVY01000046.1 GCF_001050155.1 Nitratireductor soli
ATGGCCAAAGGTAAATTTGAGCGTACGAAGCCGCATGTGAACATTGGCACGATTGGTCACGTTGACCATGGGAAGACGTCTTTGACGGCTGCGATCACGAAGTATTTTGGCGACTACCGCGCCTATGACCAGATCGACGCAGCGCCGGAAGAGAAGGCGCGCGGCATCACGATCTCGACGGCGCATGTGGAGTATGAGACGGAAGCGCGTCACTACGCCCATGTGGATTGCCCGGGCCACGCGGACTATGTGAAGAACATGATCACGGGCGCGGCGCAGATGGACGGTGCGATCCTGGTGGTTTCGGCGGCCGACGGCCCGATGCCGCAGACGCGCGAGCACATCCTGCTGGCCCGCCAGGTCGGCGTTCCGAGCCTCGTGGTGTTTTTGAACAAGGTCGACCAGGTGGACGATGAAGAGCTTCTCGAGCTGGTCGAGCTGGAGGTTCGCGAGCTTCTGTCGAGCTACGACTTCCCCGGCGACGATATTCCGATCGTCAAGGGTTCGGCGCTTGCCGCACTTGAAGATTCGGACAAGACGATCGGCGAGGACGCGGTGCGGGCGCTGATGGCCGAGGTGGACAAGTACATCCCGACGCCGGAGCGTCCGATCGACCAGCCGTTCCTGATGCCGATCGAGGACGTGTTCTCGATCTCGGGCCGCGGCACGGTCGTGACGGGTCGCGTCGAGCGCGGCATCGTGAAGGTTGGCGAGGAAGTCGAGATCGTCGGCATCCGCGACACGACGAAGACGACGGTGACGGGCGTCGAGATGTTCCGCAAGCTGCTCGACCAGGGGCAGGCCGGCGACAACATCGGGGCGCTGATCCGCGGCGTCGACCGCGAGGGCGTCGAGCGCGGCCAGGTGCTGTGCAAGCCCGGCTCGGTGAAGCCGCACACGAAGTTCAAGGCCGAAGCCTACATCCTGACGAAGGAAGAGGGCGGCCGTCATACGCCGTTCTTCACCAACTACCGTCCGCAGTTCTATTTCCGCACGACGGACGTGACGGGCATCGTGACGCTGCCGGAAGGCACGGAAATGGTGATGCCGGGCGACAATGTGACGGTCGACGTGACGCTGATCGTGCCGATCGCCATGGAAGAGAAGCTGCGCTTCGCCATCCGTGAAGGCGGACGTACCGTCGGCGCCGGCATCGTCGCATCGATCACTGAGT
>NZ_LFVY01000047.1 GCF_001050155.1 Nitratireductor soli
ATGGATCCTTGTCTCTTCGAACTGTGATTTGATTGGAAGTGCGGACGAGACCCCGTCTGGGTCCTGGTGGTTGAGACACCGCACCTGAGCTTGGGGCTCGTCCGCATTCGACGTCAAACCTGAACAGTTGCCTGGGGCGTTCCAAACAGTTCGACCCCGCATGACAAGGACAGGCCTCATGACTTTGCCCCAATGCTACATCGGTGTCGATGTCTCGAAGAACTGGATCGACGTCTTCGTCGCCAGCACTCAGAAACTCACCCGTATTGCCAATCGACAATCATCCCTTTCCGAATGGGTAGCCGGTCTTGGCGAGGTGACGGTCATCTTCGAGGCGACCGGTCGCTACGATCACGAGCTCAGGACTCAACTCGATGAGCTCGGCATCCCTTACGTTCGCATGAACCCGTTGCGTGCACGCCAGTTCGCCCGTGCGGCGGGTTTCCTGGCCAAGACGGACAGGCTCGATGCGCGCATCCTTTGCATGATGGGCGAGGCACTGCGACCCGAACCCACCATGCCAATACAGCCGGTCCGGCAACGTCTCTATGACCTGCAGGCTCGGCGCGAGGATATCGTGGTCATGATCATTGCCGAGCAGGGTCGCCTGTCGATAGTAAAAGATCCCTTCATATGCAGTGACTTGAAGGCTTCGATACGCGCCCTGACGCGTCGGCGCGATGCGCTGCAAAAGCAGATCGACGCCCATATCGAGGCAAATCGACAACTCGCCGAGCAGTACCGGCAACTGCAATCAGCGCCAGGTGTCGGCCCGCAAGTCGCTTGCCGGCTGATGGCCTCCATGCCTGAACTCGGTCGTGTCAATCGCCGGCAGATAGCAAGTCTGGCAGGATTGGCGCCGCATGCACGCGAATCCGGACTATACAAAGGAAAGCGCACGATCCACGGCGGCCGGAGCCATGTCAGGCGCGCGATGTACATGGCAGCCCTTGTCGCCATTCGCTGGGACCAGCACTGGAAGATGGCTTATCAGACCATGCGCGAAGCAGGGAAAGCCGCAAAGACGGCGATCATCGCCGTCGCAAGGCGCCTCCTGGTCAGGATCAACGCTATGGTCAAAACCGGCCTCAGCTACCAAGTCTGAAGACAGTTGCTCGGGTCAAGCCCGAGGATGACGAG
>NZ_LFVY01000048.1 GCF_001050155.1 Nitratireductor soli
GATCACCCAGGCCGACATCGATGCGGGCACGGTGGACAACCACGCGACCTCGACGGCGAAGGATCCGCATGGGACGGACGTGACGGCGGATTCAAGCCCGCCGGGCGGCAATCCCGGCGATCCGACCGCGACGCCGCTCACCCAGGAAGGGGAGAGCGACTTCGTCAAGGAGGCAACGCACAACGACGCCAACAATAATGGCCGCGTCGATGTGGGCGAGACGATCGACTATGTGTTCACGGTGGAGAACACGGGCAATGTGAGCCTGACCAACATCGTGGTGACGGATTCGAAGGCGACGGTGTCGGGCAGCCCGATCCCCGGGCCGCTGGCGCCGGGGGCGGTCGATTCAACGAGCGTGACGGGCGTCTATACGGTGACGCAGGCCGATGTCGACGATGGCGGCATCGACAATGTGGCCGAGATGACGGCGAAGGATCCGAACGGCGACGACGTGACCCAGACGTCGCGACCGCCGGGGGGCAATCCCGGCGACCCGACGCAGTTTCCGATCGCCGGCGACCCCGCACTGAGCGTCGAGAAGACCGGCTCGTTCGATCTTGCGGACGATACGAACGCCAACGGCCTGCCGGACGCCGGCGAGGTGGTGCGCTACACGTTCGTTGTGACGAACACGGGGAATGTGACGCTGTCGAACGTCACGTTGACGGATCCGGATGCGACGGTGTCGGGCGGGCCGATCGCCAGCCTGGCTTCCGGCGCGAGCGATGCTGCGACCTTCACGGCGAGCCACGTCCTGACCCAGGCTGACCTCGATGCCGGCGAGACGGTGAACCAGGCCGAGGTGACGGGCACGGCTGCCAACGGCGATACGGTGTCCGACCTGTCGGACGATCCGAACGATGCGACCGATGCGGACACGAACGGCAACGGCAATCCCGACGATCCGACGCGGGTGCCGCTTCCGACCGCCGGTGCGCACACGCTGGTCAAGGAGGGGACGCTTGCCGACGCCAACAG
>NZ_LFVY01000049.1 GCF_001050155.1 Nitratireductor soli
CTTCACGCACGCCTTCGGCGAGCCCGCGCACCAGCGTGGCGACGGCCTCGGCGGGGTCGGCCACCTGCGCACCCTTGCCATCGTAGCATTGCGCGATGGCGGCAACGATCGCCGTGCCGACGACGACGCCGTCGGCCGCCTCGCCGATCGCCTTCGCCTGGCGCGCCGTCTTGACCCCGAAGCCGACACAGACCGGAAGGTCCGTGTGCTCCTTGATGCGGGAAACGGCGCCGGCCACCTTGCTCGTGTCGGGCAGCGCCGCGCCGGTCACGCCGGTCATCGAGACGTAATAGACGAAGCCCGACGTGTTCTGCAGCACTTTCGGCAGCCGTTCGGCATCGGTGGTCGGCGTGGCCAGGCGGATGAAGTTCAGCCCGGCCCTCAAGGCCGGCACGCACAGTTCCGCATCCATCTCCGGCGGCAGGTCGACGATGATCAGCCCGTCGATGCCGGCCTCCTTCGCGTCGACCAGGAAGCGCTCGACGCCATAGATGTAGATCGGGTTGTAATAGCCCATCATGACGATCGGCGTGTCGTCGTCGCCGGCGCGGAAGTCACGCGCCATCTGCAAAGTCCTGGCGAGCGTCTGGCCGCCCCTGAGCGCGCGCAGGCCGGCCGCCTGGATGGCCGGGCCGTCGGCCATCGGATCGGAGAAGGGCATGCCCAACTCGATCACGTCGCTGCCGGCCTTAGGCAGCGCCTTCATGATCGACAGGGCCGTTTCATAATCGGGATCGCCGCCCATGATGTAGGTGACGAGCGCCGGCCGGTTTTCTTGCCTGAGCCGGGCGAAGCGGCGGTCGATGCGGGTGGTCAT